>NZ_LWUA01000156.1 GCF_005222955.1 Blastococcus sp. CCUG 61487 | reverse complement strand
GGGCTCGCCCACCCCGGCCGGTGCGCATCCTCGAGCTGCTCGCCGAGGGCGACCGCACCGTCGGCCAGTTGGCCACCGAGACCGGGATGGAGCTGTCGCACCTGTCCCAGCAGGTGGCGGTGCTGCGACGGGTCGGGATCGTCGACAGCCGCCGGGAGAAGAACACGGTGCTGTGCTCGTTGCGCGACCCGCAGACGGCGGAGCTGCTGGCGGTGGCGCGCAGGATGCTCACCCGCACGCTCCGGGACGACCAGGCACTGCTGGCCGCGCTCAGGAAGGCCGACGACGCCGTCGCACTGGCCGATCGCGCGCGCGCCCGGAATGACCGCCGCC
>NZ_LWUA01000155.1 GCF_005222955.1 Blastococcus sp. CCUG 61487 | reverse complement strand
TCGAGCGGATCGCGCCGTGCATGCCGGGGGCGGCGCTCGAGTCCGTGGACGGCGACACCTTCACCGGCGAGCTGAAGGTCAAGCTCGGGCCGATCAACCTCACCTACCAGGGCACCGGCACGGTCGTGGAGCGGGACGACGCCGCGCGCCGCGCCGTGATCGACGCCCGCGGCAAGGACCGGCGCGGCAACGGCACCGCGACGGCGCTGATCACCGTCACCCTGACCGACGAGGGCGGGACGACGAGGGTCGACGTCGCCACCGACCTGACCATCACCGGACGGCCGGCCCAGTTCGGCCGTGGGGTGATGACCGACGTCGGCAACAAGCTGCTCGGTCAGTTCGCCGACAAGCT
>NZ_LWUA01000154.1 GCF_005222955.1 Blastococcus sp. CCUG 61487 | reverse complement strand
GTCGTCGCGGCCGGCCGCCCGGAGCGGTTCGCGCTCGAGACGGCGAGCGGGCCGGTGCGGCGCAGCAGGTCCCGCGTCAGGTCGTCGTCAGGCAACCGGACGGCGACGGTGCCCTCCGCGTCGCCCAGGTCCCACGCCAGCGAGGGCGCGTGCTCCACGACGAGGGTCAGCCCGCCGGGCCAGAACGCCTGCGCGAGGGCCAGGGCCGCGGGCGGCGGCTGCAGGACCAGGCCGGCCAGCGTCGACGCCTCGCCGATGAGCACGGGCACCGGCATGCCCCGGCCCCGGTTCTTCGCCGCCAGCAGCGCGGTCACCGCCGTCGGGCTGAACGCGTCGGCCGCCACGCCGTACACGGTGTCCGTCGGCAGCAGCACCAGCCCGCCGGCGCCCAGGGCCGCGGCCGCGGCGTCCAGGCCGGCGGCGCGCGCCGCGGGGATCGGTGCAGTCGTAGGTCTCGGCCACGGGGAGGCAGTCTCCCACCGGCGCCGAGGATCCCGTCGGCCGGTGCGTCAGTCGTCGCCCCGGCCGCCGTTCCCGCGGCCTCCGCCAC
>NZ_LWUA01000153.1 GCF_005222955.1 Blastococcus sp. CCUG 61487 | reverse complement strand
GGGATCCGCTGCTCCCCCTCCCCAGGGGCCAAAAGTGTGCTTTTGGCCCCCCCGGGGGTGTCCGGAGCCGAACGGAAGGCGTCGACGTCGGCCCGGGTGATGACCCCGCCGGGTCCGCTGCCGCTGATCAGGGCGAGGTCGACCCCGTGGTCCTTCGCGTACTTGCGCACCGGTGGCTTGGCCAGCGGGCGCTCGCCGCGCCGTCCCGGGGCGACCGGCGTGGAGGGCGCCGCCGCCTCCGCGAACGCGCGCGCCTCGGCCTGCCGGCCCACCTCCAGGCCACCGTGCCGCACCGGCTTGCTGCGCGCGTCGGGGGCGGTGGGCAGCAGGGGGACGCCGTCGCCCTCCACCGGG
>NZ_LWUA01000152.1 GCF_005222955.1 Blastococcus sp. CCUG 61487 | reverse complement strand
CCCAGCCGGCGCCGTCGCCGAACATCGGCCGAGCCGCCCGGCGCCCGTCCGCGCTCCGGTCGTACCGTGCCTTCGTGCGGGCCGGCCACCTGGAGATCGAGACGAAGTTCGACGTGTCCCCGTCCTTCGTCGTGCCCGACCTGATCGGGACCGCCGGCGTCGCGACCGCCGACGCCCCGGTCGAGCACGCGCTCGAGGCGCGCTACTTCGACACGGCCGACCTGCGGCTGGCCGGGGCGCGGATCACGCTGCGCCGCCGCACCGGCGGCCCCGACGACGGGTGGCACGTCAAGCTGCCGGCCGCCCGGGACGCCCGGGTGGAGCTGCGCCGCCCGCTGGGCCGGGCCGCCCGGCCGCCGAAAGCGGTGCTCGACCCGCTCGCCGGCGTGCTCCGCGGCGAACCGCCCGTACCGGTGGCGGAGCTGCACACCCGACGAGTGGTGACGGTGCTGCGGGATGCCGACGGGCGGGCGATGGCCGAGATCGCCGACGACGTCGTCACCGCCACCCGGTTGACCGGCCCGCGCGGGGCGGCGGAGGTCCGCAGCTGGCGCGAGGTGGAGGTCGAGCTGATCGACGGGCCAGCGGAGCTGCTCGGGCCGGTGGGCGAGCGGCTGGTCGCCGCGGGGGCCGAGTGGACCGCCCGGGCCTCCAAGCTCGCCCGTGCGCTGGGCCTGGACGAGGTGGACCGCCCGGCGCCGCCGGGCCGGGCGGCCGAGCCGCGCGCCGCGGACGTGCTGCTCGGGGTGCTGCGGGACCAGGTGACCGCCCTGCAGCTCGCCGACGTCGCCGTGCGGACAGGTCAGGACGACGCGATCCGCCG
>NZ_LWUA01000151.1 GCF_005222955.1 Blastococcus sp. CCUG 61487 | reverse complement strand
CGGCTGGGCACGGCAGCCGGGGCGGTTCCCGGCGGGGGCCGCACCCCTCGGGAGGTCGGTCCATGATCAGCGAGCAGGACATCGCGGCGGCGATCGGGAGCACCGCCTACGGCAGCGACGGGCGATCGGTCGGCACGGTCGAGACCTTCTACTCCGACGACGTCTCCGGCGCCACGACCTGGGTGTCGATCTCCAGCGGCCTGCTCGGGACCCGGCGGGCGGTG
>NZ_LWUA01000150.1 GCF_005222955.1 Blastococcus sp. CCUG 61487 | reverse complement strand
GCTCGCCCCCGAGGAGGACCGGGAGCTGCTGCGGTACGGGCTGGGCGTCACCAACCTGGTCGACCGGCCGACCCGCACCGCCGCCGAGCTGAGCCGGGGACGAGCTGCGCGCCGCTGGCCGAGCTGGTGGCGCGGTGCCGGCCTCGGGTGCTGGCCGTGCTGGGGGTCACCGCCTACCGGGCCGGCTTCGAGCGTCCGCGGGCCGTGCTCGGGGCCCAGCCGGAGTCGATCGGAAGAGCCCTCACCTGGGTGCTGCCGAACCCGAGCGGGCTGAACGCCCACGTGCAGCTGCCCGACCTGGCACGGAGCTACGGGGAGCTGCGTCGCGCCTGACCGGCCGGGGG
>NZ_LWUA01000149.1 GCF_005222955.1 Blastococcus sp. CCUG 61487 | reverse complement strand
CCGCCACGAGCCTGCGAGTGGTGGCGAGGGGGTCCTTCTTCTTGCGGATTCCTTGCGGTTTCCCGGCGGGTGGCCTGCGGAACGCCCGTCAGTGTTCTCCCTGTCGCCGGAAGCCCCGGTGGCTCGGACACAGGGAGAACACAGTCATGAGCGCCAAGGTCACCAGCTCCACCGCCCGCAAGGTCATCGGTTCGCTCGGCGTCGTCGGCGCCGCGGCTGC
>NZ_LWUA01000148.1 GCF_005222955.1 Blastococcus sp. CCUG 61487 | reverse complement strand
ACCGGGAACCGCGAAGAGCCGTGATCGTGGCCAGCGCGGTGCGGCTGATCGCGCAGCTGAACACCCAGATCGGCGAGCTGCAGGCGGTGGTGGCCGAGGGTTTTGGCCGGCACCCGGACGCTGACATCGTGACCAGCCAGCCCGGCCTGGGACCGATCCTGGGCGCCCGGGTCCTGGCCGAGTTCGGCGACGACCACGACCGCTACGCCAACGCCAAGGCGCGCAAGAACTACGCCGGCACCTCACCGATCACCCGCGCCTCGGGCACCCGACGGGTCGTGCTGGCCCGCTACGCCCGCAACAAACACCTCGCCGACGCCACCCACCAGTGGGCCTTCTGAACCGTCCTGGGGCCGGT
>NZ_LWUA01000147.1 GCF_005222955.1 Blastococcus sp. CCUG 61487 | reverse complement strand
AGCACGCTGGCCGCGGCGCTGGCCGTGGCCGCCGCCCCGGGCGTGGTGCTGGTCGACACCGACGGATGGGGCGCGGGGCTGGACCTGCTCCTCGGCGCGGAGCGGGACGAGGGCCTGCGCTGGCCGGAGCTCGCCGGGCTGCGGGGCCGGGTCGCCGGGGACGCCCTGGTCGCCGCCCTCCCGGAGGTCGCGGGCGTCCACCTGCTCGCCGCGGCCCGTGAGGCGGGCACCGGGCCGCCGGCCGAGGCCGTGGACGCGGTCGTCCGGGCGGCTCGCGCGGACGGTCGGGCGGTGGTGGCCGACCTCCCGCGGCCGGGGGCGGACGGGCCGGGAGCCCCCGCGGAGGCGGTCCTCGCCGCGGCCGATCTCGCGCTGCTCGTCGTCCCGGCGCGGCTGCGTGCGGCGACCGCGGCCCGACTGCTCGTGGGTGCGCCGGAGTCGCCGTGGGCGACGGCGGAGCTGGTCGTGCGGTCCGTCCCCGGCGGGCTCGTCGCCCGTGAGGTCGCGGACGTCATCGGCCGGCCGGTCCTGGCCGAGCTGGCGCACGACCGCGGCGCGGTACCGCGGGAGGAGCGGGGCGAGCTCCCCTCGATCGGTCCTCGCACCCCCCTGGGCGCGGTGGCACGGCGGGTTCTGGCCCGGGTCTCGGAGCAGCGGTGACCGATCCGCTGCTGGAACGGGTGCGGGCCCGGCTGGCGCCGGTGGTGGGCCTGCCGAGCGCGGCCGAGGTGGCCGCGGCCGTCCGGGAGGAGTGCGGCGGGCTGGTGGGGCCCGAGGAGGTCCTGCTCGCCGTGCGCGGGGCGGTCGCCGAACTGGCCGGGGCCGGCCCGCTGGACCCCCTGCTGCGGCTGCCGGGGGTCACCGACGTGCTGGTCACCGGCCCCGACCGGGTGTGGATCGACCGCGGTGCGGGGCTGGAGCTCACCGAGGTCGCCTTCGACGACGACGCGGCGGTGCGCCGGCTCGCCGTCCGGATGGCCGCGGCGGCCGGCCGGCGGCTCGACGACGCCTCGCCGTGGGTCGACGCCGGCCTCCCGGACGGGACGCGGCTGCACGCGGTGCTCGCTCCGGTGGCGGGTAGCACGTGCCTGTCGCTGCGGGTGCTGCGCCGGTGCTCGCTCGGCATGGACGAGCTGGCCGCCCTCGGCACGTTCCCGGGCGAGAGCGCGGCGCTGCTGCGGGCGCTCGTGGCGAGCCGGTCGGCCTTCCTCGTCACCGGCGGCACCGGGTCGGGGAAGACGACGGTGCTCTCCGCGCTGCTCGGCACGGTGGCGCCGGGCGAGCGGATCGTCGTCTGCGAGGACGCGCCGGAGCTGTCGCCGGGCCATCCGCACGTCGTCTCCCTGGTGACGCGTCCGCCGAACGTGGAGGGCGTCGGGGAGGTGACGCTGCGCGACCTGGTGCGCCAGGCGCTCCGGATGCGCCCGGACCGGCTGGTCGTCGGGGAGGTCCGGGGCGCGGAGGTGACCGATCTGCTGGCGGCGTTCAACACCGGGCACGAGGGCGGGTGCGGCACCCTGCACGCGAACCGCCCCGGCGAGGTGCCGGCCCGCCTGGAGGCCCTCGGCGTGCCGGCGGGGCTCGACCGGGCCGCCGTGCACAGCCAGGCGGTCGCGGCGCTGGACGTCGTCGTCCACCTGCGGCGGGGCGCGGCCGGGAGGGGGG
>NZ_LWUA01000146.1 GCF_005222955.1 Blastococcus sp. CCUG 61487 | reverse complement strand
CCCCGCGGCGGCGACCGCGGCCAGCAGCGCGGCGTGCACCGCCCGGCCGTCCACGGAGTGGTCGCCGTCGACCTGCAGCCCGCCGCGGACGCGGGGGGTGAGGGCGGGTTCCCGGCGGCGGGCCTCCCGGGGCGTGAGCCGCTCGGCGGCCAGCCCCAGCTCCCGCTGGAAGCCGTGCAACGCGTCCAGTTCGCGGACGTCGTCCTCGTCGAAGCCCACCACCAGGGTGCCCGCGGTGCGCAGCCCCACCGGCATGCCGGAGGCCGCCTCGAGCTCCGCGGCGAACCCCGGCCAGCGGGCCAGCGAGGCCAGGCCCAGCCGCAGCAGCGGCTCCTCGCGGTAGCCCGCCTCGGCCACCGGCGCGAGCATCCCGGCCGCCGCGGCGGACGCCCCGGTGCCCGGGGCGTCGTCGACGACGGTCACGGACAGCCCGCGCCGCGCCACCTGCCAGGCCACCGCCAGCCCGACCACACCGCCGCCGGCGATCACGACGTCGCTCATCGGCGTCGGCCGGCCAGCGTGATCGGCAGGGTCAGGGCCACGGCGACCGCCAGGCCCACCAAGGACGCCGACCAGCCGTTGCCCGGGTCGATGCCGAGGTCGGCCTGCCGCGCGCTCCACCACGCCGTCCAGCCCGACCCCGGACCGGGGAAGTAGGTCGGCAGCGTCAGCTGGTACGCGATGAACCCGGCCGCCCAGGGCAGCAGGTGCAGGGGCCGGGCGGGCGCGGTGTCGGAGGTGTCCCAGCGCCCGCGCGGGGTGAGCCAGTACGCGACCAGGAGCACGCCGGCCAGGGGCACGAAGACAGCGCCGATGAGGAAGAGGAACGGCTCGTACGCGGCGACGTCGAGGCTGAGCGCCAGCGTCGTCGCAGTGCCTCCGACGGCGACGACGAGCACCCGCCGGTCCAGCCGGCCGACGACGTTCTGCGCCGACACCGCCGTCGAGTACAGGTTGGCGAAGGCCTCGTCGAGCTCGACGCTGACCAGCACGAGCACAGCCAGCGCCCCGAGCGGCACGGCCAGCAGCGCGTCGATCACGTCGAACCCGGCGCTGCCGTAGGCACCCAGCGCCAGCACGCCGAGCGTGAACATCGCGACGGTGGCGATCCCGTAGCCCACCCCCGCGCCGACACCGGCGGAGCGGGCGCTGCGCGCGTGGCGGGTGTAGTCGGCGGCCAGCGGCAGCCACGACACCGGCAGGGCGATGACGACGTCGGCCGCCGTCCAGAACGAGGTCGCCCCGCCTCCCTCGAGCGGCGGCAGCGGCTCGGCCAGCACCTGCACGAACAGGTAGGCCACGGCGGCCAGCGCCACCCAGACCGCGTAGCGGGCGAGCACCCGGACGACGGCGAGCGGCCAGATCGCCATCGCCGTCGCCAGCACGCCGGCGGCGAGGACGAACGGCCAGCGCGGCGCATCCAGCACCCGCGAGGCGGCCTCGGCGATGATGACGATCTCGAACGTCGCCCAGCCGATGCACTGCACGAGGTTGAACGCGGTGGGCAGCCACGACGTGCGCCGTCCCAGCAGCCCGCGCAGCAGGACCATCCCCGGCACCTGCTCCCGCGCGCCGGCCGCGGCCACCAGCCCGAGCAGCAGCGACCCGATGGCCGCGCCGACGACGATGGCGGCGAGGGTGACCCCCAGCGGCCGGCCCGGCAGCACGACGAAGACCGCCGCCACCGGCAGCAGCAGGCTCACGCCGAGGTTGGCCCAGAGGCCGAGCGAGTCGGCGAGGCCCAGCGTGCGCGGCGGCGCCTCGTCCAGGGTGAGGGGTGCGTCCGGGGTGCGGACGTCCGAGGACATGCTCATGACTGCTCCCTACGCCGGCATTACCCGGTCAGGTTCCAGCGGTCGGCGACGCGTCCAGTCGCCCTCTCAGCCCGGTCGACCCGAGCTCCCGCACATGCGCCGTCACCATACGCACGCCGTATGGTTCCGCGCCATGCCGGCTTCCGACCTGCTCGTCCGCCACGCCGACGCCTGGCGCCGGGCCTCCCGCCACCCCTTCCTCGACGCCGTCCGCGACGGCACCGTGCCCACCGCCGCGTTCGACACCTGGCTGGTGCAGGACGCGCACTTCGTCGCCGACCTGCTGCGCTTCCAGGCCCGCCTGCTGGCCCGCGCGCCCCGCGCGGCGCAGCCGGTGCTGGCCGGGGGCTGCGTGGCGCTGGTCGAGGAGCTGGCGTGGTTCGAGGAGCTCGCCGCCGCCCGCGGGCTCGACCTCGACCGGCCGCGGCTGCCGGCCACCGAGGACTACGCGCGGCTGCTCGAGCGGCTCGACCGGGCCGACGTCCCGACCGCGCTCACGGCGCTGTGGACGATCGAGCGGACGTACCTGGATGCGTGGTCCTCGGCGCTGCCCGGCGCATCGGAGTACCGGGAGTTCGTCGCGCACTGGACGGCGCCGGGGTTCGCCGCGTACGTGGCCGACCTCCAGGCCGCCGCCGACGCGGCCGGGCCGGTCGACGACGGGATCTTCCTCGAGGTCACCGCCGCCGAGGCGGCGTTCTGGTCGACGGCGCTGCCGGCATGACGCTCTCCGCCGAGCTGTGGGCAGACAGCGTCGACCTCGCCCGCGCCGCCGAGGCGCACCCGTTCGTGACCGGCATCGCCGACGGCTCGCTGCCCCGGGAGAGGTTCGCCGACTACATCGCCCAGGACGCCTTCTTCCTCGAAGCGTTCGCCCGCGGCTACGCCCTCGGCATCACGCACAGCCCCGACCGGACGACGCTGGAGGCGTTCGCGGATCTGCTCGCCGGCGTCCTGGCCGAGCTGCGGCTGCACGACGACTACGCCGCCCGGTGGGGCATCGACCTGGCGGGCGTGGAGCCGGCATCGGCGACCCTGGCGTACACGGAGTTCCTGCTGGCCACGGCCGCCCGGGGCGACGTCGCGCTCACCTGCGCGGCGCTGATCCCGTGCATGCGGCTCTACGCCCACCTCGGCGCGGCGCTGGCCCCGCACGCGAGCGGGCCGTACCGGGAGTGGGTCGACACCTACGCCGCCCCGGAGTTCGAGGAGCTCGCCGTCACCCTGGAGGCGCTGCTGGACCGGATCGCGTCGGACACCCCCGCGGTGCGGCGGGCCTACCGGCGAGCCATGCAGCTGGAGCTGGACTTCTTCGGAGCCGCCGCCCGCGGGTGGGGTAACGTCGCCGCCGAGTGACACGGGGTGTCCGCCGTCGAGCGGGCTGAGAGCACACCCGTCGAACCTGACCAGGTCATGCTGGCGAAGGGATGTCACGGCGTGGATGCCGATGCGTTGACCACTGCCCGATCGGCGCTGATGGCTGCCGCGCCGCTGGTGCACTGCCTGACCAACACCGTGACGCAGACGCTGATGGCGAACGCCCTGCTCGCCGTCGGCGCCGCCCCCGCGATGGTGGACGAGCCGCTGGAGGCCGAGGGGTTCGCGGCCGTGGCCTCGGCGGTGCTGGTGAACCTCGGGACCGTGAACGAGCGCACCGCCGTCGCAATGCGCCTGGCCGCCCGCTCAGCCTCGGCAGCGGGGACGCCGTGGGTGCTGGACCCGGTCGCCGTCGGCGGGCTGGCCTTCCGCACGGACCTGGCCACCGAGCTGCTCGACGCGCGGCCGGCCGTCGTGCGCGGCAACGCCTCGGAGATCATGGCGCTGGCCGGCGCCGGGGCGGGCGGGCGCGGCGTGGACTCCGCGGCCGCGGCCGAGGACGCGCTGGACGCCGCCACGGCCCTGGCCGCCCGCACCGGCGGCGTCGTGGCGGTGAGCGGGGAGACCGACCTGGTCACCGACGGCTCGCGCACGGTGCGGATCGGCGGTGGATCGGCGCTGCTCACCCGGACGACCGGCGCGGGGTGCGCCCTCGGTGCGCTGGTCGCCGCCTACCTCGGGGCAGGCGGCGACGCGTTGACCGGCGCGGTCGCGGCCCACGCGCACGTGGCGCTGGCCGCCGAGGCCGCGGCGCGCGTGGCCGCCGGGCCGGGCACCTTCGCCCCGCTGTGGCTGGACGCGCTCGACAGGGTCACCGATCTCGGCCCCGCGCGGGTGACGGCGTGAGGCCCGCCTTCGACCCGACGCTCTACCTGGTCACCGACACCGGGCTGGCCGGTGCCCGGGGTGTGCCCGACGTGGTGCGGGCCGCGGTGGCTGGGGGCGTCACGGCGGTCCAGGTCCGCGACAAGACGGCGTCCCGGCGCGAGCTCTACGCGCTCACCCTCGCCGTCCGCGAGGCGCTGTCCGGAACGCCCGGGGTGGCGCTGTTCGTGGACGACGCCGTCGACGTCGCCCTGCTGGCCGGCGCAGACGGCGTGCACATCGGCCAGGACGATCTGCCGCCCGTCGAGGTGCGGGCGCTGATCGGCCCCGACAAGCTGCTCGGCTTCTCCGCCGGCGACGACGACGAGATGGCCGTGGCGCTGGCGCTGCCCCCGGGCACTGTCGACGTCGTCGGCATCGGGCCGGTGTGGGCGACGCCCACGAAGCCGGACGCGGGCTCGGGGCTCGGGCCCGAGCGGGTGGCCGAGCTCGCGGCCACCGCCCGGGCCGGGGGCCTGCGCTCGGTGGCGATCGGCGGCATCGACGCCGCCCGGGCCCCGGAGGTGACCGGCGTGGACGGCATCTGCGTGGTCTCGGCGATCTGCGCCGCGCCCGATCCGGAGGCGGCCGCCCGCGCGCTGCGGGCCGGCCTGGATGGGGCGCCGGCATGACCCCCGTGGCGCTGACCGTCGCCGGGAGCGATCCGAGCGGCGGGGCCGGCATCCAGGCCGATCTGAAGACCTTCAGCGCGCTGGGCGCCTACGGCACCGCCGTCCTCACCGCTCTGACCGCGCAGAACACCCGCGGGGTCACCGGCGTCCACCCGGTGCCGCCGGCCTTCGTCGGCGACCAGCTCCGCGCGCTGCTCGACGACGTCGAGGTGCACGCGTGCAAGACCGGCATGCTCGGCAGCGCCGGCGTCGTCCGGGAGGTGGCGTCCGTGCTGGCCGGCCGGGCGGCCGGCCCGGTCGTGTGCGACCCGGTCATGGTGGCCACGAGCGGTGACCGGCTCGTGGACGACGACGCCGTGGCGGCGGTCCGCACCGACCTGCTGCCGGTCGTCGACCTGGTGACGCCGAACGTGCCCGAGGCCGCGGCGCTGCTCGACGTGTCGCCGGCGCGGACGGTGGAGGAGATGGCCGGGCAGGCCGAGGCGCTCCTCGGGCTGGGCCCGCGGGCGGTGCTGCTCAAGGGCGGCCACCTCGGCGGGGAGGAGAGCGTGGACGTCCTGGCCACCCCGTCCGGGACCGTGCGCACGGTCCGGCCCCGCCTGAGCACCGACGCCACGCACGGCACGGGCTGCACCCTGTCGGCGGCGATCGCCGCGCTGCTGGCCCGGGAGCGGGCCGGCGTCGTGCCCGTGGCGGCGGAGGTCGCGGGGTGGACGCCGGTGGTGGAGGCGGCCCGGGACTACCTGCAAGCGGCGCTGGAGGGCGGCGCGACGCTGGGCATCGGCTCCGGCCACGGCCCCCTGCACCACTTCGCCGGCATCTGGCCCACCTGACGCCTCCCGCTTCTCCGCGGAGAAGCAGCCTGAACTTCCGCGGAAAAGCAGCCGGCTTTTCCGCGGAGAAGCAGGTCAGAGGACGACGCCGAGGAGCAGGTGGGCGTTGAGGCCGACGATCAGCGCGGCGATGACGCTGCCGACGACGGCCGATCCGACGGGGAATACTTGATCCTTCAACTAAGTTGTCGGAGGCAGATCCCACCGCCGCCCGTCAGGAGCCCCGTCATGCCGGTTCAGCGCCTCAACCACGCCGTCCTCTACATCCGCGACGTCGAGCGCAGCCTCGCCTTCTACCGCGATGTCCTCGGCTTCCGGGTCCAGGTCGAGATCCCCGGCCGCGCGGTCTTCCTCCAGGCCGAGGGGTCCACCAACGACCACGACCTCGGGCTGTTCGCCGTCGGCGCCGACGCCGGCCCCTCGGCCGCCGGCCAGGGCACCGTCGGCCTCTACCACCTCGCGTGGGAGGTGGACACGCTCGCCGAGCTCGCCCGCATCCGGGGCGCCCTGCAGCGGGCCGGCGCGCTGGTCGGGGAGTCCGACCACGCCACCACCAAGGCCCTGTACGCCAAGGATCCGGACGGGATCGAGTTCGAGGTGTCCTGGCTGCTGCCGGCCGACCTCATCACCGACGACGTCCGCGCGCAGGGCGCCACCACCCGGCCGCTGGACCTGGCCCGGGAGATCGAGCGCTACGGCGCGGAGACCCGCGGCGGCGTCGGGGTGTCGGTCCCCGTCTGAGGCGCGGGCCACGGGCCGGGCGGCATCTCTCACCGTGCCGGGGACTTCGGGACGTTGCCGGCGTGATCTCGCCGCCAACGTCCGGAATCGGCCCGCAGAGCCGGCCCCCGGAGCCGGCCGGGTCAGTCGGCCAGCTTGACGATCATCTTCCCGGTGTTGCCGCCGCGCAGGAGGTCGAGGAACGCGTTCACCGCGTCGTCGAGCCCCTCGCGCACGGTCTCGCGGACCACCAGCTGCCCGGAGGTCACCAGCGGCGTCACCTTCTCGACGAACTCGTCGCGCAGGTCGTTGTGGTCGCTGACGATGAAGCCGCGCAGGCTCAGCTTCCGGCCGACCATCAGCCCCATGTTGCGCGGGCCGGGCGCCGGCTCGGTGGCGTTGTACTGGGAGATGGCGCCGCACAGCGCGGCCCGGCCGAACTCGTTGAAGGCGCCGATCGCGGCCTCGAGGTGCTCGCCGCCGACGTTGTCGAAGTAGACGTCGATGCCGTCCGGGGCGGCCTGGGCGAGCAGCTTCGCGACCGGGCCGTCGTGGTAGTCGAAGGCCGCGGTGAAGCCGAGGTCGTCGAGCAGCCAGCGCACCTTCTCGGGGCTCCCGGCGCTGCCGATGACGGCCGAGGCGCCGTTCAGCCGGGCGAGCTGCCCGACGATGCTGCCGACGGCACCGGCGGCACCGGAGACGAAGACGACGTCGCCGGCCTTGAACTCCGCCAGCCGGAACAGGCCCACGTACGCCGTCATCCCGGGCATCCCGAGCACGCCGAGGTGGTAGCTGGGCGGGATGCCGGGGAGGTCGGGCAGCACCTGCACCGCGCGGGCGTCGAGGACGGCGACGTCCCGCCAGGCGGCGTTGGTGGAGACCAGCGCGCCCTCGGCGACGTCGGGGGAGCGGGACTCGACGACGCGGCCGATCGCTCCGCCCTGCATCGTCTCGCCGACCTCCCAGGCGGCGGCGTAGGACTTGCCCGCGTTCATCCGGCCGCGCATGTACGGGTCGACGGACATCGCCAGCATCCGGACGACGACCTGGCCGTCGGTCGGGTCGGGGTGCTCCACCTCGACCAGGCGGAAGTCCTCGGGCTTCGGCTCGCCGTGCGGTCGCGCCGCCAGCTGCCACTCACGTGCGGTGATGGTCACCCCCGGATCATGCCCCGGCAGCCCCCCGCGCCCTCGGACGGGGTCCGACCCAGGCATGGGAAGCTCCGGTGACTGGCAAGGTGCACGCATGGAGATCCTCCGGACGCCCGACGAGCGCTTCGCCGACCTGCCCGACTTCCCCTGGACGCCGCGGTACGTCGAGGTCGACGACGGCGACGGCGGCCGTCTGCGGGTGGCCTACCTCGACGAGGGCCCGGCCGACGGCGAGACGGTGCTCCTGCTGCACGGCGAGCCGTCCTGGTCGTTCCTCTACCGGCACATGATCCCGGTGCTCGTCGACGCCGGGCTGCGCGTCGTCGTCCCCGACCTGGTCGGCTTCGGCCGCTCCGACAAGCCGGCGCAGCGGTCCGACCACAGCTACGCCCGCCACGTCGGCTGGATGCGCCAGGCGCTGCTGCACGAGCTGGACCTCCGCGACGTCACGTTCGTGGGCCAGGACTGGGGCGCGCTGATCGGCCTGCGGCTGGTCGCGGAGCACCCCGAGCGCTTCGCCCGCGTGGTCATCGCCAACGGCGGGCTGCCCACGGGCGACCGGCCGGTCACCGACGCGTTCCTCGCCTGGCGGAGGTTCTCCCAGGAGTCGCCCGACTTCCAGATCGGCCGGGTCGTGAGCAACGGCAGCGCCACGCAGCTCCCGCCGGAGGTGGTGGCCGCCTACGACGCGCCCTTCCCCGACGACAGCTACACCGCCGGGCCGCGGGTGATGCCCGCCCTCGTCCCGGCCGAGCCCGACGATCCGGCCGTCGCGGCGAACCGCGCGGCCTGGGAGGTGCTCGCCGGCTGGGAGAAGCCGTTCCTCACCGCCTTCTCCGACGGCGACCCGATCACCCGCGGCGGCGAGCGGGTGTTCCAGAAGCTCGTCCCCGGCGCGCAGAGGATGCCGCACACCACGCTGGCCGGCGGGGGGCACTTCCTCCAGGAGGACGTCGGCCCGGAGCTGGCTCGCGTGGTCGCGGATCTCGTCGCGAGCACGCCGAGGTGAGCTCACCGGCCGACCTCTTCGACCGGCTCCGCCGGGATCCCGACGTCGAGGCGCCGGAGCTGGTGGCGGTCGACGCCACCGACCGGCTGCTGCTGGACGAGGCGGCGGCCGCTCTCGCGCTCTGCGGGCCGGGCGAGGTCGCCGTCGTCGACGACTCGTACGGGGCGCTGACCCTGGGGGCGACCGCCCTGCACGGCGCCCGCGACGTGCGGGTGGCGCAGGACCTGCTGGTGGGGGAGCGGGCGCTGGCCCGCAACGCCGAGCGCACGGACCTGGCCGGCAGCTACCGGTCGCTGCCGCTCGCGGAGGTGGCGGCGGGCGCCCGGGTCGTGCTGGTGAAGGCCCCCAAGGCCTTGGACGCGTTGCGCGAGATCGCCGAGGTGGTCGCGGCGGCCGCGGCTCCCGACGTCTCGGTCTTCGTCGGCGGCCGGGTGAAGCACATGACGCACGCCATGAACGACGTCCTCCGCGACTCGTTCACCGACGTGTCGGCCACCCTGGCGCGCCAGAAGTCGAGGGTGCTCGTCGCCCGCGGTCCACGCCCGGGGCCGTCGTCCTTCCCCCGCTGCCAGGAGCACTCCGACCTCGGGCTGACGGTCTGCGCGCACGGCGCGGCGTTCGCCGGCACGAAGGTCGACCTCGGCACCCGCGCGCTGCTCCGAGCGCTCGGCGAGATGGCGCCGGACGCGGTGACCGCGCTGGACCTGGGCTGCGGCACGGGGGTGCTGGCCGCGGCGCTGGCGTCAGCACGGCCCGGGCTGCGCGTCACCGCCGTCGACCAGTCGGCCGCCGCCGTCGCGTCGGCCGGAGCGACGGCCGTCGTCAACCGGCTCGACGCGCGGATCGACGTCGTGCGGGACGACGCCGCCGAGACGGTTCCCGACGCGAGCGTCGACCTGGTGGTCTGCAACCCGCCGTTCCACCTCGGCGCCGCCGTCGTCACGACCGCCGCGGACGGGCTGTTCGCCGCCGCGGCGCGCGTGCTGCGCCCGGGCGGCGAGCTCTGGACCGTCTACAACTCGCCGCTGCGCTATCGCTCCGGGCTGAACCGGCTCGTCGGTCCGACGCGCCTCGCCGGGCAGGACCGCAGGTTCACCGTCACCTGCTCCACCCGCCGAGGCTGAGCCGGCGAACCGCCCTACCGGGCGGCCCGAGGACCGGCGGTCGTGGCAGGTCCGACTACCGCCATCGGCTCCGCCGCCCGGATGGCCAGACTCGCGCGGGCGCCCGGAAGAGACCGAGTGGTCCGGAAGCCCGGCACAGCTGGTCGCGGACGCCGGTGACCAACGGGGGCTCCGCGGGACACGACGACGGCGCTGGGAGACATCCCGGCCGGAACGAGGCGAGCACGTGGAACGAGCGGCGCAGGAGAGCAGGGCGCGGTCCGTCGTGCCTGCGCCCCGCTCGCACGGCACCGTCTCGCCCGTCCGCCCGCACGCCGCCGCGGTGGTCGGCTCCGACGAGGAGCTCCTGGCCGCGGCCCTGCCCTTCCTGGAGGCGGGCCTCGCCGCGGGCGACCTGACGGTGCTCGCCTGCCCGCCCGAGGCCGCCGCGCTCATCCGCTCCGGTCTGGGTGCCCGTGCCGGTGCGGTCGAGGACCATCCCCGCATCGCCCTGCTCGACACCCGGGCGCCCGACGCGCTCACCGTCACCCGGCGGCTGCTGGACCGGGCGCGCAGCAGCAGCAGCGGCTGGGCGCGCGTCGTGGGGCAGGTCCAGTTCGGGTCCCGCCCCTGCGACTGGCGCGAGGGCGAGCGCTACGAGGCGGCCGCCAACATCCTGCTGGCCGATCAACCGCTCGCCGCCCTGTGCCTCTACGACACCCGGGTGCTGCCGCCGGAGGTCGTGGACAACGCCGCGGCCACCCATCCGGAGGTCGTCGTCGGCGGACGACGGCAGCCCAGCCCCGGGTTCGGCGACCCGGCGGAGTTCCTGCGCCTGCTGCCGGTGCCCCGGGAGCCGTTCGAGGACGGCGCACCCGTGCTCGCCGTCGCCGACGCCGTCAGCCTGGCCGACCTGCGCCACCGGCTGGGGGCCGCGCTCGCCGCGCACGTGCCCGACCGCGACCTGGCCGACGACCTCCACCTCGCGGTCAGCGAGGTCGCGGCCAACGCGTTCCGCCACGGGCGTCCGCCGGTGTCCGCGCGGCTGTGGGTCGGCACCGGCCACCTGGTCTGCGAGATCGGCGACCACGGCTCCGGGTACACCGACCCCGTGGCCGGCTTCCAGCCCGCGCACGGCCCCGACCTGGCCCGCGGGGGCATGGGCCTGTGGTTGGCCCGCAAGCTGTTCGACCACGTCGACCTGATGGCGGGGAACGGCGGGCTGACGGTGCGGCTCAGCACCCGCGTGGGCTGACGTCCCGCCGGGATCAGCGCCCCGGGCTGACCAGCAGCGTCCGGGAGTCCTTGCCGGAGCGCTTGGCCTCGTACATCGCGGTGTCGGCGCGGTGCAGCAGCCGCTCCGCGTCGTCCTCCGGCGCGCCGAGCGCCCCGCCGATGCTCGCGGTCACAGAGGTGACCGTCCCGCTCAGCGACATGGGTTCCCGGACGCCGGCGACCAGCCGGTCGGCGACGTCGCGGAGCCGCTCGGCCGAGGCGTAGGTCAGCAGCACGGCGAACTCGTCGCCCCCCAGCCGGGCGACGACGTCGTCGGTGCGGACGTTGGCGGCGAGCCGGGCCGCGACGGTGATCAGCAGGTCGTCGCCGGCCGCGTGGCCCAGGGAGTCGTTGACGGCCTTGAAGTCGTCGAGGTCGACGAAGAGCACCGCGGGCGGGGCGGCCGGGTCGATCGCGGCCGTCGCGGCCTCGAGCCGCTCGGAGAAGGCGGAGCGGTTGAGCACCCCGGTGAGCGGATCGGTCCGCGCCTGGCGGCGGAGCTCCTCCTCGAAGAGCTTCCGGTCGGTGACCTCGCGCAGGTTGACCACCCAGCCGCTGATCGCGACCGTGTCGACCCGGCCGCTGAGCCGCATCTCCACCCAGCGGGTGCCGCCGGAGCTGTGCTCCAGCCGGACGTCGACGTCCACGGCGCCGATCGAGGTGCCCTCGGCCCGGCCGACGGCGGTCACCGCCGCGCGCAGCCGCGCCTGGTCCCGCGGATCGGCCAGTTCGATGGCGTTGCGGCCGATGAAGTACGCGGGCGGGCGGCCGAGCAGGGACTGGACGGCGGGACTCATGTACGTGACCGTCCCGGTGCCCGACTCGACGATCGCGACGACGTCGGCGGCGTTCTCCATCAGCAGCTGCAGGCGGGCCTCGCTGTCGACGAGCGCCGCGCGGGTGAGCTCGCGTTCCCGGGTGAGGCCGTAGACCCGCCACAGCGCCAGGCCGGTGAGCGCCGCGCTCCCGACGCCGAGCAGGTAGCCCTGCCCGCCGTGGTGGATCCCGAGCATGAACAGGAGGGCCGGGCTGACCAGGAGGGTCGCGCCGATGCCGACCACCCGGCCCGCGGTGACGGCGTCCGCCGCGTCGGCCCGCTGGCCCATCTGGCTCACCGACGGGTGCCGGCCGGCCAGCACGATGGCCGCGACGGCGAACAGCGTCACGTCGTCGAAGATCGTGGCCTCGTCGGGCAGGCCGGTCGCGAGCTGCACCCCGAACCCCACGACGATGCACAGACCGCCGACCAGCAGCGCCTGGGCGCTGATCGAGCGGCTGGTCCCGGCGAAGGCCAGCGGCACGCCGACGAGCAGCACGACGGCGGTGAGCAGCGGGAGGCCGGCGCCGGCCTCGTCGATGCCGGTCGTCCCCGCGGACGCCACCACGGCGAGCGCCCCGCCGAGCAGCAACCCGATGGCGTCGGCCCAGGTCTCGAGGTCGCGCCGCGGCCGGCCGGCGACGAGCTGGGCGACCGCGGCCGCCACCAGGCAGCCGTAGGCGACGACGTCGAGCGCGACCTCGATGACGCCCAGGAACGGGGGACCGCCGAGCTTGACGGGGATGTCGACGAGGCTGCTGAGCGCGAAGAACAGCAGGCAGCTCGCCAGGCCCAACCAGGCCGCGACGGCGCCGGTCCGGTGCACGCGGATGGCCACCGGGACGGCGGTGAGGCCGATGCCGAGGAGCGCGGCCTCGGCGGCCGCCCGCCAGGCGCCCCGGGGGTCGATCACCATCACGAGGACCACCGCGAGCGCGACGAGCCCGGCGTACCGCCAGGCGGACCGGGCTGCGGAGTCGCCGGAGATGATCATGATGACCCATCGTCCGCCATGCCCCGGACCTTGCGGGTGGTCACCCTCCCGAGGGATCGCCGGGGCCGACCGGCGTGGCGCTCAGGGCAGCGGTGGCAGATCGGTGACGCGCAGGTCCGGCCGGATCCGGAGGAAGCGCAGCGGGTGCCGGAAGACCCCCGCCTGCAGGGCCGCGTCCGCGCTCACCTCGACCACCACGTCCGGGCGCACGCGGGTCAGCGGGACCGACAGCCGGCCGCCGCCGAACCGGCCGGTCCCGATGCGGTCGGGCCACGGGTGGTCGTCGTCGGCAGGCGTGAGGACGGCGGCGAGCTCCGCCGCCTGCCGGGGCGACAGCGGGCTGGTGCGGCCGACGACGACCAGTTCGCCGTCGCGGTACCGGCCGGCGACCAGCTGACTCGGCCGGTCGACCGGCCCGATCACCCCGCCGGCCACCACCTCGGTGCTCTCCCAGCTCTTCACCTTCAGCCACTCGCGGCGGCCGGGCGCGTACCGCGTGCCCGCGCCCTTGGCGACCAGCCCCTCCACGCCGGCCGCCCGGAAGTCCTCGAACCACTGCTGGGCCTCGGTCCGGTCCGCGGTGCTCGGGGACAGCTGCAGCGGCGGCTTCCAGCGGGCCGACAGCGTCTCCAGCTCGGCGCGCCGGCGGCCGAACGTCCGGTCGCGCAGGTCCGCACCGCCCAGGGCCAGCACGTCGAAGGCGACGTAGGAGGCCGGGTGCGCCGCGACCTGGGCGTCGATCCGGCCGGCCGAGGCGACCAGGCGCTGCTGCAGGAGGCCGAAGTCGAGCCGGTCGGCGTGCCAGATGACCACCTCGCCGTCCAGCACCGTCCCGGCGGGCACCTGGGCGAGGGCCGCGGCCGCGACGTCGGGGAACCGGTCGGTGAGGTCGCGACCCTGCTTGGACCACAGCCGCGTGGAGCTCCGGCTCCGGACGATCACCAGCCGGTACCCGTCCCACTTGGGCTCGTAGCGGCAGCCGCCGGGCAGCGCGGACGGCGGCGGGATCTCGCGGACCGGCTTGGCCAGCTGCACGCCCACGGGGCCGGCCAGGTCGGGCGGCAGGTCCGGGAGGCCGGGAGCGGTCAGCGGCACCCGGTCAGCGTGTCCGCTCCCGGGCTCGGCCGCACGGCGGACGCCGGAGGTCACACCCGATCGGGCGTGGAGATCAGGCCAGCCGGGCGGCCAGGTCGGCGGCGAAGCCCTCGGCGACGGCGAGCTGCTCGCGCAGTGCGTGCACCCGGACCGTCGCCGCCTCGTGGAACATCCGCAGCCGGTCGACCAGGACCTCGTCGTCCGGACGCTCAGCGAGGTCGGCCAGGAGGGCGAGCAGCTCCTGCATCTCCTCGAGCGTGAAGCCCAGCGGCTTCATCCGCTTGATCACCTCGAGGCGGGCGACGTCGTCCTCGCCGTACAGCCGGAACCCGCCCCCGGTCCGCGAGGTCGGACGGACCAGGCCGTGCTCCTCGTAGAACCTGATCGTCCGCAGGCTCAGCCCGGTGCGCTCGGCGACCTGCCCGATCTGCAGCAGCCCCGTGCGCGAGGGCATCAGGCGGCGCCGTTCAGCTGGCCGGTGTGCCGCTCGTAGCGGGCCGTGGAGTGCTCGTCGAGCCCCACGAACTCCACCCGCTTGCCGCGGGTGGCGTACTTGTGCGTGATCGCGTCGAGGGAGGCGACGGTCGAGGCGTCCCACACCTGCGCCCGGGAGAGGTCGACGACGACCTCCTCGGGGTCCTCGGCGTAGTCGAACTGCGTGTAGAGGTCGTTGCTCGACGCGAAGAACAGCGCGCCGCGCACGGTGTAGCGCACCGACCCGTCGTCCCCGACCGCGCGCTCGACGTCGACCAGGTGGGCGACCCGCTGCGCGAACAGCACGCAGGCGACCAGCACGCCCACGCCGACGCCGATCGCCAGGTTGGAGGTCGCCAGCGTGACCGCGACGGTGGAGAGCATCACCGTCGTCTCGCTCTTGGGCATGCGGGGGATCGTGCGCAGGCTGTGCCAGTCGAACGTGGCGATCGACACGAAGATCATGACCGCGACCAGGGCGGCCATCGGGATGACGCTCACGACGTCGCCCAGCGCCACGACGAGGACGAGCAGGAAGACGCCGGCGAGGAACGTGGACAGCCGGGTGCGGGCGCCGGACACCTTCACGTTGATCATCGTCTGGCCGATCATGGCGCAGCCGCCCATCCCGCCGAAGAAGCCCGACGCCACGTTGGCCACGCCCTGGCCCCAGGACTCGCGGGTCTTGTCCGAGTGGGTGTCGGTGATGTCGTCGACCAGCTTGGCGGTCATCAGGGACTCCATCAGGCCGACGAAGGCGATGGCGAGCGCGTAGGGCGCGATGATCCGGAACGTCTCCCAGGACAGCGGCACGTCCGGGATCACCAGGCTCGGGAGGCTGTCGGGGAGCGCGCCCTCGTCCCCGACGTCGGGCAGGTCCCAGCCGGCGGCGACGGCGACGGTCGTCAGCACGATGATCGCGACCAGCGGTGCGGGCACGGCGGTGGTGAGGCGGGGGAAGCCGAAGATGATCGCCAGGCCTGCCGCGACCATCGGGTAGACCAGCCACGGCACGTCCACCAGGTGGGTGAGCTGCGCGCTGAAGATCAGGATCGCCAGCGCGTTGACGAAGCCGACCATGACGCTGCGCGGGACGAACCGCATGAGCCGGGCGACGCCGGCCGCGGCCAGCAGGATCTGGAAGACGCCGCCGAGGATGACCGCCGCGAGCAGGTACTCCAGGCCGTGCGAGGCGACCAGCGGCGCGATGACCAGGGCGATCGCCCCGGTGGCCGCGGTGATCATCGCCGGCCGGCCACCGGTGAAGGCGATGACCACGGCCATCACGAAGGAGGAGAACAGCCCGACCCGCGGGTCGACGCCCGCCAGGATCGAGAAGCTGATGGCCTCGGGGATGAGCGCGAGGGCGACGACGAGGCCGGCCAGCACCTCGGTGCGGGCGACCTTCGGGGAGAACCAGGCGGGACGGGCAGGGCTGAGCGCAGGCAGGGTCATGCTCCCGTTTCCGGTGGGGCGCCGA
This sequence comes from Blastococcus sp. CCUG 61487, assembly GCF_005222955.1. Classification (GTDB taxonomy): domain Bacteria; phylum Actinomycetota; class Actinomycetes; order Mycobacteriales; family Geodermatophilaceae; genus Blastococcus. The sequence continues at coordinate 22,936 of NZ_LWUA01000146.1, read as the reverse complement.
CGGCGCGGGTGCAGGTGGTGCCCGGCGGTGACGGCGGGAGCACGCGGATCGCCGTCCATCCTCCCCGAACTCGACCCTCACGTGAGGGTCGGGTGCTGAGTCGTTCATCACGCGCCTACCGTGGACGGGGTGACCGAGCGCAAGCCGCCGGGCGTCTCCTTCGAGACGTGGGTGGAGCACCAGATCACCCAGGCGCGGGAGCGCGGTGACCTCGACGTCCGGGCGGGACGGCCGCTGCCGGCTCGCGAGCTGGAGGAGACCGCCTACGAGTGGGCGCTGAAGAAGGCCCGCCGCGAGGGCGTCGAGACGGGGGACATGCTGCCGCCGGGGCTCCGGCTCCGGCGCGAGCGCGACGAGCTGCCTGAGCGCACGGCCGGGCTGCCCTCCGAGGCCGACGTCCGCGCGCTGGCCGAGGACTACAACGCCCGTGTCGAGGCGTTCTGGCGCCGTCCGCAGGAGAGCCGGTGGGCGCCGCTGCCCGGCCTGGCCGACGTCGAGGCGCTGGTCGCCGCCTGGCGGAGCGCGCACCCGCCGGCGCCGCCCGGGCCCGAGGTCACCGAGGTGGCGGTCCGCCGGCGGTTCGCCTGGCTCCGCCTCCGCCGTCAGCCCGCCGAGCCCGGCCGCACGAGCCCCGACTCGTAGCCCAGGACGACGGCCTGCACGCGATCGCGCAGCTGCAGCTTGGCGAGCACGCGGGCCACGTGGCTCTTGACGGTGGTCTCGGACAGGAAGAGCTCCGCCGCGATCTCCGCATTGCTCCGGCCCCGTGCGAGGGCGCCGAACACCTCGAGCTCCCGGGGGGTCAGCGCGCGCAGCGCGGGGGGCACGCCGGCGCTCGGAGGTGGCCGGCGCACCCAGTCCTCGACGAGCCGGCGGGTCAGCTGCGGGTCGAGCAGCGCGGAGCCGTCCGCGACGGTCCGGACGGCGTGCAGCAGCGCGGCGCGCGGGGAGTCCTTGAGCAGGAACCCGCTGGCCCCGGCGCGCATGGCGGCGTAGAGGTACTCGTCCTCGCCGAAGGTGGTCAGCACCAGCACGCGCGGGCCCGGCCGGCCGCCCTGGAGCAGCTGCCGGGTGGCCTCGAGGCCGTCCATCCCCGGCATCCGGATGTCCATGAGCACCACGTCGGGCCGGTGCTCGGCGGCCGCCCGGAGCGCCGCCCGCCCGTCGGCCGCCTCGGCGACCACCTCGATGTCGTCCTGGAGGTCGAGGATCAGGCGCAGGCCGTCACGCACCATGGCCTGGTCGTCGGCGACGAGCACGGTGACGGTCACGGCCGCTCCCCGCGGGGGAGGACGGCGGTGACGCGGAACCCGCCGCCCTCGCGAGGTCCGGCGTGCGACGTCCCGCCGTAGAGGGCGGCCCGCTCCCGGATGCCCACCAGACCGTGCCCCTCGCGGCCGCCGGGAGCGACCCGGCCGTCGTCGGTCACCTCGATCCCGAGGGCGTCGGCGGTGTAGCCGAGCCGCACGCAGGCCCGGCTCGCGTGCGCGTGCCGCCGTGTGTTGGTCAGCGCCTCCTGCACGATCCGGTAGGCGGCCAGCTCGAGGCCGGGGGAGAGCTCCGCCTGCTCCCCCTCGACCACCACCTCCACCGGCAATCCGGCGTCGGCGGCCTCCCGCACCAGGTCGGGGAGCCGGCGCAGCGAGGGCTGCGGCGCGGTCGACGGCGGCCCGCCCTCGGTGCGCAGCACGCCGAGGAGGCGGCGCATCTCGGCCAGGCCCTGCCGGCCGGTCTCCTGCACCCGCCGCAGCGGCTCGGCGGCGGCCTCCGGCGATCGGGTGAGCAGCTCCTCGGCGGCCTCGGCCTGCACCACCATCAGGCTCATGCCGTGCGCGACGACGTCGTGCAGCTCGCGGGCGATCCGCGACCGCTCCTCGGCGGCGGCGAGCTCGCTCTCCCGCTGGAGCTCGGCCTCCAGGGCCACGCTCCGCTCCTCGACGGCCGACAGGCGCAGCGCCCGCTGCCGGACGAACGCGCCCAGCCCGCCGGCGAGGCCGAAGTAGACGAGCGGGTAGACGAACTCGAACGGCGTGAACGGCGCGGTGCTGGCCTGCAGAAGGGTGAGGACGGCGAGCGCGGCGACCACGACCGCGAGGCCCGCCGCGAGCCGGGCCGGGCGGAGCTCGCGGGCCAGCGTGTACACGCACACCATCACCGCGACGAACGAGGCGAACGTCGGGGGTGCCCCGCCGGTCACGAGCACCTGCCCGACGGTGCCGCAGCACACCGCGACGGTGACCGGCAGCGGCGCGCGGCGCCGGGCGGCCAGCGGCAGGACGGCCAGCAGCGCGCACACGGTCAGCAGCGTCGGGTCGCCCGGTGGCTGCTCGGCGACCAGCTGGGTCACGGCCAGCACGGCCAGCACCGCCGGCACGGCCAGGTCCAGCAGCGGCTGCACCGCCGTCGTCCGGGCGCCCGCGGTCCCTGCCTCCGCCGTCATGGCGTGCAGCCTGCCGTTCCCGCGGGCTCCGGCACCACCTCCTCGCGGCGGAGGTCCCTCGTCCGCGCGGAGGAGGAGAACAGCACGTCGGGCCGACGACGCCGGACACCGGATCCCGGCAGCGTGCTCCCGACGGCCCGACCGGGCCGCGCAACGCAGAGTCAGATCCTGAGGAGACATCGTGGAACTCGCTTCGCTGCTGCGGCCCCTGGCGACGCTCGCCGGCCCCGCCGCCGTCCTGGCCCTCGGCTCGTTCGTCACCGCCCTGGTGGTGACGGGGGAGGACGGCCTCGAGGCCTCACCGCTGGCCACGGCGTCCTCGGCGCTGCTCCTGGTCGCCATGCTGGGCGTGGGGGCGGCCGCCCTCGCCGCGCTGGTCCGGTTGCGCGAGGCCGACCGGGGAACGGCCGGGCCGGCCGTGGCGGTGCTCGGCTCGGTGCTCGTGGCCGGGGGCACCTGGGCGTCGCTGTTCGTCATGCCGGCCCTGGCCTCGAACTTCCCGGAGGCGCTGGAGGTCGAGCTCGCGGAGGTGGTCGTCGGCTACATCGCGTCGTACCTCGTGTTCAGCGTCGGCTGGGTGTGGACCGGAGTCGCCCTGCGGCGCTCCGGCGTTGTGCCCGGCTGGCTCGGCGTCCTGGTGATCGTCGCCGGGGTGGCGGCGTTCGTCCCCTCCCCGGAGCCGGCCCGGCTGCTGCTCATGGGCATCGCCGTGTCGCTGCTCGCGGCCCGCCTGGCGCCCGCGCCGGCTACCGCGGCAACGGTGCCGGCGGCCGCCCGCTGAGCCGGCCTCTCACCCACCCACGGCTCCTCCGTGTCCCCGGGGAGCCGTGGGTGTTCGCCGGTGGCGACGAGGCACGCCCGGGAGCACCGAGTCACCGCCCTGACGCATTCCGGCGGAAGCCCCCTGTCCTGTCGATGAGCTGTCCTGTCGATGAGCAGCGGCCTCGTTCGACGTCTGAGTGAGGAGCGGCCGACGGAGCCGCGTCCCAGGCGGAGGAGAGAGACATGCGACCGCTCGTCGTCACCACGTTCGTCACCCTGGACGGCGTCATGCAGGCCCCCGGCGGCCCGGGGGAGGACCCGTCCGGCGGCTTCTCGCACGAGGGCTGGCTGGTCCCGTTCTTCGACGAGGCCCTGGGCGAGCAGATGAGCTCCTGGTTCACCGGCGCGCAGGACTTCCTGCTCGGCCGGGGGACCTACGAGATCTTCTACGCCTCCTGGGCCGCAGATGATCAGCGACGACCCGGTGTCCCAGGGGCTCAACTTCAAGGCCAAGCACGTCGCTTCGCGGACGCTCTCCGCGGTGGAGTGGGAGACCGCGGACCTGATCGAGGGCGACGTCGGCGACGCCGTCCGGGCGCTCAAGGCGGAGGACGGCGGGGAGCTGCAGGTGCACGGCTCCCCGGGGGTGATCCAGACCCTGCTGGCCGAGGATCTCGTCGACGAACTGCGGCTGGCGATCTTCCCCGTCGTCCTCGGCGAGGGCAAGCGGCTGTTCGGCAGCGGCACCATCCCCCGGACCTGGCGGCTGGCCGCGCAGTCGACCACGCCGACCGGCGTCCTGCTGCTGACCTACCAGCGGGTGGGCGAGGTCGTGACCGGCGCGGTCGGCCCCGAGTACGGGTGACGCCGGCGGTCGGTGCCTCGCGTTGTCGGGTCCGGAGGAGCGTGGTCGAATCCGACGGGCGCGGCTTCGGGTGCCGGCCGCGGGAGGGAGGCGCTGGTGTACCTGGATGCAGTCCTCCCGCGTCCCGAGCACGTCACCCGGCAGTCGCGCTGGATCGCCGCGCCGCCGGAGCGGGTGTGGGACGCCCTGCACGAGGTGCGGCTCTCCGGACTGCCGGTCACGCTCGCGCTCAGCGCCGCCCGCTTCCTGCCGGTGGTGCTCAGCGGCAAGGGGCTCGGCCAGCTGCACGACCGGCCGTTCCTGGACGCGCTGCCGGTGCCGCTGCTGGCCTCCGACCCGCCGTCCTCGGTGGTGTTCGGCGGCGCACTGCAGGCCTGGCGGCTCACCGGCGGTGACGACGGCCCGGACCTCGACGCCGCGCAGCTGCGGGCCTTCACCCAGCGCGGCTGGGTGAAGGCGGCGATGGACTTCCGGCTGACCCCCAGCGGCAGCGGGACGGTGCTGAGCTCGGAGACCCGCGCGATGTCCACCGATGCGGAGACCCGGCGGCGGTTCGACCGCTACTGGCGGCTGATCCGGCCCGGCAGCACCGCCGTCCGCTGGGAGGTCCTGACGGCGGTCGAGCTCAAGGCCACCGGGCGGCTGCCCTGACCTCGGGAGGTAGGCGCGTGGGCTGGACGGAGAAGGACATCCCCGACCTGAGCGGCCGCGTCGCCGTCGTGACCGGCGGCAACGGCGGGCTCGGGTACCAGACGGTGCTCGCGCTGGCCGGTGCGGGCGCGCACGTCGTCGTCGCCGCGCGGGACCCGGAGAAGACCGCGGCGGCGACGGCGCGGATCCGGGAGCGGCACCCGGCGGCGTCGCTGGAGGTCGTGCCGCTGGACCTGGGCGACCTGTCGGTGGTGTCGACGGCAGCCGACGCCGTCCTGGCCGCGCACGACCACGTCGACCTGCTGGTGAACAACGCCGGCGTGATGGCGATGCCGCAGCGCAGCACCGCCGACGGGTTCGAGATGCAGCTCGGTGTCGACCACCTGGGCCACTGGGCGTTCACCGCGCACCTGCTTCCGGCGCTGCTCCGGGCGCCGGCCGCCCGGGTGGTGACGGTGACCAGCACCGCCCGGTTCATGGGCGGGACGGTGCGGCCGGCCGATCCGCACATCCGGCGGCGCCGCTACCAGCCGTGGAGCGCGTACGCGCACGCCAAGTGGGCCAACTACCACTTCGGCCTCGGGTTGCAGGAGCGGTTCGAGCGGGCCGGGGCCGCGGCGGCGTCGCTCATCGCGCACCCGGGGCTGTCGAACACCGACCTGCAGGCGCGGACCGCGCGCGAGGGCGGGGCGGGCTGGACCGGAGGGTTCGCCGAAGCGGTGACGGCGCGGGTGGGGATGAGCCCGCTCGAGGGCACGCGGCCCCAGCTCCGGGCGGCCACCGATCCCGCGGCGCGCGGCGGGCAGCTGTACGCGCCGCGGTTCGGCTCCCACGGGCCGCCGGTGGAGCGGCCGATCCTGCGCCGGTTCGACCTGCGGAGGCGGATCGACGAGCTGTGGGAGGTCTCCGAGCGGGAGACCGGCGTTCCCCTTGTGGTTCCGCCCGCCTGACCGACCGATCCCGTCCCCTCGTTCGGGGAACGAGGCCGCTGGAGAGGCGGCCAGGCCCCTCGTTCGCCGAACGAGGGCTGCCGAGCTCAGCCGTCGGCCGGCACGCGCCGCTCGGGGACGTGGTGCTCGACGCCGCGACCCACCCGCTCGCCGCACACGTCGCACACCCAGGACGCGGTGATGCGGTGACCGTGGTGGTGCAGCTCCACCGGCGGCTGGTCGGCGATGTGCCGGTCGCCCCACTGCATGAGCGCCTGCAGCACCGGCAGCAGATCGCGACCGGCCTTGGTGAGGTGGTAGTCCGAGCGCGGCGGGTTCTCGCTGTACGGCCGGCGCTCCAGCACCCCGGCGGAGACCAGCTCGCCGAGCCGGGCGGCCAGCCGCTCCCGCGGCGCGCCGGTGCCGCGGAGGATCTCGCTGAACCTGTGCGCGCCGAGCGAGACCTCGCGCACGACCAGCAGCGCCCAGCGGTCGCCGACGACGTCGAGCGCGCCCGCGATCGAGCAGCGCCGGCCCGGCAGCCCGTCAAGTCGCGTCGTCATGCCACAAGGTTCGCATACCGAACCAACTCGTGTACGGTCCGGCGCAGTCGGTTCGACGGGCGAACCGGGAACGAGGCGGCGATCCATGCGCGCGACGGCGGAGCAGGCACCCTCCACGGGCGGCGCGCGCAGCCCCGGCCTGGTGTTGCTGGTGGTCTCGGCCGCGGTGTTCCTCTCCGCCCTCGACCTGTTCATCGTCAACATCGCGTTCCCGGTCCTCGGCGAGACGTTCGACGTCTCGACCAGCGCGCTGTCGTGGGTGCTCAACGGCTACACGATCGTCTTCGCGGCGCTCCTGGCGCCCGCGGGCAGGATCGCCGACCGCATCGGCCGGCGACGGGTCTTCCTCACCGGCCTCGCCACGTTCCTCGCCGGTTCCCTGGGCTGCGCGCTCGCGTGGGACGTCGGCAGCCTGGTCGCGTTCCGGGTGGTCCAGGCGTTCGGCGGGGCGATGGTGACGGCGACGTCGCTGGCGCTGCTGCTGCACGCGTTCCCCCCGGCCCGCCGGGCGACGGCGATCGCCGTGTGGTCGATGGTCGGAGGTGTGGCCGCCGCCCTGGGTCCGCCGATCGGCGGGCTGCTGGTGGAGCTGTCGTGGCGCTGGATCTTCCTGGTCAACGTGCCCGTCGGCATCGCGGCGCTGCTCCTCGGCCTGCGGGTGCTGCCGGAGTCGCGGGACGAGAGCGAGACCCGGCGGCCCGACCTGGTGGGCACGCTGCTGCTCATCGTCTCGGTGGGGCTGCTGGCGTACGCCCTGGTGGACGCGCCGGAGCGGGGCTGGGGCAGCGCCGTCGTGGTGGGTGCGTTCGGCGGTGCCGCCGTCGCCGGTGCGCTGGTCGGCCTGCGCGCTGCCCGGGTACCCCGGGGCACGGTGCCGGTGCTGCCCCTGGCGCTGTTCCGGGTGCGCTCGTTCACCCTCGCCAACCTGTCCATCGCCTTCTTCATGGCCGGTTTCGGCGGGATGCTGCTCGGCAACGTGCTGTGGCTGACGGGCGGCTGGGGCTACTCGACCGTCGAGGCGGGCTTCGCGCTCATCCCCGGCCCCGCCCTGGCCGCGCTGACGGCGATCCCGGCCGGCCGGCTCGGGGCCCGCATCGGCTGCGGGCCGGTCGCCGCCGCAGGGACGGCGATCTTCGCCGTCGGCGTGCTGTTCTGGGTGCTGCAGGTGGGGGAGCAGAGCGCGTTCGTGGTCGACTTCCTGCCCGGGCAGGTGTTCACCGGCATCGGCGTCGGGATGACGCTCACCAACCTCTCGGCCGCGGCGTCCTCGTCGCTGCCTCCCCCGGCGCTGGCCACCGGGACGGCGACCTTCAGCGCCTTCCGGCAGATCGGCGCGACGCTGGGCGTCTCGATCCTGCTCGCCGCGGTGGCCGGTGGAGCAGGGGAGCTCGCCGGCGCGAACCGCGGCTGGTCGCTCACCGCCGGCCTGGCCCTCGTCGCGAGCGCGCTCGCGCTGGCCGTCGGCCGCGGGCACCACGCCGACCTGCAGATCGTGCCCGCTCCCGTCGCCGTGCCCGCTCCGGTGCCGGCCCCCCTCGACGGGGCGAGGCGGGTGCCGTGACCCTCGCGCCGAGCGCCTCCGTCGGCGCCGCCCGCCGGGTCACGTTCGACCCCTCCTGGCGGTCGTTCTCGAGCACGCAGGGCGGGCTGGTGGTCGGGCACCTGCTCGCCGCCGCGGCCGAGCTGACCGGGACCGCGCCGCGGGCGGTGGCCGCCCACCTGCTCGGCGGCGTCGTTCCCGAGGTCGAGGCCGAGGTGACCGCCGTCGTCGACCGGGCCGGCCGCACCGGCAGCGTGCGCAGCGAACTCCACCAGTCCGGCGCCGTGCGCGCGGTCGCGCAGGTCCTGACCTCGGCCGCACCCCCGACGGCGCCGGTGGAGCACTACCGGCCGGTGTCGCTGCCGCGGCCGGCGGACGGCGAACCCTTCGCGCTGCCCCGCGAGTACGTCCCGATCGCCGAGCACCTCGAGATCCGGGCCCTGGACGCGACCCGGCCGCTGGCGGGCGGGGACGAGCCCCGGCTGCGCGCCTGGGTGCGGGTCGACGGCGACCTGCCACCCCTGGTGCAGGTGGGCGTGCTGCTCGACGCGCTGCCGCCGTCGCTGTTCGCCGTCCGCACCTCACCGGCAGCGATGCCGACGGTCGAGCTGTCGGCCCACCTGGCCGCGCTGCCACCGACCGGCGACTGGGTGCTGGTCGTTCAGCGCACGGTGTGGCAGGACGACGAGGTCGCGGTGGACGAGGTGGAGCTGCGGGGGCTCGACGGAACCCCGGTCGCACTCGGCCGCCAGACCAGGCGGATGCTCGGCGGCTGAGCGCGGTGGGAACGCGGGACGGGCGGCGGGACGTTGTGCTTCCGACCCGCTTCAGCGGTGCTCCCGCGGTGCCGATGCTGTGGGGGACGTCCCCGTGCCCGACCCGAGGAGGAGCGATGGAGTACCTGCGCCGGCTGCAGATGGAGCGGCCCGCCCTCTTCTGGGTGGTCGTGCTGGTCGCCTTCATCGTCGGCTTCCAGATCCTGCTCCTGATCGCGGGCCTGCTGCTCGGTTCGTTCGGGCTGCCGCCGTGGGTGCCGATCGTCGTCGTCATCGGCGGGCTCGTCCTGGTCGCCCGCGCGCAGCAACGCTCCCGCTGAGCCCCGCCTCGGCTCAGGGCCCGCCGTCGACCGGCCAGTCGGCGAAGACCAGGCTCACCGTGTGCCCGCTCGAGGGCCAGTTCGGCACGTTCAGCGTCTGCGGCCGGTTGGCGTCGCCGCGCGGCAGGTTCCGGACGGTGATCGTGCCGTCGGCATCGGGTGAGGCGGGCAGGAAGACGTCGATCCCGCTCTGGAAGGGCTGCTCGCCGAAGTAGGGCAGCTTCGCGAGCGTGCTCTCGCCCGGGGTGGCGGCGTCGTCGTGGATGTGCAGCCCGATGGCCGCGTTGCCCACGAACTCGGTGATCGCGTTCACCGTCTCGCCACCGTCGACGCTCAGCTCCAGGACGTCGGCGTCGCCTTCGGCGTGCCACTCCCGCATCCGCATGACGACCAGTGCGGCGTGCTCGTCGCCGACGTGGGTGTTGGTGCGGACCGGGCCGTCCGGCTCCGAGGACAGCAGCCGCACCCACGAGCTGCTGCGGACGTAGGGCTGCAGGTAGAGGTGGTGGACGACCGGTGAGGCGTCGCTGCTGAGGGCGTACTCGTAGTGCACGGCGTTCTGCAGCTCGATCGGACCGAACTCGCCGTCGGGGCCGAGCTGGACCGAGGCGTGCGGCTCGTCGTCCACCCGGGCGCCGGTGCCGGCGTCGATCTGCCAGACGTCGAGCCGGGCGTCGCGGCCGGTGTTGGCCGGGAAGTTCACCGCGCGCCCGGAGATCTCCACGGGCGCGCGCTGCGGCACGATGTCGACGACCTCGGGGGCCTCGCCGACGAGGAACTCGTACTGCATGGCGAACGACTCCGCGGAGGTCGCCACCTCGACGTGCGACTGGCCGGGGAACAGCTCCTGGGTGGGGGCGATGCACGGGACGACGTCGGGGCAGGGCCGGCCGTCGATCGCGACGTACTTCGCCACCTTGGCCGCCTGGGCCGGATCCTCCAGGAACAGCGTGGAGACGCCGGTGCCGCGGGAGTGGCCGATCAGGTAGACCTGCTCGGCGCCGAACTCGGCCAGCGTCTCGTCGACCACCTCGGTCAGCCCCGCGGCGTAGGCCGGGATGTCCAGGCCCGCGCCGTCGTGGTCGTAGGCGACGATCCGGTCCTCCGGGTAGCCGTTGGCGACGAACCGCATGGCGTTGGACTCGATCTGCTGGGCCGAGCCCGCGAAGCCGTGCACGAACACGATGGGCAGGGCCACGTCGTCGGGGAGGGCGGGGAGCGGGTCGGTGCCCTCGACGGTGGCGGTGGCCGGCTCGTTCGCGGCGTCGTCCTCGTCGGCGGCGTCCGCCGAGCAGCCGGCGAGCACCAGGGCGGCGGCGACGGCGGCGGCGCGCAGGACCCGGAAGTCGATCATGCGGCCACCCTAGGGGCAGAGAGTGACGTGGGTCGCACTGCGGAAGGTGTCGGCGCGGTGTCGCCTTGCTGTCGTCGTGGACCTGTTCTCCCCTGTCGCGCTCGGCGACCTGCAGCTGGCCAACCGCGTCGTGATGGCGCCGCTCACCCGCCTGCGCTGCGGCGCCACCGGTGTTCCGGACGAACTCGTCGTCGAGCACTACCGGCAGCGGGCGGGCCTCGGCCTGATCATCACCGAGGGCGTCTGGCCGAACCCGCAGGCGCGGGGGTACGCCGGGCAGCCCGGGATCGTCACCGACGAGCAGATCGCGGGCTGGCGTGAGGTCGCCGATGCCGTGCACGAGCGCGGCGGGCGGATCGTCATGCAGCTCATGCACGCGGGTCGGGTGTCGCACCCGGTGATCAACGACGGCCTGGAGCCCGAGGCGCCGTCTGCTCTGGCGATCGACGGCGTGGTGCGCACCCCGGCCGGCAAGCTGCCCTACCCGGTGCCGCACGCGCTGGGCACGGACGAGATCGGGCGCGTCGTGCAGGACTTCGTGCGGTCGGCGGAGAACGCGATCGCGGCCGGGCTGGACGGCGTGGAGCTGCACGGGGCCAACGGCTACCTGCTGCACGAGTTCCTGGCGCCGTCGTCGAACGTCCGCACCGACGGGTACGGCGGGACGCCGGCGAACCGGACCCGCTTCGTCGTCGAGACCGTGACCGCGGTGGCCGAGGCGATCGGCGCCGGCCGTGTGGGGCTGCGCATCTCGCCGGAGCACAACGTCCAGGGGACGCTGGAGACCGACCAGGCCGACCTGCTGCTCACCTACGGCTCGCTGCTCGACCAGCTGCGCCCGCTCGGGCTCGCCTACCTCTCGGTGCTCCACCGCGAGCCGGGCGGGGAGCTCGTGCAGGAGCTGCGGCGTCGGTTCGACGGGCCGCTGGTCGCCAACAGCGGCTTCGGCTCGGTGACCACGCGGGACGAGGCCGTGGCGCTGATCGACGCCGCGCACGCGGAGGCGGTCGCCGTGGGGCGCGCCGCGATCGCCAACCCGGACCTCGTGGAGCGCTGGGCCGGCGGGCACCCCGAGAACGCCCCCCAGCCGCAGCTGTTCTACGTCGGCGGCGCGCAGGGCTACACCGACTACCCGTTCCTCGAGCCAGTGGGCTGATCGGCCCTCCCCCGCATGATCACCACGTGCTGAGCGCTGCTTCGACCGGATCGAGGCAGCAGCCGGCACGATCTCGGCGCCGCACCGGAAGCGTCAGCCGGCGGCCTCGATGAGCTGGGCCATGCGCTCCTGCTCACCGAGCACCTCGCCGATGCGGGTCTGCACCTCGTCCAGGCGGCCGATGATCTCGCCGGTCGTGTGGATCCCCGCAGCGACGGCCTTGCTCGACGACTGGATGCCGGCGATCTGGTCCGACACCCGCTGGGTCGCCTTCGCCGTCTCCCGTGCGAGGTCCTTGACCTCGCTGGCGACGACGGCGAAGCCCTTGCCGACCTCGCCCGCCCGCGCCGCCTCGATGGTGGCGTTGAGCGCGAGCAGGTTCGTCTGGTCGGCGATCCCGGAGATGATCCGGATGACCTCGCCGACGGCGGCCGAGGCCTCGTCGAGCGCCACCACGTCCCCGGTCATCGTCGAGGCCTGGCTCACCGCGTTCTCCGCGACGGCACCGGCCTCGTCCGACGCCTCGCGCAGCCGGGCGATGGTGGCCAGGAGTTCGCGGGCGTTCTGCCGGCTCTCGTCGTTGCGGCGCAGCACGTCCAGCCGCTGGGACACCAGCTGCTGCACGTTGCGCAGCGAGGCGGCCCGCGACTCCGACAGCTGGATGGTCTCGGTGACGAAGAAGTCCATCGTCCCGATGACCCGCCCGCCGACGACGAGCGGGAAGCAGACGCCGGAGCGCACCCCCGCCCGCTGCGCCGCGGGCGCACGGACGCAGTCGGTGACCTGGCCGATGTCCTCGACGAAGACGAGCTCGCGGGACCGCCAGGCACGGCCCGAGAGGCCCACGCCCTCGGCGAAGCTGGCGCTGAGGGTGACGGCCCGGAACTCCTCACCGGCGGAGCCCGACTCCTGCTGGAACCGCAGCACGTCCGTCGCCTCGTCCAGCGCCCAGTAGGAGCCGTACGCCCAGCCGAACGAGCTGCGCACGGTGTCCAGCGCGACGCGCAGCGCCTGCTCCTGGGTGTGCGCCTCGCCGATCTTGGCGACGACGGTGGTCACCGCCTGCCGGTCGTCCAGCGTCTCCTGCAGCTCGGACTTGGCGATCGCTGCCCGCAGCGCGTGCGTGAGCAGACCTTGCAGCGAGCGCCACTTGGACTCGCGGCCGCCGAAGAACGGCAGGGCGGCGGCGTCGTAGAACTCGTAGAGGCACAGGATCACACCGTCGTCGACGACCGGGAGCACGCAGCCTCCGGTCGCCCCGGCGGCCCGGGCCGTGCGCCAGCGCCCGCAGATCGACGGATCGGTGCTCTCGTCGCACAGCGCCGGACCCAGGGTCCGGATCGCGGTCCCGGCCAGGCCCTCGCCCGGGAGGAGCCGGTCCACCCGGGAGGCCCGCATCGCGTCGGTGCGGCTGCCGCCCTCAGCGGTCAGCGAGAAGCCGCCGTCCCCGTCGGGGAGCCAGACCGCGCCGTAGTCCAGCCCGAGCTCCCGGGAGAGCGTGGTCACGATGGTGCGGTGCGCCTCCGGCCGGTCCGCGGCGCCGGCGTCCAGCGCGGTGACGACCGCCGCGACGGCCTCGACGTCGCGCGGGACGGCCGCGGGCGGGACGGGGGGCACGGCCCTCCGGGACAGTGGGCTCATCGCTCGGTCTCCGATCGGCAGGCGACCGGAACGCCCCGTCGCCGTAGGGATATCGGCAGCGGCGATCGCCCGACGTACCGGTACGAAGCCGGTCGTTGCGCGCCAGACGCGGGGTGGTCTCAGCGCTCGCCGGCGGCGGTGGCGACGCGGCGCTGCCACGCCACCAGCACCGGGGTGCCGAGCAGCTCCAGGGCCGTCGCCCCGACGAGCGCGGGGTGCGGCCGGCCGGCGCTGCGCCAGGCCAGCACCCGGGCGGCACCGCCCAGGAAGAGCGCGCCGGAGACCGCCCGCACGAGGGTGGAGCGCCGCTCGATGCCGGGCACCGCCGACCAGATCAGCGGGGCGACCGCGGCGTAGATGGCGTGGGTGTAGCGGTACTCGCTCTCGACGTCGGCCGAGACGACGCCGCTGCCACCCGGCAGCGAAGCCGGCCCGCGCAGCGCACCGGCGAGCCCCGAGGCCAGGGGGATGGCCGCCAGCGCGGTGAGGGTGATCTGCAGGCCGCGTCGGCCGCCGTCCGGGGAGGTCATGGCAGGACCGTCGCACAGCGACGGCCCCGCCGACCAGCGGATCACCCCGTCGGCCTGTCCGCCTCGCCGGACGACGCCGTCGTCCCGACCTCCTCGCCGTGGACGTGCCCGAACGTCGACCCGGCCGCCGGGTGGGGCCCCTCGCGGAGCAGCGACTCCTTCATCTCCGCCGGGGCCAGCGCGCGGGCGAGGTGCCAGCCGACGACGGCGACGATCGTGCCCAGGGAGATCCCGCCGAGGGAGAAGTCGTCGGTGATCTGCAGCAGCGGGGCGTCGTTGCCCGAGTTGCCGACGGCGATCACGATCCCGGCGGCCAGCGGCACGAGGTTGATCGGGTTGGCGAAGTCGACGCGGTTCTCCTTCCAGATCTTCGCGCCGAGCAGGCCGATCATCCCGTAGAGCACCACGGTGATCCCGCCGAGCACCCCGCCGGGGATCGCGTTGATGACCTCGCCGAACTTGGGCACCAGACCGAGCGCGATCGCCACGACCGCAGCGACGTAGTAGGCCGCCGTCGAGTAGACGCGGGTGGCCGCCATGACGCCGATGTTCTCCGCGTAGGTGGTCGTGGGGGAGCCGCCGACCGAGGTGGCGAGAACGGTGGCGGCGCCGTCGGCGAACACCGCCCGGCCGATCACCGGGTCGAGGTCGCGGCGGGTCATCTCGGCGACCGCCTTCACGTGCCCGGCGTTCTCCGCGACCAGCGCGATCACCGCCGGCAGCACCAGCAGGGAGAAGTTGACCGAGAAGGACGGCGTCGTGAACTCCGGCAGGCCGAACCACGGCGCCTCGCTGACGGCGTCGAAGTTCACGCGGTCGGCGTCGGTCGCGCCCAGCGGGCCGGCCGTCCAGTCCAGGAACACCGACAGCAGGTAGCCGAAGACCAGGCCCAGCAGGATCGAGATGCGGGCGAGGAAGCCGCGCAGCAACAGCGAGGCGACGATGACGAACGTCATCGTCGCCAGGGCCACCCACTGGTCCTGCGGCCAGTAGGTGCCCGTCGCCACGGGCGCCAGGTTGAAACCGATGAGCATGACCACCGCGCCGGTGACCGCCGGAGGCAGCACCTTGTTGATCGCCCGCACGCCGGCCACGTGGATCAGCACGCCGACCAGCGCCAGGACGACGCCGGAGACCAGCAGCGCGCCGAGGACGTCGGCGTCCGAGCCGCCCGCGGCCCGCACCGCGACGACGCCGCCGACGAACGAGGCCGAGCTGCCCAGGTAGCTGGGCACCTTCCCCTGCACGATCAGCAGGAACAGGATCGTCGCGACCCCGCTCATCATGATCGCGAGGTTCGGGTCGAGGCCCATGAGCAGCGGGAAGACGAACGTCGCCCCGAACATGGCGACGACGTGCTGCGCGCCGATGCCCACGGTGCGCGGCCACGAGAGCCGCTCGTCCGGTGCCACCGCCTCGCCCAGCGGCAGGGTCTTCCCGTCGCCGTAGAGCTTCCAGCCGAACGCCACCGATGCCTCCTCGACCTGCACGGACGCCCGGACCACCGCCGGGCGACGGGCATCGTCCCACCGGACGGCGCGGCGATCGCTCAGGGGTCGACGGGTGTTGCGGTGGAGATCAGTCCAGGGCGCAGGTGAGCAGGCCGTGGACGGCCGGGGCGAACTGCTCGCGGGTGGTGAGCGGCTCGGGGAAGGCGACCCGGACGTCGTAGCCGCCGCGCGGCGACTCCACCCGGAAGCGCACACCGAAGCGGTCCAGGCCGAGCAGTGCGACGTCGTCCCACCGGCCGGCCCACGCCTGGACCCGGACACGCAGCCGGGCCAGCGTCGCGGCCTCCGCCGCCAGCAGCTCGGTCTCGGCGGTGGTGACGGGGTCGGGGGCGGCGGCCACGAACTCCTCCGGATCCACGTGGTCGACCGCGTACGACTCGTGGACCACGACCTCGGCGACGTCGAGCCGCAGCAGGGTGGCCGTCAGCCCGACGTCGAAGAGGGCGTCGCAGGGGCAGGACTCGGCGAAGGCCAGGACGGCGTCCGGCACCTCGTCGGCCGGCACCGGGCTCAGCCAGCCGGCGATCTCCACCAACGCCCGGATCGGCTGCCGCAGCCCCGCGGGTGCGCGGTCGGTCACGGTCAGCCGGCCCGGCAGATCGCCGACGGGGGAGTCGGCGAGCGAGCGCACCAGCGGACCGGAGGTCGGGACGACGACCAGCGTCCGGCCGTCGGGCGTCGTCGTCGCCGCCGACACCGGCGTGGTGCCGGTGCCGAGGACGTGCAGCGCCGCGCGCGGCCGGGTGGAGATCGTGCGGGCCCGCTCGGCCGGCGAGGGCTGCCCGCCCGCGGCCGGCGGCGCGGTGACCGGGGCCGGGCGGGCGGCGGGGGACTCGCTCGGCGTTCGACCAGCCGTCATGGGACCACCTCGGACCTCTCGGAGACGTGAGTAAGGTGAGCCTAACCAAACCGGAGGTCTCATGAACACACCCCGCCCCAAGATCCGCATCAGCCGAGCGCTTGGCATCCCGCTCACGCCCAAGGCCGTCGCCTACTTCGAGCGGCGCCCCTACCCGCCCGGAGAGCACGGCCGGAAGCGCCGCAAGGACAGCGACTACTCCACCCGGCTCAAGGAGAAGCAGCGGCTGCGCGCGCAGTACGACATCAGCGAGAGCCAGCTGCGGGCGGCGTTCGACAGGGCCAAGGGCTCCGGCGGCAAGACGGGCGAGGTGCTCATCCAGGACCTCGAGTCGCGGCTGGACGCCACCGTGCTGCGGGCGGGGTTCGCGCGGACGATCTACCAGGCCCGCCAGTTCGTCACCCACCAGCACGTGCTGGTGAACGGCAGGCGGGTCGACCGCCCCTCCTACCGGCTCCGGCCGGGCGACTTCGTCCAGGTCGCGGAGCGGTCGAAGGTCAAGGAGCCCTTCGTCGTCGCTGCCTCCGGTGCCCACGCCGAGCCGCCGACGTACCTCGCGGTCTCGCTCGGAGACCTGGTCGCGCGCTACGAGCGGACGCCCGAGCGCGACGAGGTCCCGGTGATCTGCGACGAGCAGCTGGTGGTCGAGTACTACTCCCGCTGACGCCGGCCGGCGAGCAGGTCCTCGACGGCGGCCGGCCGGGTGTGCCCCTCCTCCGACGCCACGCGCGGCAACGTGCCGGCGACCCTGGAGACGACGGTCGGGTGAGCGCCGCACGGGGGTGTCGTTCGAGCGACTCCAGTTCCTCGTGGGACTGGAGTTGAGTCTGGGCTGCCGCTGCCGAAATCCGCTGCGTCAAGGATGACGGCGCAGTTTCGGAAACGGGTGAGGACCACCCGGACGGGCCTGGGCCACCGAAGAGAACGGACACTCCCATGCGCCTCTCGCGCGTTCTGCTCGCCGGTGCCGCGGTCGCCGCTGCCGCCGTCGCGACCTCGGCCTTCACCGCCGGTAACGACGTCCAGGACTCCGTCGCCGGTTACGGTGATGCGGCGGTCACGGGCGCCAAGACGACCAACATCGACTACGTCCTCCACGCCACCGACAAGTCCGAGGTCACCTCGATCGACTTCGACGTCCAGGAGAACTTCGACGTCGCGGTGACCGAGGGCCTGACGGCGTGGCTGCAGCTCCAGGAGGCCGACGGCGACCCCGTCGGTGGGCCGGTCTCCTGCAACATCCTCGCCTTCGCGACCGACCACACCCCGATCAACTGCCCGCTGCCGCCGGGCACCAAGATCGCGAGCTTCGATCGCATCGGCCTGACGGTCTCCGAGTAACCCCTCGAGCCAGAGCGAGGGGTCGCTCGCTCGCCTCAGCCGGAAGCGATCGATGAACGCTGCAACCAGAGCCGCCAGCACCAGCGCTGTCATCGCGCTGGTGCTGGCGGCTGCCTGGTTCTTCTGGCCGGCGCAGCTCGGCGGCGCCACCACCTACGTCAGCACGTACGGCACGAGCATGGAACCGGGGTTCTCCACCGGGGACCTCGCGGTCCTGCGGCCCGCAGACTCCTACGAGGTCGGCGACGTCGTCGCCTATCACTCGGAGATCCTGAACACGACGGTCATGCACCGGATCGTCGACGTCGACGGTGACCGCTTCGTGCTGCAGGGCGACAACAACGACTGGCTCGACGAGGACCGCCCGACCTCCGATGAGTTGCTCGGAAAGCTGTTCCGTCAGGTGCCGGGCGGCGGCAAGGCGCTCGACGCGATCACCTCGCCGTGGTCGATCGGACTGATCGTCGCCGTCGTCCTCGGGTTGTTCGGCACCAGCGACACCGTGCGCCGCGCCCGCCGGCGCCGGCGGGGCCGGCACGCTTCTCGCGGATCAGCGGCCGCCGTCCACTTCTCCATGCCCACCCGGGCGCAGGCGCGCCAGGTGGCCATCGGCTCCGGTGCCGTCGCGCTGCTGGCGGCCGTCGCCGGCGCGGTGCTGCTCGCCCTTCCCGAGACGCAGTCGCAGACGCGCGCCGTGCCGGTCACCCAGGAGGGCCGCTTCTCCTATGCCGGCACCGCCGCGCCGTCGACGACCTACCCGACCGGCGTCATCTCGACCGGCGACCCGATCTACACCAGGCTTGCCGACGACCTGAGGGTCTCCTTCGAGCACACCGTCTCCGCACCCGGCCTCGACACCGTCGACGGCACCCTGCGGCTGGACCTCTCCGTCGCCACCGCCGACGGGTGGACCGCCCCGCTCGGAGCGAGTTCCACCGTGCCCGTCCGGGGTGAGACCGCCACGGTCACGGCCCCGGTCGACGCCACCCTCGCGGCCTCGCTCGTCGGCCGGCACAACGCCGAGATCGGGAGCAACGCGGGCGCGGCGAGGATCGTCGTCACCCCCGTCGTCGAGCTCGGCGGCACCGTGCAGGGCCGTCCCTTCACGGCCGGCGCCCTGGGCGAGTACGCCTTCGCCATGGACTCCGCGGCGCTGCGGGCCCCCGCCGACGACGTCGTCGCCCCGTCGACTCCCGCCTCGGTGCAGATCGAGGAGGTCGTCGCCCGGACGTTCAGCGTGCTCGGCGTGGACCTGCCGATCGGCGCCGCCGAGCTGATCGCGGCCGTCGTCCTCGGGCTGGCGGTCGTGGTGGCCGCCGTCACCGGGTGGATCGGCCGCCCGCGGACCGGTGACCCGGCCGACTCCTTCGCCGTCCGCAACGCGGCCCGGATCCTGCCGGTCACCGGCCTGAACCCCGGCGGGACCGTCGTCGACGTCACCGAGGCCGACGCGCTGCGCCGCGTCGCTGAGCGGTTCGACGGCCTCGTGCTGCACCACGCCGGTCCGGACGGCCACACCTTCGCCGTCCAGGACGCCGAGACCACCTACCGGTTCGTCTTCCCCGACACCGCCGTCACGCGGAAGCCGCCCCCGCCGCCACCCCCGGTCCAGGCGGCGGCTCCGCTGACGATCCCGCTGCCGCGCGTGGCCTGAGGCCGGTCAGCGACGCCAGAAGTCGAAACGGTCGCGGCCGGGACGGAAGCCCGCCGCCTCCACCACGTCGACGGCGAGGTCGAACTTCTGCCCGACGGCGGAGGGGGTGTGCGCGTCGCTGCCGAAGCTGACCGCCTCCCCGCCCGCCTCGTAGAACCAGCGCATCTGGTCGGCCGAGGCCAGCGGGCTGGTGGTGTTGATCTCCAGCGCACGCCCGGAGCCGGCGAGGGCCCGGAAGACCTCCCGGTACTCCTCCTCGAAGTTCTTCTCCACGTACCGGTGCGACCCGCCAGGCCAGTACCGCCGCGGGAAGTCAGCGTGCGCGAGGACCTGGAAGACGTCGCTGCCCTCGATCATCCGCACCATCTCGCTGAGGTACCGGCGCATCGTCGCGTCGGCGTCCTGGTGCAGCAGCCGGCCGACGCCCACCAGCCGGCCCCAGTCGTCCAGCGAGTGCAGCGAGCCCAGGATCCGGTCCACGGGGGCGTCGCGCAGGTGCGAGGCGATGCTCGCGGCGAACAGGTGCGGCTCGCCGGCCTCGACACCGGAGAGGATCCGCAGCTCCGGGAAGCGGTCGCGCACCTCGGCGAGCTCGGCGAAGTAGCCCTCGACGTCGATCGGCAGCTGCTGGGCGGGGAACCTGTCGGTCAGCCCGCGCTCGGTCGCCAGGTCCTCGGCCTGCCAGACGGTGAAGTCCAGGTGCTCGGTGAAGGCGATCCCGGGGATCCCCTGCTGGATCGCCCGCTCGCACGCGCGCCGCATGGTCGAGGCGTCACCGGTGTCCCACGACCAGTGCGTGTGCACGTGGTTGTCCGCCGGAAGCTGCCCTCGATGTTCCATCGCCTGTGGATTGTCCCCCGCCCTCCACAGCTCGCGCTCGGGGGCCCGTCCTGTCGTCGGTCGTGCCTACTGTCGGGGCATGACGACCGCCGCCCCGACGTCCGAGGTCGCCGCCGAGGCGCTGGCCGTGCTCCGCGAGCTGACCGGCCGGCCCGACGCCGTCTTCCGCGAGGGGCAGGACGCCGCGGTGTTCGCCCTCGTCGAGCGTTCCCAGCGGGCACTGGTCGTGCAGCGCACCGGATGGGGGAAGTCGGCGGTCTACTTCGTCTCCACCGCGCTGCTCCGGCGCCGCGGCAAGGGCCCGACCTTGCTCGTGTCGCCGCTGCTCGCGCTGATGCGCGACCAGGTGGCCGCCGCCGCGCGTGCCGGCATCCGGGCGGTCGAGATCTCCAGCGCCAACATGACGGAGTGGGACGACATCGCCGCCCGCCTCACCGCTGACGACGTCGACGTCCTGCTCGTCTCGCCCGAGCGGCTGACCAACCCGCGGTTCCGCGAGGAGCAGCTGCCCGGCCTGGTCACCCGCTGCGGGCTGGTCGTGGTCGACGAGGCGCACTGCGTCTCCGACTGGGGGCACGACTTCCGCCCCGACTACCGCCGGATCCGCGACCTGCTGGGCACGCTCCCGGCCGGCACCCCGGTCCTCGCGACGACGGCCACGGCCAACGAGCGCGTCGTGGACGACGTCGCCGAGCAGCTCGGCGCCGGTGGTGTCGAGGTGACGACGGTCCGGGGGCCGCTGTCGCGGGACTCGCTCCGCCTCGGCGTGCTGCGGCTTTCGTCGGACCGCGCCCGGCTGGCCTGGCTCGCGGCGCACCTCGGTGAGCTCCCGGGGAGCGGGATCGTCTACACGCTCACCGTCGCGGCCGCCGAGGAGACGGCGGCGCTGCTGCGCGACGCCGGGCACGAGGTCCGCGCCTACACCGGCCGGCTCGACGACGCCGACCGCAAGGACGCCGAAGAGGCGCTGCGCGAGAACCGGGTGAAGGCGCTGGTCGCCACGTCCGCGCTCGGCATGGGCTTCGACAAGCCCGATCTCGGCTTCGTCGTGCACCTCGGGGCGCCGTCGTCGCCGGTCAGCTACTACCAGCAGGTGGGCCGTGCCGGTCGCGCCGTCGAGCACGCCGACGTGCTGCTGCTCCCCGGCCCGGAGGACATCGCGATCTGGCAGTGGTTCGCCACCTCCTCCATGCCGCGGGAGGACCACGCGGCAGCGGTGCTCACCGCGATGGCCGACGGCAAGGCCTGGTCGGTGGCCCGCCTCGAGACGGTCGCCGACGTCCGCCGCTCGCGGCTCGAGCTGCTGCTGAAGGTGCTGGCCGTCGACGGCGCCGTCGAGCGGGTGCAGGGCGGATGGCGGTCCACCGGGCAGCCGTGGGTGTACGACGCCGACCGCTACGCCCGCGTGACCCGCACCCGGGAGGCCGAGCAGCGGGCGATGCTCGCCTACGCCAAGCCGGTCGACCAGGCCGAGTGCCGCATGGCCTTCCTCCAGTCCGCGCTCGACGACCCGACGGCCGCACCGTGCGGGCGCTGCGACGTCTGCGCCGGCCCCTGGTACGCCACCGAGGTACCCGAGGCCGCCGCGGAGGCGGCGTCGGCGGCACTCGACCGGCCCGGTGTGGAGCTCGCTCCGCGCGCGCAGTGGCCCACCGGCGCCGACCGGCTGGGGGTCGACGTCAAGGGCAAGATCGCCCCCGGCGAGCAGGTCGAGGTCGGCCGGGCAGTCGCCCGGTTGACCGACCTCGGCTGGGGACAGCGGCTGCGCACCCTGCTCGGTGACGATGGCGTGGGCGGCACCGTGGTCCTCGACCTCGAGGCACCCGGCATCGAGGAGGACCCGGACGCGGCCTTCGACGTCCCGGTCCAACGCTCGATCTCCGACCTGCCACCCGACGAGGACCTGCTCCGTGCCTGCGCGCGGGTGCTCGCCGCCTGGGACTGGGCGCAGCGACCGGTGGCCGTGGTGGCCGTGCCCTCCCGCCGCCGTCCCCGCCTCGTGACCGGGGTGGCCCGAGGGCTGGCCCGCATGGGGCGGCTCGACTACCTCGGTGAGCTGTCACTCGCGCACGGAGGGCCGACCGGCCAGCCCGGCGGCAACAGCGCCTTCCGGCTGGCCGCTGTCTGGGAGCGCATCGTGGTCGGACCCGAACTGCGGGAGCGGCTGGCGGGGGTCGCCGGCCCCGTGCTGCTCGTCGACGACCTCGCCGACTCGCGCTGGACGATGACGGTGGCCGGACGAGAGCTGCGCCGGGCCGGTGCGCCGGCCGTGCTGCCCTTCGCGCTCGCGCTCACTGCCTGACGGTTGTCCACAGCTTTTCGCACACATGTGCGAAAAGTCGGAGTAGCGTCTCCGCCATGGCGCTCCCCCACCAGCCGTCGATGTGGGACGTGGCCGAGGAGGCCACCCTGACCCCCTTGCCCGGCCGCATCGAGCGGCACCGACTGAGCGCGGGCGCCTGGGTGGACCACCTGCCCGGCTGGGTGGCCGGCTCCGACGAGGTGCTCGAGGTCCTCCTCGGCGACATCGGCTGGCGCGAGGATCGGCGGCAGATGTACGAGCGCGAGGTCATCGTGCCCCGACTGCTGCGCTGGTACGGAGGCGGCGAGCCGCTGCCGCACCCCTTGCTGACCCAGGCCCGGGACGCCTTGAACGAGCACTACGGCCCCGAACTCGGAGAGCAGTTCGTCAGCGCGGGCATGTGCCTCTACCGCGACGGTCGGGACAGCGTCGCCTGGCACGGGGATCGCCTCGGTCGCGGCCGGTCCGGCGACACCATGGTCGCGATCGTCTCCTTCGGCTCGCCGCGTCCGCTGATGCTCCGCCCGCTCGGGGGCGGCTCGAGCCTGAGGTTCCCGCTCGGCCACGGAGATCTCGTCGTCATGGGCGGCTCCTGCCAGCGGACCTGGGAGCACTGCATCCCGAAGACGGCCAAGCCGGTCGGCCCACGCGTGAGCGTCCAGTTCCGTCCACGCGGCGTCGCCTGACGCCGGCCTCGCCGGACCGGCAGAGTCGCCCCGAGGGACCCCCCTGCAAGCGGGCCAGGACGGCATGTATGTTTGTCCCTGCGCCGCGCGGCCCGGAAGGGCCGCCGGACCCGGAAGCCCCCTCGAGAGGGCCGCGGGAAACCGGCGTAGTGTTGGACATCCAGCCGCGAGTGAAGCCCGTGAGGGTGGAGTTCGTGCGCGTCCGCTCTTTGAGAA
>NZ_LWUA01000145.1:993-1268 GCF_005222955.1 Blastococcus sp. CCUG 61487 | reverse complement strand
GCGATCGCCGTCGCGTGGGAGGGCGCCGCGCGCGGCGTGCTGGTCGTCTCCGATGCGGTCAAGCCGACGTCGGCCGCCGCGATCGGCCAGCTCCGCGAGCTCGGCCTCACCCCGATCCTGCTGACCGGCGACAACGAGCGGGCGGCCCGCTCCGTGGCCGCGCAGGTCGGCATCGACGAGGTCGTCGCCGAGGTGCTGCCGCAGGACAAGGTCGACGTCGTCACGCGGCTGCAGGACGAGGGCCGGGTCGTGGCGATGGTCGGCGACGGCGTCAA
>NZ_LWUA01000145.1:572-915 GCF_005222955.1 Blastococcus sp. CCUG 61487 | reverse complement strand
CGCCATCGAGGCGAGCGACCTGACCCTGGTGCGCGGCGACCTGCGGGTCGCGGCCGACGCGATCCGGCTCGCCCGGCGGACCCTGTCGACCATCAAGGGCAACCTGTTCTGGGCCTTCGGCTACAACGTGGCGGCGATCCCGCTCGCCATGGCCGGGCTGCTCAACCCGATGATCGCGGGCGCCGCGATGGCGTTCAGCTCGGTGTTCGTCGTCTCCAACTCGCTCCGGCTGCGGGGGTTCGCGCCGCTGCCGGAGAACCGGGACGCCACCGCGGCGCTGCCGTCGGGCCGGGTGCGCACCGAGGAGCCGGCCCGGAGCTGAGGTTCCCTTCCCGCACAGTCG
>NZ_LWUA01000145.1:0-390 GCF_005222955.1 Blastococcus sp. CCUG 61487 | reverse complement strand
GCGTTCCCGCGGGAACGCCGCTGGGTCGTGCGGCTGCTCGGCGCTCGCCTGGTGGTGCAGCACCTCGCGGTGCTCCGCCGTCCCGAACCCGCGGTCCTCCGCGCGACGGCCGGGCTGGAGGCCCTGCACGCCGCGAGCATGGTGCCGCTGCTGGCACTCCCCCGGTACCGGCGGGCAGCGCTGGTCAGCGGCGCGGTCGCGCTGGGCTCCGCGCTGGCCGCACGCGCGGCGGCGGGCTCAGAGGGCCGGTAGCAGCAGCAGGGCCGTCGGCAGGAGGAGCAGCAGTCCGGCCGCGAGCAGCGCGCCGACGCGGGCGGCCGGCGGCAGCGGCGCGGGCGGCTCCAGCAGCCGGACGACCCGGGCCCGCACCGCACCCCCGGTCACCGCCAG
>NZ_LWUA01000144.1 GCF_005222955.1 Blastococcus sp. CCUG 61487 | reverse complement strand
GGCAGCGCGGCCCATACCGTGGCCAGCAGGAACAGGAAGAACGCGATCTTGACGTCGTCGTTGTCCCAGCCCTTCAGGTCCAGCGCGCCGCCGAAGAAGGAGAACTCGTCCTCGAACTGGTACCAGTCGAAGAAGCTCAGGATCAGGTAGAGCAAGGTGAGGCCCCCGATGGCGTAGGTCGCCAGCGTGAGGCGCTTCGGGTCGAACGAGACCTTCGGCCCGCCGGAGCCCGCGGGGGGTGAGTCCCCTGGAGTGG
>NZ_LWUA01000143.1 GCF_005222955.1 Blastococcus sp. CCUG 61487 | reverse complement strand
ACCGCCGCGGCGATGTCGGAGACCGACCCCGGCTCGCGGGTGATGCCCGGCTCCACCTGGGTCAGCGTCGTGCCCGGCGCGAGCAGCGGGGACTCCGGCATCGCGCGGGTGAGCCACCAGCCGACGCCGCCGCCGATCGCGCCGACCAGCAGGACCGCGAGCAGCGCGAGCGTGGACAGCCGCACCGAGACGTCGCGCAGCCGCAGCCGCTTGCGGCCCTTGGCGCCGACGACGACCGGGCCCTCCTGCTCCGCGCGCTCCTCCCGGTACACCGCGGGCGCACCCAGTCCGGCCGGCGCGTACGGGTCCCGCCACGGGTCGCTGCGGGCGTCGGCCTTCCACCACGGACCCGACGCCGTCCGCCGTCGTCCCGGCCGGCCCGACGGTGGTTCCTGCAGTCCCCGCTGCCCGGAGGCG
>NZ_LWUA01000142.1 GCF_005222955.1 Blastococcus sp. CCUG 61487 | reverse complement strand
GTCGCGGCCGCGCCGCGGCACCGGCAGCCGGCGGACTGGGCCAGCTGGTCGGCGGGCTGCTGCGGCGGCGCTGACCGGCGACGGCCTATAGAGGCGACGGACTACCAGAGGGCGGCGGCCACCAGCAGGGTGGCCGCCGTCGTCGTCTCTCCCATCGCACCCATGACGTCACCGGTGGTGCCGCCCAGCCGGGTGCGCGCGCGGCGGTGCAGCAGCTCCGCGCCGAGCCAGCCGGCGGCCATCGCCCCGACGACGACGCCGGCGTGACCCGGCCCGCGGATCAGCCAGGCACCCGCGGCGGCGCCGCCAGCGCGAGCAGCGCGACGCCGGTGAACCACCCGACCGAGACGGTGCCGGCGACGGTGCGCCCCAGGGACGAGCCCTCGGCGACGGGCACGCCCGGCAGGCCGGTGCGGCTCATGGCCACGCGGGCCGCGAGCACCGCGGCCGCGAGCGCGAGCCAGCCCCCGTCGCCGGCCAGCAGCGTGGCCAGGCAGGCGACCTGCAAGAGCAGCACGAGCACCAGGGCGGCGACACCGAAGGGGCCCACGTCGCCGCGGTGCATGACCTGCAGCGCCCGCTCCCGGTCGCGCAGCGGACCGAGCCCGTCGGCGGTGTCGGCCAGGCCGTCCAGGTGCAGGCCGCGGGTCAGCAGCGCCAGGACGACGACGGCGAGCACCGCGCCGACGAGCGGGGAGACGACCTCCGCACCCGCGGCGGCCACCCCGGCGGCCACTGCCCCCAGCGCCAGCCCGACGAGCGGGGCCCACGGCAGGACGCCGTGCGTGGCCCCCGCCGCGCGGGCCGGCACCGGCACGGCGGTGAGCAGGGCCACCGAGCCCAGCGGCCCGGCGAATCTCACGGGCAGAACTCCACGCGGGTCACGCTGCCGTTCGGTGGGGTGATCGAGGGCAGCGCGTCCGGGCCCAGCCCGGCGACGACGGCCTGGATCGCCCGGATCGTGTCACCGTGCGTGACCAGCGCGATGACCTCGGCGGGCGGCTCCGCGCAGAGGTCGACGAGGTAGGACCGCACCCTGCCGTGCAGCTCGGCGAGGCTCTCGCCGCCCTCGGCCGACCAGTGGGCGTCGGTCCAGTCGACGACGTCCCACAGTTCGTGCGAGGGACGCCCCTCGAGGACGCCGTAGCCCTGCTCGCGGAGGGCGGAGGTCGGGACCGCCGGGAGCCCCGTCGCCCGGGCGCAGGCCTCGGCGGTCTGCACCGCGCGCAGCAGATCGCTGGTGAACAGCGCGCCGGGGGCGAGCCGGGCGAGCTCGTCGGCCGCCGCCTCCGCCTGCGTGCGGCCCAGCGCGGTGAGCGGCACGTGCGCGGTCTGTCCCTGCATCAGGCCGGCGGCGTTCCACTCGCTCTGCCCGTGGCGGACGAGCAGGAGGGTCAGCGGACGGGGCATGGTGCACGGAGCGTAACCAGGGTGCCGACGGTCACGCCCGCGCGCCTCGTACCGTCGTCGTCGTGAGCATTCCCGTCCGCCCCGGCGCCGCCCGTCCCGCTGCCCGCTCCGGCGCGCCCGACCCGCTGGCCCCGCTGCTCGACCTGCCCGGCGTCCGTGACGCCGCCGACGCCGCTCGCGCGGGCGTCGACCGGCTGCTGGGGCACCGGGTGCTGCGCCGCGAGTCCGCCGGGGTCAGCATCGAGTCCGCGCTGCGCGGTGCCCGCGCCTCGGCCGCGCTCGAGGGTGTCGACGTGCCGCTGGCCGAGCTCCGGGCGGGCGGGTCCGACGACCCGGTCGTGCAGGGCGCGCTCCGGGTCTCGGCGGGCCTGGGCGCCATGGTGGAGACCTGGCAGAAGGCGCCCGGGCAGGTGCTGGCGCGGCTGCACGTGCTGGCCGCGGCCGACCTGGCCGACCGGGCCGCGCTCGGCCGGCCCGCGGCCCAGGCGGGACCGCGCCTGTCGGGCCTGTTCTCCCTGGTCACCGGCACGACGACGGCGCCCGCGGTCCTGGTCGCCGCGCTCGTCCACGGCGAGCTGGCCGCGCTCGCGCCGTTCGGGGTCGCCGACGGCCTGGTCGCGCGGGCCGCCGGACGGCTCACCGGGATCGCCCGCGGGCTGGACCCGAAGGCGGTCTCGGCGCCGGAGGTGGGCTTCGCCCAGCTGGGCCGCGAGGCCTACGCCGAGGCGCTCGCCGCCTACGCCTCGGGCGAGCCCGACGGCGTCGCCCGCTGGCTGGTGCACTGCTGCCGCGCCACCGAGCACGGGGCCCTGGAGGGCCTGGCCGTCTGCGAGAGCCTGCTGCGCGGCTGAGAACACCCCGTCCCTCTCACCCCTCGCCAGCTCGGGGCGAGCCTCCGGACGGGGCCGGCGCCGCGAGGACCAGTCCGGTGACGGCGACGGTGGTCACCGCGATGGCACCGGCCGCCGCGGCCGCCACCCAGGCCCCGGTGCCCGCGCCGTAGCCGAGCGCGCCCAGCACCGACAGCCACGGGCCGGACAGCGAGAGGAACAGGCCGAGCCGCTCGGCCGGACCGCGCGGCCGGCGACGCGGCGTGGTGCGCACGGTCTGGCCGACCAGGACCGCCGCCACGCAGACGGCCAGCACCGCGAGCCAGGCGAGGACGGCGGTCAGCACGACCGCAGGATGACCGACGCGGCCGCTCAGGGTCCGGAGCCCCGCCGGACGAGCGGGTCAGGCGCCGCGGCGCCGGCGTCGTCCCGAGAGCGGGCCGGGGGCGCCGGCCGCGGCCGAGCGCGCGGTGCGGTGCCGCGCGTACCAGGCCGGCC
>NZ_LWUA01000141.1:442-1491 GCF_005222955.1 Blastococcus sp. CCUG 61487 | reverse complement strand
CGGGCGGCCGGCCGCGACGACGGCCGCGGATGCCGCCGCGCAGCTCGGCGAGCACGCCGCCGTGGTCCTGGACGACGGGCCGCGCAGCGAGTCGGCGCCCAGCACGATCGTCGACTGCACCGGCCCCGTGCCGCGGGTGCTGCGGGTCGGCGCCGTCCCGGTGGACCGCCTCCGCGAGGCCGTGCCCGACATCACCGACTGACGGCGCAGCCGCCAAGGCGGAGGACCGGCAGGCCGTCGCGTTACCGTAGGCAGATTGCCGCGTCGCCCATCCGGGGCGCGGACGACGACGATGTCCAGGAGGGCGGCCGTGATGTGCACGCCCCTGCTCGGTGCGTGTCCCGCGCCGATGCGCGCCGGCTGAGGCGATGCGCGAGTACGCCGTCGTCCTGCTCACCGCCGCGCTGGTCACCTTCCTGACCACGCCGGTGGTGCGGATGCTCGCCGTCCGGGCCGGGATGATGGCCGCCCCGCGCGAGCGGGACGTGCACGCCATCCCGACACCGCGGGGCGGCGGCGTCGCCATGTATCTGGGCGTGGCGACGGCGGTGCTGGTCGCTACCCGGCTGCCGGCGCTGCAGCGCACGTTCGACGACTCGCAGACCTACGCGGTGCTGGTCGCCGGCGGGCTGATCTGCGCGCTGGGCGTGCTGGACGACAAGTGGGGGCTGGACGCGCTCACCAAGCTCACCGGGCAGATCGCCGCCGCGGGCGTGATGGTGCTGCTCGGCGTCCAGCTGTCGTTCCTGTTCCTGCCGGTGGCCGACATCGGCACCATCTCGCTCGGCCCCGACGTCGGGGTGCCGCTGACCATCCTGCTCACGGTGATGGTCGTCAACGCGCTCAACTTCATCGACGGCCTGGACGGTCTGGCGGCCGGCGTCTCCGCGATCGCCGCGCTGGCCTTCTTCGCCTACAGCTACCACCTCGGGCTGGTCGGCTACGACGACGTCGCCAGCGCGCCCGCGCTGATCACCGCGGTGCTCGCCGGTGCCTGCCTGGGCTTCCTGCCGCACAACTTCAGCCCGGCGCGGATCTTCATGGGCGAC
>NZ_LWUA01000141.1:0-425 GCF_005222955.1 Blastococcus sp. CCUG 61487 | reverse complement strand
CCCCAGTCGTTCGACTCGGCGGCCAACCTGCTGCCCCTGACGCTGCCCCTGCTCGTGCCCGTCGCGGTGCTGTTCATCCCGTTCATCGACCTGGTCATGGCCGTGGTGCGGCGGACGCGGCAGGGCCGCTCGCCGTTCGCGCCGGACAAGATGCACCTGCACCACCGGCTCCTGTCGATCGGTCACTCGCACCGCCGCGCGGTGCTGGTCATGTACTTCTGGGCCGCGCTGCTCTCCTCCGGCGCGGTGGCTCTGTCGATCACCGGGGGGACGGCGGAGCTCCTGGTCGCGATCGCGGTGCTGCTGGTCGTCGGGCTGGTCGTCGTCCTCAGCCCGCGAGCCCGGCGCGCGGCGCGGGAGGCGCGGGCGGCCGAGCTGGCCGCCCAGCGGCAGCGCAGCCGCGCCGACCACCCGACGGCGCGGGC
>NZ_LWUA01000140.1 GCF_005222955.1 Blastococcus sp. CCUG 61487 | reverse complement strand
GGCGTTCCCCGGCGCGCACGCGGTGCGGGACGCCCTCGCCGCCGGGGTGACCGTCACCGGTTCGACGGTGCACCTGGTCGACGCCGGGGTGGACACCGGCCCGGTGCTGGCCCAGCGCGAGGTCCCGGTGCGACCGGACGACGACGAGGCACGACTGCACGAACGCATCAAGGCCGTGGAGCGGGAGCTCCTGGTGGAGACGGTGGCGCGGCTGGTGACCACCGGGACGAGAGGAAGCAGCTCGGCATGAGCGACCGCACCCC
>NZ_LWUA01000139.1 GCF_005222955.1 Blastococcus sp. CCUG 61487 | reverse complement strand
GCGACGCCGAGGAGCGCGCCGGCCAGCACCCCCGCGAAGCCGGCCACGACCGAGCCGCCGTCGCGGGCGGAGAACCGCCGGGCCAGGGTGACCCCGGCGACCAGCCCCGCGAGCGCGGGCACCGCCTGCGAGGCGAACGCGAGCAGGGGCACCGCCTGCGTGTCGGGCAGGGCGGCGAGCAGCGGCAGCGCGGGCACCGGCCCCAGCGTCACGCCGTGGACCGAGACCACGGTGCCGCTGCCGATCGCGAAGCCCGGGCCGGCGGCCAGCCCGAGCACCGCGGCGGCGGCGTTGGGCAGCAGCACGACGCCGAGCAGGAGCAGCCCCAGCGCGCCGGCGCCGGCTCCTCCGAGCTGCCCGGAGACCGCGGCGTAGCCGTCCGCGTCCGCCGCGAGCGCCACCGCCACCACCCCGAGGCAGAGGGCGAGGGCGGTCAGGACGCCGGCCAGCACCCCCCGCA
>NZ_LWUA01000138.1 GCF_005222955.1 Blastococcus sp. CCUG 61487 | reverse complement strand
GCGGTCGCAGCTCAGGCGGGTATCGCGGCAGCCCTGGCGGCCGTGGTCACCCGCTGGCGCAATCCGGGCTGAACCGGGCCGGTCGACGGGCTCGCCCCGCCGGTTAGGGTCGTGCCGTGGGCGGGCCCGGGCAGTCGACTCCGCGCGCCCGGGTCGTCGTGCTCCTCTCGGGCACCGGTTCGCTGTGCGCCGCGCTGCTCGAGGCGACCGACGACCCCACCTTCCCCGCCGAGGTCGTCGCGGTCGGCGC
>NZ_LWUA01000137.1 GCF_005222955.1 Blastococcus sp. CCUG 61487 | reverse complement strand
GGTCTCGAGCACGCCCGGCGCCGCGGCATCCCGACGTTCGTCCGCCCGCTGGGCGACCACCCCGACAGGTCGGACTGGGACCGCGCGCTCGCCGCCGAGATCGCGGCCTTCGAGCCCGATCTGGTCGTCTCGGCCGGCTTCATGAAGATCGTCGGGCCCAGGGTCCTGGAGACCTTCGGCGGCCGGCTGATCAACACCCACCCCGCCCTGCTGCCGGCGTTCCCCGGCGCGC
>NZ_LWUA01000136.1 GCF_005222955.1 Blastococcus sp. CCUG 61487 | reverse complement strand
GGGCGTGGCCTGGTCCGCGCCCGCGATCACCATGACCGTGGGCAGGTGGGCCCGCTCGGCGGCCTCGCCCACCAGCGCCGGGCGGCCGTAGAAGCCCGCGCAGCCGGCCAGGCCGAGCTGCCCGCCGGCCTGCCGCCAGGAGTGGCTGCCGCCGAAGCAGAAGCCCACGGTGACGACGGGCAGATCGGCTCCGTGGCGCCGCCGCAGCTCCGCCAT
>NZ_LWUA01000135.1 GCF_005222955.1 Blastococcus sp. CCUG 61487 | reverse complement strand
GCCACGGCGTCGCGGGCGGCCGGGGTGGGCGGCGAGCAGCTGGGCGAGCAGGTCGGCGTGGCGGGTGAGCGCGGCGGTGCGCGCGGGCTCGGCCCGGGGCGCCCAGGCCAGCAGATCGGCGAGCAGCCGGAACTCCCGGCGGAACACCCGGTGCAGCACCCGCTGGTAGGAGGCGGCGCGGCCCCCGGGCGGCGCGGTGCGGGGTCCGGTCACGACGTCGTCGGCGGGTGTCCGGGGAGCCGGGACGACCGCGACGGAACCGAGGGTGGAGGTGGGCATGGCGTACCTCGCGCGGGAGCAGGGCGCCCCGGCCGGTTCCGGGTACGACGCGGCGGAGCGTAGGGCGGGGCCCGGCGGCGTCGACGCCGCGCTGTCCGCGGTGGTCGCGGCGGTGCAGGCCACGCCGGATGGCCTGGCGTTCCGCATCCGCCGGCTGACCGGGGGTGACCGCGCCGGAGGCCGGAGTCCGCAGACAGCGGAACCCGGCTCTCGTATGGTCGCCCGGTGGGGAACGTCCTGGAGCGCAACTGCGTGCGGCTCGCCGGCCGGCCGGATGCCCGCCCCATGATGTTCGCCCACGGCTTCGGCTGCGACCAGGAGATGTGGCGGCTCGTCGTCCCCGCGTTCGCCGACGACCACCGCATCGTGCTGTTCGACCACGTCGGCGCCGGCCGGTCGGACCTACGCGCCTACGACCGGCCGAAGTACGGCTCGCTGCGCGGCTACGCCGCCGACGTCGTCGAGATCTGCGAGGAGCTCGACCTCACCGACGTGGTCTTCGTCGGCCACTCGGTGAGCGCGATGATCGGCGTCCTGGCGGAGCAGCAGGCGCCGGGCCGGTTCGGAGCCCACGTGATGGTCGGGCCCAGCCCCCGGTACGTCGACGACGGCGACTACGTGGGCGGGTTCAGCCGCAAGGACATCGCGGAGATGCTCGATGCGCTGGACGCCAACCACCTGGGCTGGTCCACCCAGATGGCGCCGGTGATCATGGGCACGCCGGACCAGCCGGCGGCGGCGGAGGAGCTCACCAACAGCTTCTGCCGCACCGACCCCGACATCGCCCGGCACTTCGCGCGGGTGACGTTCCTGTCCGACAACCGCGCCGACCTGCCCGGGGTCGCCGTCCCCACGCTCGTGCTGCAGTGCAGCGACGACGTGATCGCCCCCGAGGTCGTCGGCCGCTACGTGCACGAGCACATCCCGGGGAGCGTCCTCACCCAGCTCTCCGCCACCGGGCACTGCCCGCACCTGAGCGCGCCGGGGGAGACGGCCGCCGCGATCCGGGCCTTCCTGCCGGGATGACGGGGATGGCCGAGCTGGATCCCACCGGCATCCCCGGTCCGGACCCGTGGGGGCCGCTGGACCGGATGCTGGAGGACGACCCGGCCGACCTCTACGAGAACGCGCCCATGGGCTACCTCTCGATGCTGCCCGACGGCCGGATCGTCAAGATCAACGGCACGTTCTGCTCGTGGCTCGGCCGGTCCGCCGACTCGGTGCTGGGCACCCGCTTCCAGGAGCTGCTGAGCACCGGCGGGCGGGTCTACTACGAGACCCACCTGACGCCGCTGATGCGCATGCAGGGCGCGGTGCGGGAGATCGCGCTCGACCTGGTGCGCGCCGACGGGTCGCTGTTGTCCTGCCTGGCCAACGCGGTGCTGCTCCGGGACGACGAGGGCGCGCCGGCGCTGGTGCGGGCCACGGTCTTCGAGGCGACCGCGCGGCGGCGCTACGAGCGGGAGCTGCTGGCCGCGCAACGGGCGGCGGAGGAGTCGGAGCGGCGCTCGGTGACGCTGCAGATGGTGGTCTCCGACCTCGCCGCCGCCACGTCCGTGGCGGACGTGGGCGCGGTCATCGTCGAGCGGACCGCTGCTGCGTTCCACGCCCGCGGGGCGGCACTGGTGCTGGTCGAGGGCGCCCAGCCGACGACGCCGGACCTGCCGGGGCTGCGGACGCTGTGGTCGCAGGGCCTGGCGCCGGACCTCCTGCCGGAGCTGCGCGACGCGGCCGGCAGCCGGCTGGCCGTCGAGCTCGAGCGCGGGGTGCGCTCGATCGTCCTGGACGACGAGCTGCGGGCGGGCCAGCCGGCCCTGGCTGCGGCGATGGCGGCGTCGGCGCTGCTGGAGCTGGTGATCGTGCCGGTGAGCGCGAACGGTCGCCGGCTGGGCGTGCTGGTGGTGGCGCTGGGGGAGGGGCCCGGCGACCTGATCAGCCTGGACGAGCCCGGGGAGCGCACGCCCCTGCACCCGGCCGACGTGAACCTGCTGTGGACCATCGGCCGTCAGGCCGGTCAGGCGCTGGAGCGGGCGCGGCTGCACGAGCAGACGACGCGCCAGGCCGAGCGGGCGGCGTTCCTGCTGGAGGCGGCGCGGCGCCTGGCAGAGGCGGCCGACCTGACGCGCAACGTGGAGCGCCTGGCCGGGCTGGTGGTCAAGGGGCTCGCCGACCTCTGCGTGGTCGACCTGGAGACCGAGGAGGGGCTCGTCCGGCCGGCCGTGCGGCACCGCGACCCGGGCCGGCAGCACCTCGTCGAACGGTTGCGCCTGCACCACCTGCCGCGCCGGGCGACCGAGCACCCGAGCGTGCGCGCGCTGCGGGCCGGGCGCACCCAGTGGATCCGGTCGGTGGACGACGAGTTCCTGCGGTCGGTCGCCTTCGACGAGGGGCACCTCGAGCTGCTGCGGGAGCTGGACCTGGTCGCGGTCGTGGCCGTGCCCCTGACCGTCGAGGGGCGCCAGCTCGGCGTGCTCACGTTCGCCAACTGCCGGGAGCGCGGGCCGCTGACCGAGGCCGACGTCGAGGTGGCCGAGCAGCTCGCCCTGCAGTTGGCGCTCGTGGTGGCCAAGGCGCAGCGCTTCGACCTCGCCGTCCGCACCTCCCACGCGCTGCAGGGGAACCTGCTCCCGCCGGCGCCGCCCGCGGTCGAGGGACTGGCGACGGCGGTGCGCTACCTCCCGGCCACCCGCGGGGTAGACGTCGGCGGGGACTTCTACGACGTCGTCCCGCTGCCCGGGGACGAGGTGGGGCTGGCCGTGGGCGACGTGGTCGGCCACGACATCACCGCCGCCGCGACGATGGGTCAGCTGCGCAGCGTCTACCGGGCGCTGCTGGCTGACGGGCCGGGGC
The DNA here is from genome assembly GCF_005222955.1 of Blastococcus sp. CCUG 61487. Lineage (GTDB taxonomy): Bacteria > Actinomycetota > Actinomycetes > Mycobacteriales > Geodermatophilaceae > Blastococcus. The sequence goes on along the minus strand of NZ_LWUA01000135.1, from coordinate 25,837 downwards.
CGGGCGCCGTCGTCGACAGGCTGCAGACCGGCTGGCCGCTGCTGGGGCTGCAACGGATGGCGACGGCGCTGTTCGCCTCGCTGGACCCCGCGTCGGGGCGGCTGCGGATCGCCTCGGCCGGGCACCCGCCACCGGTGCTCGTCGTCGACGGGCGGGCGGACTTCCTGCCGGTGCGGCCGAGCCGGATGCTGGGCGCGCCGCCGTCCGCGGCGACGGAGTGGCTGGGGGTCATGCCGCCGGGGGCCACGCTGGTCCTGTTCACCGACGGGCTGGTGGAGAGCCACTCGGCCGACATCGACGAGGGGTTCGACCGGCTGCTCGCCGCGGCGTCGTCGGCGGGGACCTCGGAGCCCGGCGAGCTGTGCGACCACCTGCTGCGCGAGCTGACGGGGCCGCACCGGGCCGACGACATCGCGCTGCTCGCCCTCACCCGCTGCTGACCTCCGTGATGATCAGGGTCCCTGGTCACGATGGGACCTCCCTCACGGTCTACCGCGAGGGAGGACCCGGGATGACCAGGTGACCTGATCATCAGGGCCGTGGGGCGGGAGGTGGCGGCACACTGCAGAATCGGCCGGAGGACGTCGATCTCGAGCTGGGAGCCGCATGAGCAACCCGTTGACCCTGTCGCCGGCGCCGCAGTCCGAGGCGGCCGAGCAGGTGCGCGGCGAGGTCCGCGACTTCCTCGCCGAGGAGCTGGCCGCCGGCACCTTCACCACCCACGTCGACACCTGGCTGTCCGGCGTCGACCCGGAGTTCAGCCGCAAGCTCGGCGCGCGCGGCTGGCTCGGCATGACCTGGCCGAAGAAGTACGGCGGGCACGAGCGCTCGGCCATGGAGCGCTACGCCGTCACCGAGGAGCTGCTCGCCGCCGGCGCCCCCGTCGCGGCGCACTGGATCGCCGACCGGCAGTCCGGTCCCAACCTGCTGCGCTACGGCACCGAGAAGCAGCGGCAGGAGATCCTGCCGCGCATCGCCCGCGGCGAGTGCTACTTCGTCATCGGGATGAGCGAGCCCGACTCCGGCTCCGATCTCGCCTCGATCCGCACGAAGGCGGTGCGCAACGAGTCCGGCGACTGGGTGGTCAACGGCGCCAAGGTGTGGACGTCGAACGCGCACGTGTCGCACTACGGGATCGTGCTGGTGCGCACCGCCCCGGTGGACACCGCCAACCGGCACGCGGGCATGTCGCAGCTGCTCATCGACCTGTCGCTGCCGGGCATCACCGTCAACCCGATCCGCATCCTCGACGGCGGCCACCACTTCAACGAGGTCGTGTTCGAGGACGTCGTCGTCCCCGGCGACATGCTGCTCGGCACCGAGGGCGACGGCTGGCACCAGGTGACCGCGGAGCTGGCCTTCGAGCGGTCGGGGCCGGAGCGGTTCCTGTCGACTTATCCACTCGTCGCCGAGTTCGCTCGTCGAGTGGTCGACTCGGGCGACTTCGCCGCGCTGGCCGCGCTCGGCCGGCTCTCGGCGCGGCTGCTGGCGCTGCGCCAGATGTCGCTGCGGATCGCGGCGGCGCTGGACCGCGGCGAGCTGCCGAACATCCCCGCCGCGCTGGTCAAGGACGTCGGGACGACGTTCGAGGCCGACGTCATCGACGAGGTCCGGCGGGTGGTCGACGTGCTGCCGTCGCTGGACTCGCCCGACCCGCTGGCCCGGGCCCTGGCCGAGGCGCAGCTGCACGCGCCGGGCTACACGCTCCGCGGCGGCACCAACGAGATCCTGCGCGGGATCGTGGCACGTGGATTGGGGCTCCGGTGAGCGATCAGGACCTGGTGGTCGAGACCGTCCGCGACATCCTCGGCGCGCACGAGCCGTTCGACCTGACGCCGGAGCGGCCCTGGGACGAGGGCCTCTGGACGGCGCTGGCCGGGGCCGGGCTCACCGGGGTGGGACTGCCGGAGTCGGCGGGCGGCTCCGGCGGCGACCTCGACGACGCCGTCGCGATCGTGCGCACGCTGGCCGCGGGCGCCGGTGCGGTGCCGGTGGCCGAGCAGCTGCTGGTGGCCGGCCCCGCGGTGATCGCCGCCGGGCTCCCGCTCCCGCCGGTCGAGGAACCGCTCACCTTCGGTTCCGCCGAGAACGTCGTCGCCACCCCCTCCGGGGACGCCTGGACGCTGTCCGGAACGGTGGCCGACGTCCCGTGGAGCGGCGTCGCCGCGCACGCGGCGCTGCTGGCGAACGGCCCGGACGGCGCGGTGCTCGCGCTGCTGCCGACCGCGGGGCTGACGGTGCTCACCGCGGCCAACCTCGCCGGAGAGCCGCGCGGTGCCCTCGTCGTCGACGGCGTCCGCGCGCTGGCCGCCCCGCTGAACGCCGGGCAGGTGCGCGAGCTGCGGGCCGGCTACGCGCTGGCCCGGGCGGTGCAACTGACCGCGGCGCTGGAGCAGGTGCTCGCCTGGACCGTGCAGTACGCCGGTGAGCGGCAGCAGTTCGGCCGCCCCCTGGCGAAGTTCCAGGCGATCCAGATGGAGCTGGCGGAGATGGCAGGCGAGGTGACCGCGGTGACCGCGCTGACCGACGCCGCCGTCCAGGCCCTGCACCACGGCTCGGGCGACTTCTGGCTGGCCGCCGCCGCGGCGAAGGTGCGGGCCGGTGCGGCGGTCGAGGTGGTCGCGCGGCTGGCCCACCAGGTGCACGGCGCGATCGGCTTCACCCAGGAGCACCGGCTGCACCACCTCACCAAGCGGCTGTGGTCGTGGCGGGACGAGGCCGGCAGCGAGCTGCTCTGGTCGCGGGTGCTGGCCCAGGGCCTGCTCGCCGACGGCCCGGACGGGCTGTGGCCGGCGCTCACCCGCGTCGTCTGACCGGCAGCGTCACCCTCGAGTCGATCATCGTTCGCGTGCGCGCCGCCGCGGCGTGTGCAGCGGTGTCGCGGGCACGCAGACGATGATCAACTCGAGGGGTCAGGGGAGGCGGCGGGGAATGCAGGTGGCGGGGTCCTGCCCGTTGGCCGCGCACCAGGCCCGCACCTCGGGTTCGGCGGCGAACCCCTGGGCGGCGACGGTGAGCCACCAGTCGTCGTCCACGTCCTCTCCCGCCACGTCGTCGCCGCGCAGCAGCAGCACCGGGAGGAACGCCGAGTAGTCGCGGTGCCGGGCGGAGAAGGCGGTCGCCGCGTCATCGGCGTCGCCGATCTGCGCGGACGCGAGCTGGGGCACCCACGGGCCGGCCAGGTCGTCGGCCGCGGCGGCGTCGGCCGCCCGGATGCTCAGCAGCCCGGCGACCTTCTGCGGTGGCCCGGCCGGCCCCCGCCCTTCCTCCTGGAAGCGGGCGATGCCGGCGCCACCGGCGAGGAGGAGCAGGGCGACGACGACGCCGGCGAGCGACGCACTCGCCGCGCCGCTGATCCCCGATCCGGGCTGGTCGTCACCCGAGGAACGCCAGTGGGCCACGCCCGAGATGGCGAGACCGAACGCGAGCAGGCAGACCAGGCAGACCGGCACGAGGTCCCAGAGCCGGGCGTCGACGACGTCGAGGGTCGTCCAGGCCGCACGCCCCGTGGCCAGCGCCAGGAGCACGCCGAGGACGCCGACGACGACGTCGGGCAGCCGCACCCCGACCAGCCCCACGCCGACCAGCAGCAGCGCCACGACCCCGGCGACCGCCGCCACCCACGAGGGCCAGAACCACGGCTCGCCGCCGCCCGGCCAGGTGGTGGCGGCGCTGCGGGCGGCCGCGGCGGCACGGTCGAAGACGTCGAAGTCCAGCCGGTCGAAGACCACCGGGGCGAGGACGAGCCCCAGCAGCAGCCCGGCGCTGGACAGCAGCGAACTCCCGGCGGGGTGCCTGCCGAGCGGCCGCCCGGTCGCCGGGCGGAACCGGCTCCGCCTCGGCTCGTCGGGCGCGGCGGCCGTCTCCGGAGCGTCCGTGTCGGGCTCGTCCGGAGCGGCGTGCCGGCCGCCGGTGTCCGTGCCGGGGGTGGGGTCCGACGTCGTCACGTGTCCGCCCCCCCGCTCAGACCGTCTCGGGGACGCGCAGGTGGGCGAGCACGAGCTCGAACGCCTGGTCGTCGGTCACCTCGCTGCCGCGCTGCCGGTGGAACTCGGCCAGGAGCGGGGCGAGCTGGGTGGTCGCGACCTCCAGCGCGGCGTCGTCGGCGTAGGTGATCGCGCTCGACGTCCGGCCCTGCTCGGGATCGGTCAGGACGCTGACGCTGCAGAAGCCGGGCAGGTCGGCCAACCGGGGGACGACGGCCTCGGCGAACTCCTCGAGCGTGTGGTCGAGCCCTGCCGGGTCACTGCGGGTCCACGTCACGCGGGTGCGGGCGCCGGGCGGCGCGCTCCGCACGCGGTGCAGCAGGGCGACCCGCCACTCGTGCACGTCCGGCGGGCTCTGCAGGATGTCGGCGGCCCGGGCGCGCATGCCCCTCATCTCGCCGGCGCTGCGGTGCAGGGCGGCGGCGTCGTCCCAGGAGCTGGTGATGATGCACCGGCCCGAGCCGCGGTCGGCCAGCATCGAGACCCCGACGTAGCCGTCCATCCCGAGGAGCGCGGGCATGGCCTTGTCGCGGACGTAGTGGATCGCGTCGTCGACCCTGTGCGGGTCACCGTGGAAGCCGGTCGAGCGTGCGTACATGCGCGTTCCCCCTCGGACACCGGCGGGAGCCCGGGAGGCAACCGCCGCCGAGGGTCACTGTCCCGCAGGGCGACCGGTCGGGAAAGCCGGAGCAGGTGTCAGAGCGCGCGGATGTTGGCGACGGCGACGGCCATGCTGAAGCCGATCGGCCCCTTCTCGTCGTGCACGGTGGCGTGCCCGGTCGCGACGCCGTCCTCGCTGACGTGCCCACCGGACTCCAGCCCGACGTACTCACCGACCGGGTCCCGGCTGAGGGTCAGCGTGTAGTCGGCGTTGATGAACTCCAGGTCGTCCTCGCCGCGGTGGGCCAGGGGGCTGGCGACGTCGGCGGCCAGCACCGCCCGGACGAAGGGGGACAGCGGCTCGCCGTCGACGAGCGGGCCCTCCTCCCGGATCCACATGCGGCGGCGGACCGGATCGCCGTCGGCGGCGAACTCCGCGAAGGACCGGCCGAACGACGCCGGATCCGGCGCGTCCCAGGCCGGGGTGCGGGTCGGCACCGGAGCGGAGGGCTGCTCGCCGCGGCGCAGCTGCACCGCGCTCGCCCGGGCGACGGCGCCGACGCCGGCGGTCACCGTCGCCTCGGTCACCCGGATCCGGCGCCCCTCCCGGACGACGACGCTGCTGACCGAGACCGGCTCGAACGGCGCGTTGCGGAACATGTCGACGGTGACCCGGCTGAACTGGAACTGCGGGTCGCCGTAGGCGGTCTCCAGCTCGCGGGCGAGCAGGCCGCCGAGCAGCCGGCCGTGGATCATGCCCGGCACCCACCAGCTGCGGGCGCTCTCGCCCGGCGCGAACCCGTCGCCGGCCGGGGTGAAGTAGGCGGGGCGCACCCCGGTCACACGGTCCGCACGTTGGCGACGGCGATCGACATGCTGAAGCCGATCGGCCCCTTCTCGTCGTGCACCGTGGCGTGCCCGACCGCGATGCCGTCCTCGCTGACGTGCCCGCCGGCGGAGAGGCCGACGTACTCGCCGACCGGATCGCGGCTGAGGGTGAGCGTGTAGTCGGCGTTGATGAACTCGAGCTCGGTCTCGCCCCGGTGCGCCACCGGGCTGGCCTCGTCGGCCGCGAGCGCGACGCGGACGAACGGGGTGAGCTCCTCGCCGGCCACCAGCGGGCGGTCCGCGTGGATCCACATGCCGCGGCGGGAGTGGTCGCCGTCGGGGACGAAGGTGAAGTAGGGATCGGTGATCCCCGCGGGGTTCGGCGCGTCCCAGGCGGGCGTGCGGGTGGGCACGGGGCTCGGCGGCTGCTCGCCCCGGCGCAGCTGCACGCCGCTGGCGCGGGCGACCACGCCGATGCTCGTGACGACCTTCGCCTCGGTGACGCGGATGCGTCGACCCTCCCGGATCACCTCGGTGGTGAGCTCGACAGGTTCGAAGGGGGCGTTGCGGAACAGGTCCACGGTCAGCCGGCTGAACTGGAACTCGGGGGAGCCGTGCGCGGTCTCCAGCGCGCGGGCGAGCAGGCCGCCGAGCAGTGGACCGCTGAGCATCCCGGGGGTCCACCAGCTGCGGGCGTCCTCGTGAGGGACGAAGCGACCGTCGGACAGGGTGAAGAAGGCGGGCGGCACGAGGAGGGCTCCTGGGAGTTCGAGGACCAGGCCGACACCCGGGGCGATCGGCTGGCTGCGTCGTCCCGACCATAACGTCGCCGCTCACCGCCCTATGCCGGTGCGGCGAGGTCCGGACCGCGGTTGTGACGCGCATCGCAGGGATGCCGGCCCGCCGACTGCGGTGCCCCTACGGTGACCGCATGCGGAGCAGGTCGCGACTCGTGGCGGCGACGCTCGCGACGTTGCTGCTGGCGGCGTGCTCGGAAGAGGTCGGGGCGCCGGAGCCGGAGCCACCCTCGGTCACCGCCGACGCGGATCCCGGGAGCTACCTCGCGCTCGGCGACTCCGTGCCCTTCGGCTTCCGCCCCGCCGGGCCGGCCGACTACGCCGACCCCGCGGACTTCGTCGGCTATCCGGAGCTGGTCGGCGCGGAGCTCGGCCTGGAGGTGCTGACCACCGCCTGCCCCGGCGAGACGACCGCGACCTTCCTCGATCCGACCGAACCCGACATGGGCTGCCACGGGGCGGAGGGCTACCGGACGAGGTTTCCGACGCACGTCCCGTACGCGTCCCCCGAGCAGTCGCAGCTCGAGCTCGCGCTCGACCTGCTGGAGGAGCACGACGACGTCGAGCTGATCACGCTGCAGCTCGGTGCCAACGACGCCGGCGTCTGCCACACGTCACCGGGCGGCTGTGCGGACCCGGTGGAGCAGGAGGCGATGACGACCGCCGCGCAGGGCAACCTCGACCGCATCCTGCGCACGCTGCGCGACCAGGGCGGGTACGACGGGCGGATCGTCGTCGTCACCTACTACGCGCTCGACTACCCGGGCGAGCCGGCGGGGATCGGTGTCGACCTCGCCGGGGTCCCGGCGAGCCACGGCGCGGAGGTGGTCGACGGGTACGAGGCCTTCCGCGAACGCGCGCTGGCCGCCGGGGGCAGCTCGGTGGCGGCCGGCCTGGTGATCCCCGACGACATCCACCCCACCGACGAGGGGCAGCGGCTGCTGGCCGCCGCGGTGCTCGCCGTCGTCGGGTGACGGGTCATCGGTGCGGGATGCCGCCCGGACCGTGCTCCGCCGGCACCTGCTCACCCTCGGGCGTCGGCCCGGGCGGGGTGCCGTCGCCGAACGGCGAGCCGCCGAGCTCCTCGCGGCCGTGCGGGGTCAGCCAGACCGACGTGTCCGGGCCCGCCGGGATGATCTGCGTCGGGTTGATGTCGGCGTGGACGACGTAGTAGTGCTCCTTGATCTGCGGGAAGTCGGTCGTGTCGCCGAACCCCGGTGTCTGGAACAGGTCCCGGGCGTAGGCCCACAGCGCGCGGAACTCGGTCAGCTTCTGCCGGTTGCACTTGAAGTGGCCGTGGTAGACGGCGTCGAAGCGGGCCAGCGTGGTGAACAGCCGGACGTCGGCCTCGGTGATCGTGTCGCCCATGAGATAGCGCTGCCCGGTCAGCCGCTCCTCGAGCCAGTCCAGCGCGGTGAACAGCCGCTCGTAGGACTTGTCGTAGGCCCGCTGCGAGGCGGAGAAGCCGCAGCGGTACACGCCGTTGTTGACCTCGGTGTAGATCCGCTCCATCACCTCGGCCATCTCGTCGCGCAGCTTCTCCGGGTACAGGTCGGGCGCCCCGTCGCGGTGGTACTGCGTCCACTCGGTGGAGAAGTCCAGCGTGATCTGCGGGAAGTCGTTGGTGACGACGGCCTTGGTGGGGACGTCGACCATCGCCGGCACCGTGATGCCCTTGGGGTAGTCCGGGAACCGGGCGAAGTACGCCTCCTGCAGCCGCTCGTAGCCCAGCACCGGGTCGCGGCCGCCGGGGTCGAGGTCGAAGGTCCAGCTCCGCGCGTCGTGCGTCGGGCCGGTGAGCCCCATCGAGATGACCGGCTCCAGCCCGAGCAGGCGGCGGACGATGATCGCGCGGTTCGCCCACGGGCAGGCGCGGGCGGCGATCAGCCGGTAGCGCCCGGGCTCGACCGGCCAGCCGTCGCGGCCGTCGGCGGTGATGCGGTCGGAGATGTACTTGGTGTCCCGCTGGAACTCCGGCTCGACGTATCCCGAACCGCTCCTGCTCGTGTCGCTCACACGCTCCACCCTGGCCGATTCCGCGGCTCGGCGCAGCCTCGCGCGCGGAGTGTCGCGTTGACCCGGTTGAGGGACACGCCGAACCGGGGACCGGAAACGTGTCAGAGGCGTCCACTATCCCTAGGTCGAGGTCGCGCCCGTCCGGACGGCGGGGCCGACCGGACCGGTACCGACGACGGAGGCAGCACGTGCACACGATCGACGGGGCTGTCGTGTACTCGGCGACCGACCTGCTCACCTGGCGGGGGTGCGCGCACGCGTCCCGGCTGGACGCACTCGCGCTCACCGACGCCGAGCTGCGGGCCTGGCGCGACGCGCAGAAGCGGCTGGCGGCGGACGCGGGGTCCGGCTTTCCTCCGCCGGCGAACCTGCGGGGTGACGAACACGAACAGGCGATGCTCGACCGCCTCATCTCCGAGGGACGATCGGTCGTCGACATCCCGCGTCCCTCCGGTTCGCACGGGCTGCCCGCCGCAGCACGCGCCACGGAGCGGGCCCTGCGCGACGGCGTCGACGTGGTTTACCAGGCGGCGCTCGTCGACGGGCCGTGGTTCGGCTACGCGGACTTCCTCGTGCGAGTCGACGGTGCTCCGAGCGCGCTCGGCGACTGGTCCTACGAGGTGCGCGACACCAAGCTCGCCCGCAGGCCGTCGGCCGGGGCGCTGCTCCAGATGGCCCACTACGGGGCCATCCTGGAGCAGCTGCAGGGGGCGCCGCCTCCGCGGCTCGTGGTCTGGCTGGGTACCGGCGAGGAGTTCTCCTGGCCCTACGGTGACGCGCTGCCGTACCTCGAGGAGCTGCGCGCCCGGTTCCTCGCCTTCCACGCCGCCCCGCCGGAGACGGTCGCCGACCCCGTCGACGCCTGCGAGGGCTGCACGTGGTCGGTGCGGTGCGACGAGGAGTGGGGACCGGAGGACCTGCGCCACGTGCACCGGCTCACCCGCCGGCAGCGCGCCCTCCTGCGTGAGGCCGGCATCCGGACCGTCGCCGACCTGGCCCGGGCATCCGACCAGGCACGACCCGGCGCCATCGGCGAGGCAACCTTCGCTCGGCTGCGAGGGCAGGCAGCCGCGCAGGCGGGTGCCGATCCGTTCGTCTTGATCCGCCCGCAGCCACGCGACGCCGGAGTCGTCGGAACCCCCGCCCCGCACCCGCTGGACATCTACTTCGACCTCGAGGGCGACCCGTTCGCCGCCTTGCCGACGCTGGACTACCTCTGGGCGTTCTGCGGTGCCGACCAGCGGTACGAGCACCGCTGGGCCCACGACGTCGAGCAGGAGAGAGAGGCCTTTCTCTGGTTCCTCGACGAGCTGCGCAAGCGAGAGGCCCAGGGCGGGGAGTGGCGGGTCTACCACTACAACTCCTATGAGGTCACCGCGCTGACCCGGATCGCGGAGGCGTGGCCGAACCCCGAGGAGGGAGCGCGGCTGCTCGCGGAGGTGCAGCACCTCGTCGAGACCCGGTTCGACGACCTCTACCGCCGCGTCGAGTCCGCGCTGCGCGTCCAGGGCGGGAGCACATCGCTCAAGTACGTGGAGAAGCTCGCGGGCTACGACCGCAGTGGCGTCGCCGCCTCGGTGGCCCGGGCCGACGAGAGCATCGAGGCGTACGAGGCTTATCTCCGCGCCACCGATGAGGACGAGCGGGCCGAGCTCCTGGACGGCATCCGCAGTTACAACGAGCACGACGTGAAAGCCACGCGCGCGGTGCACCTCTGGCTGCGGGGACTCGCCTCCGCGCTTGCCGACGGCGACCTCCTCGACGAGGTCGAGGACGAGTGGACGCCGTCCGACGACGTGCTCCGGCGCATCGAGAGCACCGCCGAGCTGCAGTCACGGCTGCGTGCGGCAGCCACGACCGCCGAGGCCGCGGGACGTCCGCTGCCGTCGGGGGTGTCGGTCACCGGTGCCCGCATGCTCGCCGAACTGCTCGAGTGGCACCGGCGCGAGTTCGTCGTCGCCTACCAGGACCACCGCCGGCTCAAGGAGTGGGCGGCAGGTGCCGACGGGCAGGACCTCGCCGATGCACCGGCGGTGCCGCCTCAGTGGGCTGAACTCAACGGCGAGCCCGCGCCGGTCACCCGGGTCCGTCGGGGCACCGAGCACGAGTCGTGTCTCGTCGATGTCGTGGCCGGTCGGGTGCACCCGCCGGTGACGGGAAGGAAGAACGAGGCGCTGCTCCGTGAGTACCGCTGCCGGCCCGGTGCGTGGAAGCTCCGCGCCGGTGACCGGGTGGTCGAGGCCGTGCCGTCGGGCGACGACGGGAAGGCGGTGACGCTGGAACTGCAGGACTTCGATGCCGCGGCCGGCACCTTCACGGTCAAGCGGGGCAAGACGCCACCGCCTGGGCCGTACGTGGCGACGCCGTTCATCGACCCCCCGGTGGTGTGGGAGTCGCTCATGCGACTCGGGGAGAGCGCGCTCCTCGCCGAGCCGGAGCCGCCCGCTGTGACGGGACTGCGGCTGCTCGACCGGGAATTGCCGATTGCGGCCGGTGTGATGGGTCCGTTGCCCGGCGAGGAAGCGGGTGACCGCGCCCGGCGTCTGCTCGGAGAGCTGACCGGGGGCGTCCTGCCCGTCCAGGGCCCGCCCGGAACGGGCAAGACCTGGCTGGCCGCACGGCTCGTCCTCGACGAGATCGACCGTGCCGCCGCACGAGGAGAGGCCGCCTCGATCGGTGTGGTGGCCAACTCCCACCGAGTCATCGACCACCTGCTGGAGGGGATCGCCGAGCTCGTCGCCGACAGGGGTATGGACGTCGGCGTCGCCCACATCGGCAAGCCCGAGCAGGTCTCCGCGGCGGGAGTGGCCTGTCTCACCGACGGCGGCAAGGCGCTCGCGCCGTGGTTGGTCGACCAGCGCGCAGCGGGCAGGCCGGCAGTCCTCGGCGCCACGAAGTTCGGCTGGGCGCGAGCCGACGCCGCCCGGTGCCTCGACCTGCTCGTCGTGGACGAGGCCGGACAGGTGTCGCTGGCCGACGCGCTGGCCGTGGTGCAGGCTTCCGCGCGCGCAGTCGCCCTCGGTGATCCGCAGCAGCTGGCGTCGCCGATCCAGGCCAGTCACGACGAACTCGTCGAGGTCTCGCTGCTCGAGCACCTCGCGCACGGCGCACCGGTGCTCCCCGACCACGTCGGCGTCTTCCTCGATGTCACCCGCAGGATGCACCCGGCAGTCTGTGACGTGGTCGGCACGCTGGCCTACGAGGGCGCGCTGACCGCGCACTCCACGGCGGCCGCCCGCTCGCTCGTCGGACCGGACCTGGTGGTCGCCGGGCACCGCGTACCCCTGGAGCCTGGTGTCGTCTGGTTGCCCACGGATGCCGACGAGGTGGCTCAGGCCGACGTCGCCGCGGGCCTGGTCCGTCTTCTGACCGAGCGGGCCAGGGTGACCGACGGGACGTCGACGACCAGGCTGACGTCGGACGACATCCTGGTGGTCGCGCCGCACAACGCGCACGTCAATCGCATCCGCGCAGCGCTCGCCGCGGTGGTGCCGGACGCGCGTCCCGAGGATCGGGTGGGCACGGTCGACAAGTTCCAGGGCCGCGAGGCGCACGTCGTCGTCTTCGCCCAGGGGCGGCCCGCGGAGGAACCGGGGGACGTGCCGTTCCTCTACGAGGTCAACCGGATCAACGTGGCGCTCTCCCGGGCCCGCCTGCTGGCGATCGTCGTCGCCCATCCGGACGCCGTGTTCCCGCCGGTGTCCACGCCCGACCACCTGCGGCTGGCGAGCCGTTTCGTGGCTGCGGTCCATGACCGCAGAGCGGCCCCGGTGGAAGCATCGGGCCGCGACCGGTAAGAGCCGCAGTCCCGAGGGGGAGCAGGGCCGCGCAGAATGCGGGAGCGGCACCGCCGAGGGCGCCGGGAATGGGGAGCAGCGTGACACCGGTCGAGGAGAGCCCGTTCGACACCACCGGCATCGAGGTGGGCGCGGACGGGATCCGGCGCTACACCGGGCTGCCACGCACCGTGGTCGACATGCTGCGCAGCACTGTCGAGCGGCACCCGGACCGGACCGCGATCGTCGAGCTCGGCGGCCCGTCGGTGACCTACGCAGAGCTGTGGGACCGCGCACTGCGGGTCGCCGGTGGCCTGCGCGACGCGGGGGTACGGCCGGGTGACCGGGTCGCGATCCGGCTGGGCAACGGCCTGGACTGGGCGCTCGCCTTCTGGGGCGGGCACCTCGCCGGCGCCGTCGTCCTCCCGATGAACATCCGGCTCGCCGAGCCCGAGGTGGAGTACATCCTCGGCGACGCCGACGCCGCCTACGTCGTCCTGCCCGGGGCGCCGCTGCCCGACGGCGAGCCGGGGGAGGTGCCGATCCGCGAGCACGGGGACGTCGCCGCGCTCTTCTACACGTCCGGCACTACCGGCCGGCCCAAGGGCGCGATGGTCACCCACGAGAACTTCCTGTCCTCGGTGGAGAGCGTCATCCGGTGCCGGAAGCTCGAGCGCGGACCCGACCACGTCGGGCTCATCTCGGTGCCACTCTTCCACGTCACCGGCTGCTGCTCGCAGTTCATGAGCCAGATGTCGCTGGGCGGGACGTCGGTGGTCATGCCGCAGTTCGAGCCCGCGGCGTTCCTCGCCGCGATCGAGCAGTACCGCGTCACGCTGGTGACCGCCGTCCCGACGATCTACGAGCTCACCCTGCGGCACCCGGCCTTCGCCACCACCGACGTCTCGTCGGTCCGCACGGCCAGCTACGGCGGCGCGCCGATCGCCCCCGAGCTGGTGCACCGGCTGCTCGAGGCGTTCCCCGCCGCGCGGCTCGGCAACGGGTTCGGGCTGTCGGAGACGTCGGCGCTGGCCACGTTCCTGCCGCACGAGTACACCCTCGAGCACGCCGACGCGGTCGGCTTCCCGACGCCGGTGAACGAGGTGCGGCTGGAGAACACCGATCCGGAGACGGGCGTCGGTGAGCTGCTCGTCCGCGGGCCCAACGTGGTGGCCGGCTACTGGGGCGACCCGGCGCGGACGGCGGAGACCTTCGTCGACGGCTGGCTGCACACCGGCGACCTCGCCACGATCACCGACGGCATGGTGCGGATCGTCGACCGGGCCAAGGACATGATCAACCGCGGCGGCGAGAACGTGTACTCCGTCGAGGTGGAGTACGTGCTCACCGAGCACCCCGACGTCGTCGAGGTGGCGGTGGTCGGCGTGCCCGACCCGGTGATGGGGGAGAAGGTGGGGGCCGTCGTCCTGCCCCGGGACGGTGCCGGTGACGACCTCGTGCCCTCGCTGATCGCCTTCGCCCGTGAGCGGCTGGCCGACTACAAGGTGCCGCAGTTCATCCGCGTGCTCGACCAGCCGCTGCCGCGCAACGCCGGTGGCAAGGTGCTGAAGACGGCGCTGCGCGGCACGGAGGGCTGGGTCGAGGTGCCCCGCCGCTGATCCTCAGTAGGACGGCGGCATCCGGCGCGGCGTCCGCAGCCGGACCGGGCCCAGCGCCTTGCCCGCCTCGTCGAGGGCGGTGACGTCAGGGACCGGCCCGGTCCAGACGACGACGGCGACGCCGTGAGCGGCGAACGAGACCTGCCGCTGTCCGACCTGCAGGACGGCGACCTCCCGGGCCAGCCGCAGCTCCGCGTAGGAGATCCACCCGTCCCGGCGCCCGAACCAGCCGCTGCGCATGCGGGCGGTTCCGCCACCGCCGGGGCTGACCGCTGGGCCGCCGAGGTCGGCGAGCGACGGGCGTGGGCCGGTGACCGGGCCCGCCGGGCCACCGCCGCCCCCGCGCAGCCGCCAGCCGCCGTCGGCGAGCTCCAGCGTGTGCGCGTCGACCAGCGGCAGCCGCTGACGCCCCGGCGCAGGAACAGGGTGACGGCGACGTCGCCGTCCCGGTCGACGGCGAGCGGCAGGTGCCGGGTGCGACGGCTCAGCCGGACCACGGCCGGCAGCTCGGCGCCCTCGAGCAGCCGCACGCTCTCGGCCAGGGCGTCATAGCTCACGCACCGGACGTTAGAGGCGGCTCGTGGTGGCGTCGTCCTCGTTTCCGGCGAAGTAGTGGTCGAGCACCTGGCGGAAGATCGGCTCCTCGGGTGCGGCGTGCGCGAAGAGGGTCATCGACGAGCGCAGCTTCTGCGCATCGACCGGGCCGAGGACGCGCTCGGGGTCGTCGACGTCGAGGTCGGTGAGCGCGCGGGCGCACTCGACCAGCCGGGGCCCGAGCAGCGGGTGCGCGAGGTAGGCGCGGGCCTCGTCCAGGTCGCGGACGGCGAACCGCTGGGCCATCCCGCTGCGGCCGAGCCCGGTGATCTGCGGGAAGACGAACCACATCCAGTGGGTGCGCTTCTCCCCGGCGCGCAGCTCGGCCAGCGCCTGGTCGTAGGTGCCGCGCTGGGCGTCGACGAACCGCTGCAGGTCGAAGGGGTCGCTCACGCGCTCAGCCTGCCTGCGATGAGTTCGCGCCGCCGGTCGGGTCGAGACCCCCATGGAGACGACGACGCTCGACCTCGCCCCGACCGCCGCGGAGGTGACCCGCGTGCTGACCGGTGCGCGCGACGACCAGCTGTCCGGCCCCACGCCCTGCACCGATCTCTCCGTCGCGGCCGTGCTGCACCACCTTCTCACCCTGTCCGTCGCCTTCGGCGGCGCGGCGCGGAAGGAGCCGCAGGGTCCCGGCCCGCAGCCCGACGCGGAGTCCCTTCCGCCGGACTGGCGCGAGCAACTGCCCCGGCAGCTCGACGCGCTGGCGAGAGCCTGGCGCGACCCGGGCGCCTGGAAGGGTGAGGCCGTGATCGCCGGGATGACCCTGCCGGCCGCCACCGTCGGTGTGATCGCGCTCAACGAGGTGCTGGTGCACGGGTGGGACGTCGCCGCCGCCACGGGGCAGGAATACCGGCCCGACGGCGCCGCCGTGCGGGCCTGCCTCGACTTCGGCCGGGAGATCGCCGCGAACGCGCCCGAGATGCGCGACGCGATGTACGCGCCGGCCGTGCCTGTGCCGGAAGATGCCCCGCTGCTCGACGTGCTGATCGGTCAGGCCGGGCGCGACCCGGCCTGGCGCGGACGGTGACGGCTCGGGTCACCGCCGGCACGTCGTCCGGCCGGCGCGGGTAGGACGATCCGTCGCCCTACCGGCGCGCGGGCTCGACCACCCGCCCGAGATCAACCGCGTGGGCGAGCCGGAGCGTGGCCGACAACCACAGCAGGACGTCGTGCAGCCGGAGCCGGGTGAGCTCGAGCCCTTCGGCTCGGACGGCGTCCTCGAGCTCGGCGAAGCCAGGACCGCACAGCTCGCGGTGGACGACGGCGGCGACCCCGCTGTCGCCCTCCCGGACGTGGGGGAGCAGCTGCCAGCGGGTGGTCCGGTGCAGCACCGGGAACAGGTCCGGACGGCGGTGGTGCAGCGCGGCCGCCACGTGCGGTGAGCTCGCTCCCCGGGCGTCGCACAACTCGTCGACCTCGCGGAGCAGCGCGCCGACGGTGCCCGGCTCGGCGAGCACGGAGAACTCGTCCTCCGGCAGCTCCCAGAACGCCCGCCCGGCGGCCCGGGCGACGACGGCGTCGGCGAGCGGCTCGACCTCGGGGAGGACGGCGGCCATCGCCGTCCACGCCTCGGGGTCGAGCCGGCCGTGCAGCCCCTCCGCGGTGAGGATGTCGTCCTGCCCGAGCGGTCCGGTGGCGCGGGGGCGGGCGTCGAAGCGCTCGAAGCCGAAGGCCGGCACCTCGACCCAGCGGCCGGTGCGGGCGTTCGGCGCGCGGTGGTGCAGCGGGCGGCGGCCGTGCGCGTAGCCGAGGACGGCGGCGAGTGCGACGTCTCCGGGTATGGGCTCGGGCCCGGCGCTGGACAGCTGCAGCGGTGCGGTCACGACGTCCCCTCGCGGTCGGCGGCACCATCTTCCCCGCAGGTGCGGACATGGCGACAGGTCGACATGCCGACCCCGCAGCACCGCGCCGCCCCCGCCAGCGGATAGACAGGGCACATGACTGAGGTGACGAACTCCGACGCGGGCTGGCTGTCGCGGGAAGACATCGAGGCCGCCCGGGAGCGGCTGCCCATCCTCTACGTCGACGCCGTGCCGGTGCGGGTGGACGGCCAGGGAACCGTCACCGCGGTCGGCCTGCTGCTGCGCCTGGGCGAGGACGGCCAGGTCAAGCGCGCCCTGGTGTCGGGCCGGGTGCTGTACCACGAGCGGGTCCGCTCGGCGCTGCTCCGCCACCTGGAGAAGGACCTCGGCCCGCTGGCGCTGCCGCGGGTGCCGCTGGCGCCGCAGCCGTTCACGATCGCCGAGTACTTCCCGACGCCGGGGGTGACGCCGTTCCACGATCCGCGGCAGCACGCGGTGTCGCTGGCCTACGTGGTGCCGGTCGAGGGCGACTGCGCGCCGCAGCAGGACGCGCTGGAGCTCACCTGGTTCAGCCCGGACGAGGCGCGTGACCCCGGAGTGCTCGCCGAGCTCGCGAACGGGCAGAGCCGCCTGCTGCTGCAGGCCCTGGCGCACGTGGGCGTCTGACCGCCTGCGACGAGACTCACGCGTCCCATCCGCTCCTGCGCCGTCCGATCGGTGGCGGGGACCGCCGATAACGAACCGGTAAGGCGACCGGCTCTCAGCCGTCGCTGGAGGGGGAAGCGGCCGGATGGCACGACGGAGACGGTTGGGCGACGGGCTGGCGGTGCTCGCCGGCGCCCGCCCGGACCTGCTGGAGGCGGCACCGGGCGCCCGCGCGAAGTTCGTCGCGCTGGGCGGGGTGCTGCTCTCGACCGGTGGTCTGGCGGTGCTGTCCGCGGCGTTCGCCGTCTCCATGGCGCTGGGTGTGTGGTGGCCGTTCGCGCTGCTCGTCGGCCTCGGCTGGGGCCTGGTCATCGTCAACCTCGACCGGATGCTGCTGGTCGGCATGGCGCACGACGGGTCGGTCAAGCGGAACCTGCTGATGGCGGTGCCCCGCGTCGGGCTCGCGCTGGTGCTGGGCATCGTGATCTCCACGCCGCTGACGCTGCAGATCTTCCACAAGGAGATCGACACCGAGATCGTCGCGCTGCAGGCCGAGGCGTCGGACGCGTACAAGCAGAGCCTCGACGCCGATGCGCGCTTCGCCGGCCTGCCGGAGCTGCGCGCGAAGGTCGCCGAGGGCCAGGCCGTCGTCGCCAGCGGAGGGACGGCGGCCGCCGACCTCACCCCGCTGCAGCAGCGGGTGAGCACCGCGCAGGCGGCCTACGATGCCGCGCTGGTCACCCAGCGGGAGCTGTCGGCGAAGGCGCAGTGCGAGCTGGACGGCACCTGCGGCACCGGGGACGCCGGCAGGGGAGAGGCGTACCTGCAGGCGCGGGCCGCCGCCGATGCGCAGGCCGACGTCGTGGCCGCGGCGAAGACCGACCTGGACGCCGCTGTCGCCGCCGTCTCGGCCGGGGCGACGCGCAGCATGCAGCAGGCCGCCACCGACCTGGAGACCGATCGCGCCGAGCTCGCCCGGCTCACCGAGCAGCAGACCGAGCTGCAGGCCGCCTTCGACGAGACCAACTCCGACAACACCGGCATCCTCATCCGGCTCAAGGCACTCTCCTCGCTGAGCGACTCCGACGCCACCATGGCCATGGCGCACTACATGCTGGCCCTGCTGTTCATCTGCGTGGAGCTGCTGCCGGTGCTCATGAAGATGCTGCTCAACTTCGGCCCGCGCAGCACCTACGACCGGCTCACCGACTTGCGGGACGACGGCGACCTCGAGATCGAGCAGCTGCAGCAGTCGGCGCGGGTGGAGGTCGAGCAGGCGCAGCAGGAGCTGCTGGTGATGGCGGAGAAGGAGCGGGTCGACCGGCAGAAGGAGCAGGTGCTCAACCGGCGCCGGGCGCGGCTGGCCGCTGCCGTGGCGCAGCGGGCCGAGGTGGCGCAGCGGGCCGAGGTGCCGCCGGAGCTGGTCGCCGAGGCGGCCGTCGAGAGCTCGGGCCGCAAGCCCTGGGACACCGGGCCGATCCTCGACCTGGCGCGCAGCGCCGCGTCACGGACGGTGCGGACGATCCGCCGCCGCCCGGAGGAGCGGGTCGCCGAGCGGGTCTGATGACCGACCGCGTGCGAACGACTACCGGAACGGGGCTCTGACCTCTAGGTTCGCCGGGCATGGAGGTCGAGCCGGTCGCCCACAGGTTCCCGTCCATCCCTCGGCAGCAGAACGGCGTCACCGCCGAGCTGGCCGACGCCCGCGCGCGGCTGCGCCAGGCCGCTCCGCCCGACCGCTGGGACGACGTCCTCGCCGAGGTGCGCCGGCTGCAGGCGACCGAGGGACTCTCCCCGCTGGACGCCCTGAAGGCCGTGTACGCCCGGCTCGCCTCGGGCTGGATCCCGGGAGGCTGACGGACGGCCCCGCCGGCCCGGACGGGTCGACGGGGCAGGCCGGCGGTGTCAGACGAGCTCCGGCACCCGCAGGCTGTGGAGGACGACCTCGAACTCCGCCTCCTCGGTGACCCGCACCGGGAACTGCGCCATGAACTCGTCACGCATCCTCGAGATCGTGTCGAAGCTCGCGTCCATCGCGGCGCGGTCGGCCCAGACCGAGGTGAGCGAGCCGTAGCCGCTCTGCCGGTCGATGAACAGGCTGAGGCTGCAGAACCCGGCGATGTCGTCCATCCGAGGGACCACCCCGGCGCGGAACGCGTCCAGGATCCCGTCGATCGCGGGCGGGTCGGTGCGGCTCCACATCACGCGGGCGCAGGACTCGTCGGTGGCCGAGTGCAACCGGTGCAGGACGGCGATCTCCCACTCCTGCACCTGGGTGTCCCGGCTGCCGAACCGGTCCGCGGCCTGCTGCCGCATCGCCGTCACCCTGTCGCGGCTGGCGGACATCGCCTCCTCGGTCTCCCACCCGGTCGTGACCAGGCAGCGGCCGGACTCGCGGTCGCAGAGCATCGACAGGCCGGTGTAGCCCTCCATGTCCCCGACGGCGGGCATGACATTGTCGCGGACGTCGGCGATGCCGTCGTCCAGGCGCGACGGGTCGGCCGTGATGGTGGTGGTTCGGGCGTACATGACGCTCCCCCTCCGGGACTGGCGCGGCGCCCCTGCGGCGTCGCCGCACCGGTCATGGTTCTCCGGTCCGGGCCGCTGTCAACGGGGTGCGGCGCGGTCAGGCGGGGAGCACCGACGTGCCCGCGGCGCGGCGGTCGAGGAGGTCGACGAGGTCGTGCAGCGGCACCGGGCGGCCGTACAGCCAGCCCTGGCCGAAGCGGCAGCCGACCGCGCGGAGCTGGGCGTCCTGCGCTTGCGTCTCGACCCCCTCGGCGACGACGTCCAGACCGAGCACGTGCGCCATCCCGACGAGGCTGCGCAGCACCGTGGCCCGGCGCGGTGAGGTGGTGATCGTGGCGGTGAACGACGAGTCGAGCTTGAGGACGTCGACCGGCAGGGTGTCCAGCCGGCTCAACGAGGAGTAACCGGTGCCGAAGTCGTCGATGGCGACGACGAAGCCGAGCTGGCGCAGCTCGTGCAGCGTGGCGACGGCGGACGACGATTCCGCCTCCACCACGCTCTCGGTCACCTCGAGGACGGTCTCGGTGGCCGGCCACCCCGTCTCGGCGAGCACCCGGCGGACCCGGTCGGTGTAGGTGGGGTCGCACAGCTCGCGGCCGGAGACGTTGACGCCCAGGCGCAGCCGCCGTCCCGTGCGGGCGTTCAGGTCGGCCAGCTGGGTGCAGGCGCTCCGGAGGACGTGCTCGCCGAGGCGGGGCATCAGGTCGCTCTGCTCGGCGACGGCGACGAACTCCGCCGGTGACACCGGTCCCCGCTCGGGGTGGGTCCAGCGGGCGAGCGCCTCGACGCCGGTCACCCGGTCGGTGCGCAGGTCGATGATCGGCTGGAAGTGCGCCGTCACCGCGCCGGTGTCCAGCGCCTCGGCGAGGTCGGCGGCCAGACGGGGGCCGAAACCACCGGCCAGCTCGCAGCGGGCACGGCCACCGGTCTTCGCCGTGTAGAGCGCGAGGTCGGCGCGGCGCATCAGCTGGGCCGCCGTCTCGCCGGGCTGGTACTCGGCCACGCCACCGGACACGCCGATGTCGGGCAGCAGGCCGCGCAGCCGGTCGACGACATCCAGGGCGGCCTCGCCGGCGTGCCCGGGGAGCAGCAGGGCGAACTCGTCGCCCCCGTGCCGGGCGAGCAGGGCACCGTGCGGCAGGACGTCCCGCCAGGTGTCGGCGACCTGCCGCAGCATCCGGTCGCCGGCGTCGTGCCCCTGGGAGTCGTTCACCGACTTGAAGTGGTCGAGGTCGAGCAGGGCGGTGGAGAGGGGCGAGTCCGCGCGGACGCCGGCCCGCATGATCGCCTGCACCGCCTGGTCGAAGGCCCGCCGGTTGGCGAGTTCCGTGAGCGGGTCACGGCTGGCGTCGGAGGCGCGCATCACCAGGCTGCGGGTCACCACGGCCAGGCCGACGAGCGAGGCCGACAGCGCGACCGCCGTCGTCAGCGCGACGTCGCCGCGCACCATGAGGGCGGTGCTCACCGCCGTCAGCGCCATCGCGACGTGCGCGACGAGCCCGGCGAGGTTGAAGAAGTAGCAGGAGTGGATCAGCACCGAGCTGATCAGGGTGCCGATCACGACCGCCGTCGTGGGGTCCGGGCTCACCAGGACGCCGGTGACGACGACCGCCGTCGCGACGACCACCGAGGCGTGCAGCGCGGGCCGGGGGAAGGACGTGCCCCACCGGAGGGAGGACAGTCCGGCGGCGAACGCGCACATCGCGAGCGCGATCATCGCGACGCGGGTCGAGCCTCGCGCCTCGGAGCCGACCATGGCGAGCAGCCCGGTGATGCCGCCGAGGGCGTACAGGACCATCGAGGTCTGCGTCATCACGCGTGGTGACGCGACCTCAGGCACCCCCGTCCACCTCATGGGTACGGCATCGGCCGGAATGCGCCGGAGCTGGAGCGGCGTCCCTCCTTCGGGGGAGGACGAGGTGGTTCAGCCGCGCAGGGCGGGCACCCGGTCGGCCCAGCGCTGCACCAGCTCGACGACGTCGGGCAGCGGAGCGGGGCGGCCGTAGAGCCAGCCCTGCGCGAAGCTGCAGCCGAGCTCGCGGAGCTTGGCGTCCTGGTCCGCGGTCTCGACGCCCTCGGCGACGACGTCGAAGCCGAGGACGTGGGCCATGCCGACGATGCTGCGCAGCATCGTGGCGCGGCGGGCCGAGGTGGTGATCGTCGCGATGAACGAGGAGTCGAGCTTGAGGATGTGCACCGGCAGGGTGTCCAGCCGGCTCAGCGACGAGTAGCCGGTGCCGAAGTCGTCGATCGCGACCTTGAATCCCATCGCCCGCAGCTCGTGCAGGGCGGCGACCGCGGCCGAGGACTCGGCGTCGACCAGGCTCTCGGTCACCTCGATGACGGTCTCCCCGGCCGACCAGCCAGTTTCTTCCAGGACCGCACGGATGCGCCCGGGGTAGGTGGGGTCGCTCAGCTCGCGGCCGGAGACGTTGACGCCGAGCCGCAACCGCTGACCGGTCTCGCGGTACAGCGTGGCCAGCTGGCCGCAGGCGGTGCGGAAGACGTGCTCGCCGAGGCGGGGCATCAGGTCGTGCTGCTCGGCGACGGCGATGAACTCGTCGGGCGGAACCGGCCCGCGCTCGGGGTGGGTCCAGCGGGCGAGCGCCTCGACGCCGAAGATCTCGTCCTCGCGCATGCTGAGGATCGGCTGGAAGTGCACCGTCACGTCGCCGGCGTCGAGGGCGTGCGCGAGGTCGGCGGCCAGCCCGGAGGCGGGGCCGCCGTCGAGCTCGGAGCGTCCCCGGCCGGTGGCCTTGGCGGTGTAGAGGGCGAGGTCGGCGCGCCGCATGAGCTGGGCTGCGCTGTCGCCGGTGCGGTGCTCGGCGACACCGCAGGACATCCGGATGTGCGGGTGCATCCGGCTGATCCGGCGGACCAGGTCGAGGGCGTCGGTGCCGGAGGTGGCGGGCAGCAGGAGCCCGAACTCGTCGCCGCCGTGCCGGGCGAGGACCGCCGACGCGGGCAGAGCGCGGCGCCAGACCTTCGCGACCTGGCGCAGCACGCGGTCGCCGGCCTCGTGGCCGTGCGAGTCGTTGGTGGCCTTGAAGTGGTCGAGGTCGAGCAGCGCGGCCGACAGGGGTTCGCCGGATCGGGCGGCGGCGCGCAGCTGGGCCTGCAGGGCGTGGTCGAAGCCCCGGCGGTTGGCCAGCCCGGTGAGCGGGTCGCGGTGGGCGCTGGAGGCGCGGATGACCAGCCCGCGGGTGACCACGCTCAGCGCGATGATCATCGCGTCGAGGCTGAGCGCCGTCGTCAGGGCGACGTCGCCCTGCACCAGCGAGCCGAGGGTGAGCGCGCTCAGCGCCACGGTCAGGTGGAGCAGGGCCAGGGGCAGGCTGAAGAAGAAGCACGCGGTGATGGCGATGAAGCTGATCAGCGCGCCGACGGCCACGGCGGTGGCGGCGTCGGGGGACATGACGACGCCGGCGATGACGACAGCGGTCGCCTGCAGCACTGCCACGTGGAAGGCGAGCCGCGGCCAGTTCTGCGCCCACCGCGCGGCGATGCCCGCGGCGACCAGCGCGGAGGTGGCCAGAGCCAGCAGCGGCGTGCGCTCGGACCAGGTGGCGTCGGCACCGAGGACGGCGAGGATGCTGGCAGTTCCCCCGAAGGCGTACAGGGTCGCCAGGGCCTGCGCCATCACGCGAGGTGTGGCCACCTCGGGCACGCCGGACCACTTCATGGGAACGGCATCGTCACTTTTCTGGTCCGAGTGACCCGAGGTCGCCGGTTGTCACCCCACCGGGGGAGGAGCCCCGGTCGCCGTGACTGCGCAGGTCAGACGGTCTCGGGTACCCGCAGGTGGGCCAGCAGGACCTCGAACTCGCCGATGTCGGTGATCTCCCGGCCGGCCCGGCGCATCATCTCCTCGCGAGCGTCTGGACCGCACCGAGGATCACCGCTCCCTGGCGCGGGAAGCCGGCCGCGGTCGCCGTGCCGGCGCCGGTGAGGAGCACGGCGAGGGTGCCGGTCGCGTCGTCGTCGGCGAGGGCGACGCTCACCGCGGCGGCTGCGGCCTGCACCGCCTCTTGGTGCCGGCCGAGACTGAGCAACACCTTGGCGCGCACCCACCGAGCGGAGCCGACCGCCCAGCTGTGCCCGACCTCGGTGGCGATCTGCTCCGCCTCGTCGAGGTGGGCGATCGCGGCGTCGGCGTCCCCGGCGAACCGGGCGAACTGGCCGCGGGTCATCGCGATCTCCGCGCGCACCCAGGCGACGCCGCTGCTCTCGGCCGCGGCGATGGCGCGGGCGGCGTCGAGCTCGAAGTCGGTGACCGCGTCGGCCTCGCCGAGGAGGGCGCGGACAAACGCGCGGAGTACGAGCGCGAGGGCGAGGGTGTCGCCGGCCTCGTCCGGGGCGGTGTGGACGACCTGCTCGACCCGGTCGCGGATGGTGACGACGTCGCCGGCCAGGTAGGCGAGCAGCGCCTCACCGAGCAGCGCGCGGGCTCTCAGCGCCGGCGGTGCGTCGGGTGCGGCGGCGAGCGCGTCGGCGAGCCAGCGGCGGCCCTCCTGCACCTGGCCGCGGCGGTACCACCACCAGTTGATGGCGGCGGCGATGCGCAGCGCCGGCTCGCCCTGACCGGTGGCGAGGGCGTGCGCGAACGCGGTGCGGATGTTGGATCGCTCGTCGTCCAGACGTCGCCAGCTGCGGGCACCGTCGGCGGTGCGCAGGGAGGGCTCGAGGCGCTCGGTGAGGGCGACGAGGTAGGTGACGTGCCGGTCTTTCAGCCGGCGCCGGGCGTCGTCGTCGATGCGGGTGTCGGCGTACTGGCGCAGGGTCTCGAGCATGCGGTAGCGGCCGGCGCCGCGGCGGAGCTGGATGAGCGACTGGTCGGCCACCGCGCGCAGCGGTCGGAGGGTGCCGCCGCCGATCTCGGGGCCGGCGACGGCCTCGACGGCGTCGGCGGTGAACCCGCCGGAGAAGACCGAGGCGGCGGTGAAGACGGCGAGCTCGGCGGGGGTGAGCCGGTCGACGCTCCAGCCGATGGTGGCGGCGAGGGTCCGTTGCCGCTCGGGGACGCCGCGGAGGTCTTGGGTGAGGAGCGAGAAGCGGTCGCCGAGGCCGTCGACCAGCTCGGGGAGGGGGAGCGTGGTGAGCGTGGCGGCGGCCAGTTCGAGGGCGAGCGGGAGTCCGTCGAGCTCGGTGCACAGCCGGCGGACCAGTTCCAGGTCTGTCTCCGAAGGGGTGGCCAGTTCGGGGACGGCGAGGCTCGCGCGGTCGAGGAACAAGCGGACGGCATCGCTGCTGGCGCCGTCGACGGTGAGGGGCTCGCAGGGAACGACCGCCTCACCGGGGACGCCGAGGGGCTGGCGGGTGGTGGCGAGGACGGTGAGCTCGGGGGAGCGGGCGAGCAGGGTGGTGACGAGCTCGGCCGCGGCGTCGAGCAGGTGCTCGCAGTTGTCGAGCAGCATCAGCAGGTGGCGCTCGCGGACGGCGTCGGCGAGGGCGGTGAGCGGGTTGCCGACGGAGAGGCCGACGCCGAGGGCGGTCGCCACCTGGTTGGGGACGAGGGCGGGGTCGTCGGTGCCGGCGAGCTCGACGAGGACGACGGGTGTGCCGCGTTCCTCTTCTCGTCGGGCGGCTTCGAGGGCCAGGCGGGTCTTGCCGCTGCCGCCGGGGCCGACGACGGTGACCAGCCGCTGGGCGGCGATCTGCGCGCCGAGCTGGATCAGTTCACGTTCGCGGCCGACGAAGCTCGTGAGGGGCACGGGCAGGCGGACGACGACGTCGCCGAGGCCGCGTGGGGCGGGGAAGTCTGAGCGCAGGTCGGGGTGGCTGAGCTGGGACAGGTGCTCGGGGGCGGGGAACCCGCGGAGCCGGAAGGAACCGAGGTCTGTGAGCGCGGCGTTCGCGGGAAGCCGGTGGCGGACGGCGGCGGCGGTGGCCTCGGAGAGGAGGACCTGGCCGCCGTGCGCGCCCGCGCAGATGCGGGCGACCTGGTGGACGGCGAGGGAGACGTAGCCGGCGCCGACGGGGGTGGCCTCGCCGGTGTGCACTCCGACGCGGGCGAGGACCTCGATGCCGGGGAAGGTGGCCGGGTCCTCGAGGGTCTGCTGGGTCTCGATGCAGGCGGCGATGGCGTCGGCGGCGTCGGAGAAGGCGGCGAGCAGGCCGTCGCCGTCCTCGTCGACGACGACGCCGCGGTGGGTGCGGCATATGCGTTGGAGAAGGGCGCGGTACTGCTCGAGGAGGGGGACGTAGTCGTCGCCAAGGCGGTGGAACAGCCCGGTCGAGCCCTCGATGTCGGCCATGACGAAGGTGACGACGCCGGAGGGAAGGACGACGTTCGGCTCGTCCGGAATCCGTGGGCGTGGGGGTCGTGCGGAGCCGTCCCCCGGACCTGCCATGGTCCGGCACCGTACGCCCGGTTCGCGTCGTGCGGGAGGTCTGCCGCGTGCGGTGCCGGCCCTCGTTCGTGTCGCTTCCCCGTGGCGTACCGACTGAGATTCGCGCTGTCGTGTGAGTCTTCGCAAGTGCGGATCGGGACGTGGAACATGGCCGGTTGGCTCATTCCGGGATGGCAGGACCTCCTGATGGGAGCCGACTGCGACGTGTGGCTGCTGACGGAAGTCAACAAGGCAGTCGAACTACCGGGGTACGCCATGCATCGCGGCCAGGAGGGTGAGTCCCCTGGAGTGG
>NZ_LWUA01000134.1:419-622 GCF_005222955.1 Blastococcus sp. CCUG 61487 | reverse complement strand
CGGCCATAGGGAATCAGGAGAGGGACCGCCGCACCGCGAGCGCGGCGCCGAACAGCTGGATGCCCCGGGTCGAGCGCGGGTGGACGGCGGTGAGCTCGGCGATCCGCTCCAGCCGGTTGTCCACGGTGTTGGCGTGCACGCCCAGGGCCGACGCGGCGGCCCGCCGGTCCAGGTCGGCGTCGAGGAAGGCCGTCAGGGTGGCC
>NZ_LWUA01000134.1:0-363 GCF_005222955.1 Blastococcus sp. CCUG 61487 | reverse complement strand
GCTCGGGGTGCCGGGCGAGCGGGTCGAGGACGCCGGCCAGCTCGCTCGCGCTGTCGACCGGGTGGGTGAGGTGGTACTCCAGCAGCACGTCGGCCAGCTGGTGGACGCCGGGGCGGCCGGCGACAGCGGAGATCCGGTCGGCGCGCGCAGCGGCGGCCGGCACCGCCCCGGGCGACGCGGCCACCGCCACCCCCATCACGGGAGCCGCCAGGTCCGGCGGCGCGGCCCGCTGGGTCAGCTGCTGGACCGGGAACGAGGCGGGCAGCAGGACGAAGCCGCCGACCTCGTCGCGCAGGCTGAGCGCCCGGCTGCCGGCGCGGGCGGCCGCCTGGGCCAGCACCCACCGCACGGCCCGCGGGCGTC
>NZ_LWUA01000133.1 GCF_005222955.1 Blastococcus sp. CCUG 61487 | reverse complement strand
CATTCACACAACAACCCGTCGTCGATCGTCGTGGTCGGCGGCCAGGTGTGTGGATGGGTAGGGGAGCGTCGTGTGGCGGTGGAAGCGGCGGAGTGATCCAGCCGTGGACGCCACGCGAGTGAGAATGCAGGCATGAGTAGCGAGAGGGGAGTGAGAACCTCCCCCGCCGGAAGACCAAGGGTTCCTGGGCCAGGCTAATCCGCCCAGGGTGAGTCGGGACCTAAGGCGAGGCCGACAGGCGTAGTCGATGGACAACGGGTTGATATTCCCGTACCCGCGAAGGAACGCCCATGCTGAACCCAGCGATGCTAACCGCCCGAAGCCCGGTGCTGATCCTTTCGAGGTGAGGTGCCGGTTCTAGCGCGGGACCCGGA
>NZ_LWUA01000132.1 GCF_005222955.1 Blastococcus sp. CCUG 61487 | reverse complement strand
CGGCCGCGGCCGGCGCCATGGGCGCGACGGCCGGCCGGCGGTGCGGCGGCAGGCCGCTGGACGCCGTGCCCGTGGCCGCGCTCCCGGGGAGGGAGGCCGCGGCCCCGTCCTTGCGGACGTTGGGCTTGCCGCTGTCGAACCCGGCGGCGATGACCGTCACCCGCACCTCGTCACCCAGGGCGTCGTCGATGACGGCGCCGAAGATGATGTTGGCGTCGGGGTGCGCCGCGTCGGAGACCAGCGAGGCGGCCTCGTTGATCTCGAACAGGCCGAGGTCCGAGCCGCCGGAGATCGACAGCAGCACGCCGTGGGCGCCCTCCATCGAGGCCTCCAGCAGCGGGCTGGCGATCGCCTGCTCGGCGGCCAGCAGCGCCCTGTTGTCCCCGCGGGCGCTGCCGATCCCCATGAGGGCCGAACCGGCCCCGGACATGACCGACTTGACGTCGGCGAAGTCCAGGTTGATCAGGCCGGGGGTGGTGATCAGGTCGGTGATGCCCTGGACACCGGAGAGCAGCACCTGGTCGGCGGTCCGGAAGGCATCCATCACGCTGACGTTCCGGTCGCCCAGCTGCAGCAGCCTGTCGTTCGGGATCACGATGAGCGTGTCGCACTCGTTGCGCAGCTCCTCGATGCCCGACTCGGCCTGCACCGCGCGCCGCTTGCCCTCGAAGGCGAACGGGCGGGTGACCACGCCGATGGTCAGCGCGCCGAGCTTGCGCGCGATGGACGCGACCACGGGGGCGCCACCGGTTCCGGTGCCACCGCCCTCGCCCGCGGTCACGAAGACCATGTCGGCCCCCTTGAGGACCTCCTCGATCTCCTCGCGGTGGTCCTCGGCGGCCTGCCGGCCGACGTCCGGCTGCGCGCCGGCGCCCAGACCGCGGGTGAGCTCGCGGCCGACGTCGAGCTTGACGTCGGCGTCGCTCATCAGCAGCGCCTGCGCGTCGGTGTTGATCGCGATGAACTCGACCCCCTTGAGGCCGACTTCGATCATGCGATTGACCGCGTTCACCCCGCCGCCGCCGATGCCGACGACCTTGATGACCGCTAGATAGTTGTGCGGAGGTGTCATGCGGCGCTCCCCAACTGGACCCTCATCCTCAAGTTCAGCCTTACAGTTATGTCAACTCGGTCGACGTGGATGAAGCTAGGTGGGTGCGGAGAGGCGCTACAAGCACCTCCTCCGGCTCGGCGTGTCGGTGTGGCGGCCGGCGGCGCACACCTGGCGACCCGCCCGTCACACCCTCACCACTGATCGTGACGACCCGCCCTGGATTCGTCTCATGCACCGGTGCAGAGTCCCCGTCGCACCAGGAATCACATCCACGACATTTGTTTCTCGTCCCGGGCGTGTCGCGACCATGGGCGTGTCGCCTGCCGGGGCCTGTCCGCGCCCTCCGGAACCGCCCGGCGACGGTGCGCGACCGCCCCCTGCAGGGGCCCGGCGCGAGCTTGCGAGCGGTGGGGGGGCAGGGGGTGTTTCCCTCAGCGGAGGACGACGGCCTCGGGGACGCTCAGGTCCAGCTCGTCGGCCGGGTCGAGGGTGCCCGCCGCCACCTGCTCCAGCAGCGCCTCGAGGATCCGGGCCTTGTCCGCGGACTGCTCGGCGCTCCCCCACCACACCGTCGGACCGTCGACCATCTGGAGCACGATGCCGTCGACGGCCGGGGCCTCGACCCCCGCCACCTGCTCGCGCAGAGGCGCCGGCAGCGCGGCGATCACGACGAGCGCCGCGGCGGTCTCCTCGTCGTCCGGGCCCGGGTCGGCGACCGCCAGCGGGACGACGCCGGCGGGCGGCTCGCCGGAGACGCTGTCGAACAGCACCCCGCGGGCGTCGACCAGCGACCGGCGTCCCGCCTCCCCCACCACGGCCAGCGGGGTCCGCTCCTCGACGGTGATGACCACCCGGTCCGGCCAGCCCCGGGTCACGCTGACCGACTCGACCTGCGGCAGGTCGGCGACCGCCGCCCGCGCGCCCTCCACGTCGATCCGCAGCAACGGCGTGCCCCGGTCGACCCCGGCGGTCTCGCGGACGAGCTCCGCGGGCAGGGTGGTGACGCCGTCGACCTGCACGGACCGCACCGCGAGCAGCGGCCCGGACCACACGGCCCAGCCCAGCACGACCAGCAGCGTCCCGGAGAGCGCCAGGGTCAGGACCCGCCGGCGGCGGGCCGGCATCCGGCGGCGGCGCAGCGGGGTGACCGCGGCGGCGCCCCGCCGCCCGGCCGGCCTCCGACGCTGTCCGCGGGACCTGTCGCGGGTGGTCGTGCCGAGCCGGCTCACCGGTCCGCGTCCGTCCCGTCGCCCGCCTCGTCCTCCCCGGCCTGCCGGGCCCGCAGCGCCTCGAGCACCTCGGGGCCGATCATCGACACGTCGCCCGCGCCC
>NZ_LWUA01000131.1 GCF_005222955.1 Blastococcus sp. CCUG 61487 | reverse complement strand
GGGCTGGCCGCGGTGGGGGCGCGCGCGGAGGCGCTGATCGCGCACTGGGGCGTGGGCGCGGTCGCGGTGACGATGGGTGCGCGAGGGGCGCTGCTCTCCTACGGCTCGGGCGCGCCGATGGTGGTGCCGGCCGTGCCGGTGACCGGCGGGGACCCGTGCGGAGCCGGCGACTCGTTCGCCGCCGCGGCGGCGCTCGCCCTGGCCGACGGCGCGGTGACCGGGGAGGCGGTGGCCGCGGCGGTGGCGTTCGCGTCGGCGTTCGTGGCCCGCGGCGGGGCGTCGTCCTGGGACCGCGAGACGCCGAACGTGGTGGCCGAGCCGGGTGCCGACGCCGTCATCGCCCGGGTGCGCGCGGCGGGCGGCACCGTCGTCGCCACCGGGGGCTGCTTCGACCTGCTGCACCCGGGCCACGTCGCGACGCTGCGGGCGGCCCGCGGGCTGGGCGACTGCCTGGTGGTCTGCATCAACTCCGACGACTCGGTGCGCCGGCTCAAGGGCCCGACCCGCCCGCTGGTCACCGCCGCGGACCGCGCCCGGGTGCTGGAGGCGCTGGAGTTCGTGGACGCCGTCGTCGTCTTCGACGAGGACACCCCCTCGGAGGTGCTCGACCGCCTGCGCCCCGACGTCTGGGCGAAGGGCGGCGACTACGCGGGGGCGGAGCTGCCCGAGTCGCAGGTGCTGCGGCGATGGGGCGGGCAGGCCG
>NZ_LWUA01000130.1 GCF_005222955.1 Blastococcus sp. CCUG 61487 | reverse complement strand
AAAGCACGCTTTTGGCCCCACGGCGGTGGTGTTGCGGCCGCTGGGGCTGGGGGACCTGCTCACCGGGGTGCCGGCGATCCGGGCGATCCGGACGGCGGTCCCCGACCACCGGCTGGTGCTCGCCACGACCCCGTCGCTGGAGCCGCTGGCCCGGCTCGTCGACGCCGTCGACGACGTGCTGCCCGCCGGCGAGCTGCAACCGCTGGACTGGACCGGGCCGCCGCCGGAGCTCGCCGTCGACCTGCACGGCAA
>NZ_LWUA01000129.1 GCF_005222955.1 Blastococcus sp. CCUG 61487 | reverse complement strand
CGGCGCTGCGGAGCGCGTCGTCGACCGTCCGGAGGTCCGCCGGGTCCGCGCCCGGGAGGTTCGGCGGGCCGACGAGCAGCACGGTGGGCACGTCCTCGAGCTCGGCGAGGAGGTCTCCGGCGGCAGCGGCGACGTCGTCCGGACGGCCGGCCAGCACGTCGTTGACCCCGCCCTGGACGACGACGGTGTCGGCGTCGATCCAGTCGTCGTCGACGCGCTCGCCGTAGGTGACGTCGTCC
>NZ_LWUA01000128.1 GCF_005222955.1 Blastococcus sp. CCUG 61487 | reverse complement strand
CCCCACGCCTCGTCCAGCCGTGGCGGCGCGGGGGCGATGCGCTTGCCGGCCACCCGCCAGGGCTGGTCCACCCGGTGCACCAGCCAGCCGGCGCCCACGGCCTCCGCGGCCACGGCAGCGAGGTCGGGCGCCTCCGAGCCGCCGCCCGCTCCGTGGCCGAGGACGAGCGTCCCGGCCTCGCCCGAACCCGCGGAGAGCACGCGCGCGGGGCCGTGCGGGGTGTCGACGAGCCCGGTCACGCCTCGTCGCGCTCGTCGACCGGCAGGTGCTTGCCGGCGTCCCGGGGCCGCCGGTGCTTGCCGCTGAGCCGGCGCCACGCGAACCAGACCACCGCGCCGGCGACAGCGGCGTAGATGACGTAGTCGATCAGGTCCAGGTAGTCGTAGACGACGTCGCCGAGCGCCACGCCCAGCCCGATGAGCAGGCTGTTCCAGAGCAGGCTCCCGGCCGCGGTGTAGAGCAGGAACTGCCAGATCGGCATCCGCACGACCCCGGCCGGCACCGACACGAAGCTGCGCACGATCGGCACCATCCGGCCGAAGAACACCGCCGCCCGGCCGTGCCGCTCGAACCACGCGAAGGTCTTGTCGACGTCCTCGGTCTCGACCAGCGGCAACCTGTCGAGGAAGGCGTGCGAGCGGCGCGGGCCCAGCGCCCGGCCGACGTAGTAGAAGAAGACGGCGCCCAGCAGCGAGCCCAGCGTGGCGAAGAGGATGACCGGGATCAGGTCCATCCGGCCGGCGTTGATCAGCACGCCGGCCGCCCCCAGGACGACCTCGCTGGGGATCGGCGGCACCACGGTCTCGGCGAGGATGGCGATCCCCACGCCGATCGGCCCCAGGCTGTCGATCAGGTCGAGCAGGAAGCCGGTGATCCCACCCTCGTCGGAGGAGGCTGCGGCGAGGAGGTCCATGAGTCCACGGTATCGGCGGATCCCGACCGCGCCGTGACCGTGCCGAGCGCGCTGCCGCGACGGGCCGGATGCGCGGCACTACGGTCCGGAGCATGCGCCAGCGCTTCACCGCCGTCGCCGCCGTCGTCGTCCCGGACGCCGTCGTCGACGTCGAGGACGGGCGGATCACCCACGTGGGGCCGGCGGCCGAGGCCCCCGACGCGGGGGACGCCGTGGTGGTCGCGCTGCCCGGCGTGCTGCTCCCCGGACTGGTCAACACCCACTCCCACGCGCCGATGGCGCTGTTCCGCGGCCAGGGCGAGGGCCTGCCCCTGGACAGGTGGCTGGGGGAGGTCATGTGGCCGCGGGAGGCCCGGCTGATCCCCGAGGACGTCGAGGTCGCGATGACCGCCGCGTCGGC
>NZ_LWUA01000127.1:370-707 GCF_005222955.1 Blastococcus sp. CCUG 61487 | reverse complement strand
CGAGCAGCTGGACGCCGCGGTCGCGCTCGCCGCCGGAGCCCCCGCGGACGGCCAGGTCGAGTACGGCCTGGGCCCGCACGCCGCGTACACGGTCCCGCTGCCGGTGCTTCGCGACGCCGCCACGGCCGCGCGGGAACACGGCCTCCTGCTCAGCCTGCACGTCGCCGAGACCACCACCGAGGGCGACGACCTGCTCGCCGCCCACGGGCTGTCGGTGCCCTCGCTGCTGGCCGCGCAGGACGTGCTCGGCGGACGGGTGCTGGCCGCCCACTGCGTGCACATGGACGACGGCGACCTCGCGCTCTGGCGGGAGTACGACGTCGCCGTCGCGCACTGC
>NZ_LWUA01000127.1:0-345 GCF_005222955.1 Blastococcus sp. CCUG 61487 | reverse complement strand
CGGCGAGCAACGCCAAGCTCGCCAGCGGCACCGCCCGCCTGCGCGACATGCTCGACGCGGGGATCCGGGTGGGTCTGGGCACCGACGGTCCGGCGTCGAACGACTCGCTGGACCTGCTCGCCGACGTCCGCCTCGCCGCGGCCCTGGCCCGGCTGCGCGAGGGGTCGGCCACCGCGCTGACCGCGGCCGAGGCCCTGTGGCTGGTCACCGGGGGCGCCGCTGCTGCGATCGACCGCCCGGACCTGGGTGTCCTCGTGGCCGGCCGCCGCGCGGACCTCGTGCACGTGGACACCCGGGACCTCGTCTTCGAGCCCACCAACGCCGCCGTCGACCTGCTGGCCCACC
>NZ_LWUA01000126.1 GCF_005222955.1 Blastococcus sp. CCUG 61487 | reverse complement strand
TTGACGTGTCGGTACATGTGCTGCGGGACTGAATGCCGGTTTCTCGGGACGCGGATGCCGGGTGAGTCCCCTGGAGTGGTGTAGATCGGGCCCCTGGCCTCGGTGATCGTGTCGGTCACCTACGTCGAGGGGCCACCGCGTGAGGCTCTGTGAGAACCCGCCAAGGAACTCACAGAAGAGGACTCACACGATGGCCCTGGATCAGTCTGCCCTGCTCGAGTTGACCGATGCACTGCGCAGCGCTGACGGCGGCGAGGTGATGCGCCGGCTGCTGCACACGATGCTGCAGGCGTTGATCGACGCGGAGGCGACCGCGCAGATCGGCGCCGCGCCGCATGAGCGCACCGAGACCCGCACGACCCAGCGCAACGGCACC
>NZ_LWUA01000125.1 GCF_005222955.1 Blastococcus sp. CCUG 61487 | reverse complement strand
CCGGAGCAGCGGGAGCGGCCGGAGCGGACGCAGCGGGGGGCCGCTGCAGGCGGGGCCGCGGGGGCGGCGGGCGCCGCGGGTGCGGCCGGCGCCGGCTTGGCGGCCGCCTCGGCGGTCTTGCCGGTGCTGGCGCCGAGCGCCTCCCGGACGCGTCGGGCCACGGGGGCCTCGACGGTGGAGGACGCGGACTTCACGAACTCGCCCTGCTCCTTGAGCGTGGCGAGCACGGTCTTGCTGTCGACACCGAACTCCTTGGCGAGTTCGTGTACGCGGGCTTTGCCTGGCACGGGTCTCCTCTTGGTGAGGCCGGCGGCTTGCCCGCTCGACCTCGTCGTTAGTGGCGCATGGTCATCGTGAGAACTTCACGGCTGAGTCATCCGACGGTGTCCTGTCGACGTGCGGACCGGCCTGGTGCCGACCCGACTGATTCCTGCTGTTGTCCGATCCCCGGGCACCGGCACCTCAGGACGAGGTGCCGAGGACGTGCTCCCGGAGCGGACCGACCTCCAGCGGGCTGCCTCCGGGGAGACGCAGCGCCCGGGTGAAGGCCCGGCGTCGCTCCGCTGTGCGCAGGCACTCCGGGGAGGGATGTACCGATGCTCCCCTTCCGGGGAGTCGCCGCCCGGGGTCGGGCACCAGGGCACCCGAGCGAGCGACGACGCGCAGCAGTTCGGTGACCGGCGCGCGAGCCCGGCAGCCCACACACGTGCGCACCGGGATCGACGTTTCGGCCACCCTGCACTCTAGCGCGTCGTCGGCCCCGGGTGTTCCACGCGCCGGGCAGGGGGGCGTTGCGCGCCCGGACGTCCCCCGCCCGAGGGAGCGGGCGCTCCCGAGCGCAGCGGCTGGCGGCCCACACCCGGCGAGGGCGTGGCGTCGTCGGGCTGGGCGTCGCTGCGGATGTCGATGCGGCAACCGGTGAGCCGGGCGGCGAGCCGGGCGTTCTGGCCCTCCTTGCCGATGGCGAGCGAGAGCTGGTAGTCGGGGACGACGACGCGCACCGCCTTGGCCTGGGCGTCGACGACCCGGGCGGAGGAGACGCGGGCGGGGCTCAGCGCGGAGGCGACGAACGTCGCGGGGTCGTCGGACCAGTCGACGATGTCGATCTTCTCGCCGTGCAGCTCGCTCATGACGTTGCGCACCCGTTGGCCCATCGGGCCGATGCACGCGCCCTTGGCGTTGAGCCCGGCCACCTTGCTCCGGACGGCGATCTTCGACCGGTGCCCCGCCTCGCGGGCGACCGCGACGATCTCGACGCTGCCGTCGGCCACCTCGGGCACCTCCAGCGCGAACAGCTTGCGGACCAGGTTGGGGTGGGTGCGCGACACCGTCACCTGCGGTCCGCGGAAGGTGCGGGCGACCGAGACGACGTAGGCCTTGAGCCGGCTGCCGTGCGGGTACTCCTCGCCCGGCACCTGCTCGGCCTGCGGCAGCACGGCCTCGACCTTGCCGATGTCCACCAGCACCGTGCCCTGGACGTTGCGGCGGTCGTGCGCCTGCACGATGCCGCTGACGATGTCGCCCTCCTTGCCGGCGTACTCGCCGAAGGTCTGCTCGTGCTCGGCGTCGCGCAGCCGCTGCACGATGACCTGCTTGGCGGTGCTGGCGGCGATCCGGCCGAAGTCGGTGGGGGTGTCGTCCCACTCGCGGACGACCTCGCCGTCGGGCCCCAGCTCCTGGGCCAGCACCGCGACCTCGCCGCTCTTGCGGTCCACGTGCACCCGCACGTGCTTGGCCGCACCGTCGGCGTGCCGGTACGCGGTGACCAGCGCCGTCTCGATCGCCTGGATCACCGTGTCGGCGGGGATGCCCTTCTCCCGCTCGACCGCCTTGAGCGCGGTGACGTCGATGTTCACTGTGCTCCTCCTCGCCCGCCCGGCGCGGCCTCGGTCCCGACGTCGTCGAGGTCCGCGGCATCGTCGAGGTCCGCGGCATCGTCGAGGTCCGCGGCATCGTCGAGGTCCGCGGCATCGTCGTCCGCGTCGTCCACGGCCTCGTCGTCGGCAACCTCGTCGTCCGCAACCTCGTCGTCGGCGGGCCCGCGCCCGAACTCCACCTGCACCCGGCCGCTGCCGAGCTGGGCCCACGGCACCTCGCGCGGGGCCGGCGGGCGCTTCTTCGCCCCCGGCTTGCCCGGCGCCTCGACCGCCAGCGTGACACCCGCGTCGTCGACCGCGGTGATCCGGCCGGTGACCTGCTCGGTCGCCCCCGCCGGGCCCACCGCCACCGTGACCAGCCGTCCGGTGTTGCGGCGCCAGTGGCGGGGCTCGCTCAGGGGCCGGTCGACGCCCGGGCTGCTCACCTCGAGCACGTAGGGGGTCCGTCCCATGCCGTCGTCGTGCGCGTCCAGGACCTCGGAGATCGCCCGGCTCACGTCGGCGATGTCGTCGAGGGTGACCCCGGCGTCCCTGTCGACCACGACGCGCACGACGCTGCGCCGGCCGGCCGGGGTGACCGCGAGCTCCTCGAGGTCGTAGCCGGCGCCGCCGACGACCGGCTCGATCCAGCCGGCGAGCCGCGCTGCTGCGGGGTCGGGGCGGGCTGTGCCGCGGGAGGCGGACAACGACTCATCCTCCTCGGAACTGGGGCACCGCACGGTGCGGCGCACGCTCCCCGGGCACGGCCGCACGGCAGCGCCGGGCGGACTCCCGAGGGGAAGAGGTCAGGCTACCGCCCGGCACCTGGGCGCGGGACCGGGCACCGGACTGCCCGGCGGCACGCGGCTGGGGCCGGAGGGGCGGGCGGGACGGCGCGGGCCCGCGGGCGCGACGCGCACGCGCCCGGCCCGTTCGTGCTGACCGCCGGGCTCCGCGGCTGCGAGGATGACGGGCGATGTCCCCCCTCGCTCCCCCGGCGCCGCGCGGCTTCTCGCGGCGCACGCTGCTGGCCGCCTCCGCCGCGGGCCTCACCGTGCTCGCGGTCGGCTGCACCTCGGCACCGCCCGAGGACCGCGAGCGGGTGACCGGCCGGCAGGCCGACGAGCTGCTGGCCCAGGTGGGTGTCCAGGAGACGCTCGTCGCGGCCTACACGGCGGCCGGCGCGGCGGACCCCGGGCTGGCCGGCGAGGTCGCCGAGCTGGCGGCGCAGGCCCAGGAGCAGCTGGAGCGGTTGCGCGCCGCGGCACCCGGCGCCAGCCCCACGGCGACCTCGCCAGGGTCTCCCCCGGCTCCGGGCGAGGCCCGCTCGTGGCTGCGGGCGCAGGTAGCCGCCGCGGCCACCTCGCACGCGGCCGCCTGCGTCGGACAGTCGGGCGCGCGTGCCGCGCTGCTCGGCTCCATCACCGCGGGGTTGCGCGGACAGGACGGACAGCTGGCATGACGGGACCGGGCGATGGCTGACGACGGCGACGACGCACGGGCGCTCGACGCCGAGAACGAGGCCCTCGGGGTGGCGCTGGCCGCGCTGCACACCGCCGTGTGGGGGTACGGCGTCGTCGGCGCCGCGCTCGAGTCCGGGGCCCGCGGGATCGTGAGCGCGGCGGAGACCGCCCATCGCGACGTGCGGGACGAGGTGATCGCGCTGCTCACCGAGCGCGACGCGGAGGTGCCGGCGGCCGAGGGCGCCTACGCGCTGCCCTTCCCGGTGCTGTCCGCGGTGGACGCCGCGGCGCTGGCCGTCGTCCTCGAGGAGGGCGCCACCACCGCGTGGGTGCGGGTGCTGGACCAGGCCGCCGAGCGCGGCACCCGCGAGCTGGCGCTGCAGGCCCTCACCGACGCCGAGGTGCGCGCCGTCGCCTGGCGCAGCGCCGCCGGCCAGGCTCCGGTCACCCGCGCCCTCCCGGGTCTCTAGCCGAGGGAGGCGAGGAAGGCGTCGGTGACCGCGATCGCGGCACTGCTGGACTGGCCGCCCTCGACGAGGACGGCGAACGCGATCGGGCCCCCCGCGCCGGTGAGGCGGTAGCCGACGAACCACCCGTGCGAGTCCGGCGGGGTGTTGGAGCCGAACTCGGCGGTCCCGGTCTTGCCGAACACCTCGCCCCGGTCGGCCAGGGCGGTCGCCGTCCCGGACAGCACGACCTGCCGCATCATCGGCCGCAGCGCCTCGAGCACCTGCGGGGCCGGGCCGGCCGGCGCGGGGCCGGCGGGCTCGGCCCCCACGACCTCCACCGGGGCGGCCGGCGTGCCGCTGGCGATGCCGGCGACCACGAGGGCCATCTGCGCGGGGCTCATCAGCACCTCGCCCTGACCGATGGTGTCGGCCGCCTTCGTCGTGCCCGTGCTGTCCCGCGGCACGGTCCCCGAGAACACGTCGACGGGCAGCTGCCAGTCCGTGCCCACCCCGTACGCCGCGGCCGCGTCGGCCAGCGCACCGTCGGGCAGCGCCATGCCCTGCTGGATGAACGTGGTGTTGCAGGACTGCGCGAAGGCCTCGGCGAACGGCACGGTGCCCAGGTCGAACTGGTCCTGGTTCTCGAACTCGCGGCCGTCGACGACGGTGGTCCCCGGGCACGGCACGGCGGTCTCCGGCGTGAGCGTCCCGGTCGAGAGCAGCGCGGTGGCGGTGATCGTCTTCATGCTCGAGCCCGGCGGGAAGCGACCGGAGAGCGCGCTGCGGGCATCGGCGATCTCGTTGGACGAGACGGCGAGCAGCTCGCCGGTGCCCGGCCGCACCACGACCAGGTGGGTCGGCCGCGGCTCGGTGGCGACGGCGGCGTCCGCGGCGATCTGGACGGCGGGGACCAGCGGCGTCTGCACGGGTTCACCGGGCACCGGCTCGACCGCGGCGATCTCCCGCCCCTCGTCGCCGATGCTCTCGTCGAGGGCGACGACCCGGACGGTGAAGCCGGCGGTGCCGCTCAGCTGCTCCTGGAAGGCGCGCTGCAGGCCGGAGGTGCCCAGCCGGTCGCCGGCGGCGTAGCGGGCCACGCCGTCCTCGGCGGTCTCCTCGAGGAGCTCGGCGGTCGCGGCGCCCACCCGGCCCAGCAGCGCCTCGGCGAACCGGGGCGAGGGCGCCAGCAGCTGCGTGCCGGTCGGGAAGACGGCGCCGGGCAGGTCGAACACCTGAGCCCGGATCTCCTCGAACTGCGGGCGGCGCAGGGTGATCACCGGGACGAACTGGCCGGCGGGCGCGGCCTGGACGACGGCGACGATCTCGTCGGCCGCGATGCCGGTGGCCGCGGACAGCGCCGCGGCCAGCGCGGGCAGGTCGGTGACCTGGGCCGGGTCGACGCCGACGTTGACCACCTCGGTGGGCGTGAACAGGGCGTTTCCGTCGGCGTCGGTGATCGGAGCGCGCTCGGGCAGGCTGCGGTCCAGCTCCAGGTGCTGCCCCTCCCCCAGTTCGGGGTGCACCAGCGTCGGCTCGGCGACCACCTGCCAGTCGTCGTCCCCCTCCTCCAACCGCAGCGTCGCGTCGTAGGTCCACTCGGGCGCCGCGGCCAGCGCCCAGGTCGCCGTCCAGTCGACGGTGGCACCGCCGTCCTCGACGGTGACCTCGCCCACCTCGGCGGACAGCACGGCCCCGGGGAGGTCCTCGGCGGTCTGCCCGAGCAGGGTCGTGGCCGCAGCGGGGTCGGTGGTGGCCGAGGCCGCGGAGTCGAGCTCGCCGGCGGCCCAGTCCGCGAGGAACTGCTCGGCGGCGTCCCGGACCTCGTCGTCGTTCCCGCCGGAGCACGCGCCGAGGACCGGCACCGCGAGCAGGAGGGTGGTGAGCAGGGCGGAACGGGTTCGCACGCGCACGGCGGTCACCCTGTCAGACGCCGGGGACCGCGTCAGAAGAGCACGCTGGCGAAGAGCCCGACCTCGCGGAAACCCACGCGCCGGTAGGCGGCGCGCGCGGCGGTGTTGAAGTCGTTGACGTACAGGCTCACCAGGGGGGCGATGGCCGAACGGGCGTACTCCACGACGGCGGCGGTGCCGGCCGCGCCGATCCCCTGTCCCCGGCACTCCGGGGCCACCCACACGCCCTGCACCTGGCAGGCGGCGCGGCTGACCGCGCCGATCTCAGCCTTGAACAGCACCCGGCCGTCCTCGATCCAGGCCAGGGACCGGCCGGTGCGGACCAGGTCGGCCAGCCGCGCCCGGTAGCTCACCCCGCCGTCGAGCCGCAGCGGGCTGACGCCGACCTCCTCGGTGAACATCGCGACCGCCGCCGGGAGCAGGGTCTCCAGGTCCTCGGCGCGGACCGGGCGCACCCGCGGCTCGGGGGCGACGGCGGGCGGGCCGTCGATGGCCAGCAGCGGCTGGCGGGGACGGTGGTCGCGCGGCGGGCCCCAGTACGGGGCCAGGAGCTCCCAGAGCGGCGCGACGGTCGCGGCCGGCCCGACGATCGTGCTGCACCGGCGCCCGGCGCG
>NZ_LWUA01000124.1 GCF_005222955.1 Blastococcus sp. CCUG 61487 | reverse complement strand
GTCCGTGGTCAGTACAACTAGCGGGGGCGGCGACGATCAGCTCACCTGATCATCGAGCGTCCTCCCTCGTGGTGGACCGCGAGGGAGGACGCCGCACGATCAGGTGACCTGATCGTCACGGAAAGGGGGGGCGCAGTGGGGGAAGAACGGGGACGGCGCTGGCTCGCCGTCGGCCTGGTCGTCGCCGCCGCCGGTGCCGGGTTCGCCGTCTGGCTCGGCCGCGACGACGGGTTCGACTGCGGCCCGCTGCTCGAGGACCGCACCCGCCTCATGGGCGAGCCGTTCGGCCAGGGCAGCCGCACCGTCGCCGCCCTCGGCGACTCGTACACCCTCGGCAGCGGGCTGTCCGGGCCGGAGGCCGCGTGGCCTGCCGCGCTCACCTCGCGCCTGGACGTCTCGGTGGTCGTCGACGGTGTCGGCTCCACCGGGTTCACCACCCGCGGCTTCTGCCCCGGGGACGACGTCACCTACGGCGAGCGCGTCGACGACGACTGGATCGACGCCGACACCGTCGTCGTCCAGGGCGGGGTCAACGACGTGCTGGCCGGCCGTCCGGACGACGTCGCCGCTGCCGCCGGAGACCTCCTCGCCGAGCTCGAGGACGTGCCCACCGTGCTGCTCGTCGGCCCGCCGAACCTCCCGGGCGCGGACCCGGCGGACCTCCGGACGGTCGACGACGCGCTCCGCAGCGCCGCCGACGACGCCGGGCGCCCGTACCTGCCGCTGATCGGCGCCGGCATCGAACTGCAGCCGGACCTCGTCCATCCCACCGCGGCGGGCCAGCAGCGCATCGCCGACCTGGTCGCGCTCGCCCTCGCCGCGGCGGGCCCGCAGCAGTAGCCACCCTTTCGGGTGAAGCGGTCGGTGGAGTGGATACATCCATGCAGCTCAGACGCCGATCCGCAGCGCATGGACAGACACCGGACGGCGACGGCGCTGCCGTTCGCCCACCTCTCCATGGCGACCGCGGCACTCCGCGAGGCGCTGGCCCGGCAGCTCCGCGAGGCCGGTGACACGCTGATCGCCGACTGGTCGACGCTGCGCGTCGTCGGGCCGTTCGAGCAGTTCGACCGCTCCGGCCGGCGCACCTACGAGTACCGCGGCTCCGTGCAGCACCGCCGCCGGGTGCCCGCGCTGCCCAACGCCCGACCCGCCACGCAGCCCGCCACCGTCTGACCGACCCCGAGCTCCGCGACGGCGCCGGGGGCTGCGCTGAACTAGCGTCCCGTTCCGTGCCCGGCCCCGCGCGCAGGAACCTCGACGTCCGGCTGCACGCGCTCGTCGGCGGGCTGCCCAGCTCCCCTGCCGACCGCTGGCTGCGCCGGCTCACGCGCTCGGCGAACCACGGCCGGCTCTGGCTGGTCATCGGCGCCCTGCTGGCCACCCGGCGCGGAGCGCTGCGCCGCGGCGCGGTCCGCGGCCTCGGCGCGATGGCCGTCACCAGCGCGGTCGTCAACGTCGTGCTCAAGTCGCTGTTCCGCCGCGGCCGTCCCGAGCACAGCGGGCGTCCGGAGCGGCTGCTGCGCCGCTCGCCCACGACGTCGTCCTTCCCCAGCGGGCACTCCGCCTCCGCCGCCGCCTTCGTCACCGGCGTGGCCATGGAGTCGCTCCCGGTCGGGGCCGCCCTGGCCCCGGTCGGGCTCGCGGTCGGCTATTCACGGGTGCACGTCGGCGTGCACTTCCCCGGCGACGTCGTCGCCGGGTTCGCCGTCGGCGCCGGAGTGGCCGCGGCCAGCCAGCACTGGTGGCCGGTGCGGCCGACCCAGCCGGCCCGGGTGCGGCCGTCGTCGCAGGCCCCGGCGCTGCCCGACGGCGAGGGGCTGGCGGTCGTGGTGAACCCGCTCTCCGGCCCGGACACCTACGACCCCGCCGCCGAGATCTGCCGCCTCCTCCCCCGCGCGCAGGTCCTCGAGCTCACCCCCGACACCTGCGTCGAGGACCTCCTCGAACCCGCCGCCCGCGACGGCGCGAGAGCGCTGGGCGTGGCCGGCGGCGACGGCAGCGTGGCGGCGGCCGCGGCGGTGGCGCTCGAGCACGGCCTGCCGCTGGCGGTCATCCCCGCCGGCACGCTCAACCACTTCGCCCGCGACGTCGGGCTGCTCACCCCGCAGGACGCCGTCGACGCCGTCCTCGCCGGGGAGGCGGTGACCGTGGACGTCGCCGAGGTCAACGGGACGCCGTTCCTCAACACCTCCAGCCTCGGCGCGTATCCGGAGATGGTCCGCCGCCGCGACCGGCTCAGCCCCCGGCTCGGCAAGTGGCTGGCGCTCACAGTGGCCGCCGCGCAGGTGCTCCGCAGCGGATCACCGCTGGAGCTCACCGTCGACGGGCGGCCGTTGCGCGCCTGGATCCTCTTCGTCGGCAACGGCGTGTACACCCCG
Organism: Blastococcus sp. CCUG 61487; assembly: GCF_005222955.1. Lineage (GTDB taxonomy): Bacteria > Actinomycetota > Actinomycetes > Mycobacteriales > Geodermatophilaceae > Blastococcus. The sequence goes on along the minus strand of NZ_LWUA01000124.1, from coordinate 23,015 downwards.
CGCGGCCTCGCGCCCGCGTGGCGGCCGCGGCTGGAGGACGGGCTGCTCGACGTCCAGTGGCTGCGCGCCGACCTGCGCTTCGGCCGCACCCGCGCGGTGCTGGCCACGCTGCTCGGCGTCAGCGAGCACAGCCGCAGCTACGGCAAGTTCCAGGCCCGCGAGCTGACGGTCCGCTCGCTGTCGGGACCGCAGCGGGTGGCCTACGACGGCGAGATGGGCGAGCCGGCCACCGAGTTCAGGTTCGGCCAGCGCAGCACGCCACTGACCGTCTACTGCCGCCACCCCCAGTAGGGGCCAAAAGCGTGCTTGTGGCCCCTACTCGAGGTCAGGAGTAGGGGCCGAAAGCGTGCTTTTGGCCCCTACTCGAGGGGCGGATGCCGCCGGTGATCACTACCGTCGGCGCCAGCAACCAGGAACGACAGAGGGAAAGAAGGTCACCATGCTGGTCCGCCGGATCGCCCGGCCCCTGCTCGCCGCGCCGTTCGTGGTCCTGGGCGTCGACGCGCTGCGCAACCCCGGCAAGCGGGTGGAGCTCGCGAAGCCGCTCGTGGAGAAGGTCGGCGGCGCCGCGGAGGACGTGCTGCCCGTGACGCTGCCCCGCGACGCCGAGCAGTGGGTGCGGATCAACGCCGGCGTCATGGTCGGCGGTGGCGCGCTGCTGGGCCTGGGCAGGATGCCGCGGCTGTCGGCCCTGCTGCTGACCGGTTCCATGGTGCCGACGACGCTGGCCGGCCACCCGTTCTGGACGTTCGACGACCCCCAGCAGCGCGGGCAGCAGCGCATCCAGTTCCTGAAGAACGTCGGCCTGGTGGGCGCGCTGCTGCTGGCCGCCGTCGACACCGAGGGCAAGCCGTCGGTCGGCTACCGGGCCCGGCGGGCCGCGAAGAAGGCCGCCGACGCCACCGAGAAGAGCATCGAGAACGCCCAGAAGCGCGCGGCCAAGGCGCAGAAGAAGGCCGAGAAGAAGATGAAGAAGGTCCGCAGCTGAGCGCACCCCTGACGCCGGCGGCCGCGCTCCGGAGGATCGCCTTCCTCCTGGAGCGCGCCCGCGAGCCCAGCTACCGGGTGCAGGCGTTCCGCACCGCGGCCGCCGTCGTCGACGGGCTCGACGAGGACGCCCTCGACCTGAAGATCCGCACGAACACGCTCAAGGACCTCAAGGGCGTGGGGCCCAAGACCGCCGCCGTCGTCGTCCAGGCGCACAAGGGCGAGGTGCCCGAGTACCTGGCGAAGCTCGAGCAGGAGCTCGCCGAGCTCGTCCCGATGGCCGACGACGTCGCCGCGTTCCGAGCGCAGCTCAAGGGTGACCTGCACAGCCACTCCGACTGGTCCGACGGCGGCAGTCCGATCCGGGAGATGGCCGAGGCCACGATCGCGCTGGGGCACGAGTACCTGGCGCTCACCGACCACTCCCCGCGGCTCACCGTGGCCAACGGGCTGAGCGCGGCGCGGCTGGAGAAGCAGCTCGACGTGGTCGCCGAGCTCAACGGGGAGCTCGCGCCGTTCCGGATCCTCACCGGCATCGAGGTCGACATCAACGTCGACGGCAGCCTCGACCAGACCGACGAGCTGCTCGGCCGGCTCGACGTCGTCGTCGCCAGCGTGCACTCCGAGTTGCGGGCTCCGAAGGCGCAGATGACCGAGCGGATGCTCACCGCGATCGCCAACCCGCACACCGATGTCCTCGGCCACTGCACCGGCCGGCTGGTCATCGGCCGCCGGCAGCGCGACGGCACCCAGAAGCCGCGGCCGGAGAGCGAGTTCGACGCCGAGGCCGTGTTCGGCGCCTGCGTGGAGTTCGGCACCGCGGTCGAGATCAACTCCCGCCCCGAGCGGCTGGACCCCCCGCGCCGGTTGCTCACCCTGGCGAACGAGCTCGGCGCGGAGTTCGCCATCGACACCGACGCGCACGCCCCCGGTCAGCTGGACTGGCAGTACAACGGCGTCGAGCGGGCGATCGAGTGCGGCGTCGAGCCCAACCGCGTCATCAACACGAAGAGCGCCAACGAGCTGCTGACCTGGATCGGCTGAGCACCCAGCGCCGATGTGACGTCTGTGCACTCGTGCGCTGAGCTGCGAGAAAGCAGGTGCGCGAGGGCTACCGCAGCCACCGCGCGGCGGTTAGCTTCTCCGCGGCCCACATCCGGGCCGCGCGCGCCTTTCGCTCCCGTCGACGGCCGAACCTGACCGTCCTCGGAAGGACCCCGCATGTCCCGCAGCACCCGTCCGCGCCGTCGCGCGGCCGCAGCCCTCGTCACCGCCGCCGTCGCCGCGGTGATCGGCCTCGGCGGCGCCTCCGCCGCGCAGGCCGACACGTACCACACGCCGTGGGGCCCCCAGCAGGTCGGCGGCGCGATCCTCGGCACCCACAAGGCGCTCGGCGGGCCGGGCAGCGCGCTCGGCCTCCCGGTGACCAGCGAACGTGGCACCCCCCCACGGCATCGGCCGGTTCAACCTCTTCAACCGAGGCGGCATCTACTGGACGCCCCGCACCGGTGCGCACGGCGTCTGGGGTCAGATCTGGTCCTGGTAAAGCCTGCAGGGTTGGGAGACCGGCCCCTCGGCTACCCGACCAGCAGCGAGCTGACGACGCCGGACGGCGTCGGGCGCCTCAACGCCTTCCAGCACGGGGCCATCTACTGGCGGCCGCAGACCGGTCCGAAGGCGGTGCGCGGCGCGATCTACCAGCGATACGCCTCGCTCGGGTGGGAGACCAGCGGGCTGGGCTACCCGATGACCGACGAGCTCGCCACCCCCGACGGCCGCGGCCGGTACTCCGCCTTCCAGTGGGGGAACATCTACTGGACGCCGTGGACCGGTGCGAACGCGGTGTGGGGCGCGATCTCCGTGGTCTACGCCCAGCAGGGCTGGGAGCGCGGCGCGCTCGGCTACCCGCTGACCAGTGAGATGCGCACGCCGAGCCGGATCGGGCGCTACAACCACTTCGAGGGCAACGGGTCCATCTACTGGGCACCGCAGACCGGCGCGCACGTGATCAGCGGCCACATCCGCATGGCGTGGGCGGACATGGGCTGGGAGAACTCGGAGCTCGGCTTCCCGGCGTCGCCGGAGTACGCGCTGGAGGACGGCGGCCGCGGGCAGGACTTCGAGTTCGGCTGGATCGAGTGGTACCCGGGCGAGGGCGCGACGGCCTACGTGGAGGAGTAGCCACGCCGGCGCCGATGTGACGCCGATCAGCGACGACCACCCTGCCCGTCCCCGGGAGGAACCCGCATGTCCCGCAGCACCCGACCGCCTCGTCGCGCGGCCGCAGCCCTCGTCACCGCCGCCGTCGCCGCGGTGGTCGGCCTCGGCGGCGCGTCCGCCGCGCAGGCCGACACGTTCCGCTGGACGAGCCCGAACTACATCACCTACACGGTGCAGGGCGCGATCCTCGACCACTACCGGGCGCACGGCGGCCCGAACGGGCGGCTCAACTACCCCTTCTCCGACGAGCTCGCGATGCCGGACCGGTTCGGGCGGTTCACCGTCTTCGGTGGCGGCTCGATCTACTGGACGCCGTGGACCGGGGCCCACGCCGTGTGGGGCGCGATCCTCGGGCGGTGGGGCTCGCTCGGCTGGGAGGCCGGCCAGCTCGGCTACCCCACGACCGATGAGCTCGTCACGCCCGACCGCGTGGGCCGTGTCCAGGTCTTCCAGCGCGGGCTCGTCTACTGGACGCCCTGGACCGGTGCCCACGCGGTGTGGGGCGCAATCCAGCAGCGGTACGCCGCCCTGGGCTGGGAACGGAGTGCGATCGCCTACCCGACGACCAGCGAATTTGCGACCCCGGACGGCCGCGGCCGGTACAACACCTTCAGCCGTGGCGGAGCCATCTACTGGACGACGTCCACCGGCGCCCACGCGGTGTGGGGAGCCATTTGGCAGACCTACAGCTCGAACGGTTGGGAAGCCGGCCCCCTGGGCTACCCGGTGACCAGCGAACTGCCCACGCCCGACGGCATCGGTCGCTTCAACCACTTCGAGGACGGCTCGATCTACTTCTCGCCCGCCACCGGCGCGTACGCGGTCACCAGCGAGTTCCGGGACGTCTGGGCCTCGATGGGCTGAGAGAACTCCGAGCTGGGCTACCCGACCTCACCCGAGTAGGAGAGCCTGGGCGGCACTGTGCAGGAGTTCCAGTTCGGTTGGATCGAGTGGACTCCGGAGGAGGGCGTCGTCGTCCACCTCGACGCGTGACCGACGGCGGCCCGCAGCGCTGACCGGCGACCGCCGGAGCGCAGGAGGGTAGACAGGGACGCCTGTGGGTAGCCCGAGCCCCGCGAGGAGACAGCCCGAGTACCGGGAGGATTCGCCGTGTGGATCGGCCTGCAGCCCGTCCTCGGCGCCGAGGCGCGCCGTTCCCGGCATCGGCACCTGCACTGGTTCCGCAGGGTCGGGGACGACGCGTTCAGCGGTGGGTCGCTGTACCGCTGCCGCTGCGGAGAGGTGCGCCCCGGTTTCTGACGCCCCGCCGTCGATCGAGGCCGTCCACTACGGTGACGGGCCGACCGAGCGGAAAGGCAGTTATGGGGGACGACGGACAGCGCCGAGCCGCGCCGCGCCCCCTGCCGCCGGTGCTGATGTACCACTCGATCAGTCCTGCCACGACGCCTGATCCGCATCTGCTGCGCGTGCACCCCCACCGGCTCGGCGCCCAGTTGCGGGCGCTGCGCCGGCTGCGCCTGCGCGGAGTCTCCCTCGCTGAACTCGTCGCCGCTCGCGACCGGGGCGAGGGCGCCGGCCTGGTCGCGCTGACCTTCGACGACGGCTACCTCGACTTCCTCGAGTACGCAGTGCCCGTGCTCGACCGGCACGGCATGACCGGCACCGTCTACGTCGTCACCGATCGGCTGGGTGGCGAGAACGACTGGGACGAGGGCCCCCGCCTGCCGCTGATGGACGCCGACCAGGTGCGCCGCGTCGCTGCTGCCGGGCACGAGGTGGGCAGTCACTCCGCCACCCACGCCCACCTGTCCGGGCTCGACGCGGCGGCGCTGCGTGCTGAGGTCGCCGGCAGCCGGGCGACGCTCGAGGACGTGCTGGGCGCGCCGGTGCACGGCTTCTGCTACCCGTACGGCGACGTCGACGCCGCCGCCGCGGACGCCGCCCGCGACGCCGGCTACGACCACGCCTGCGTGACGCGCGACTACTCCGTCGGGGACCGGCACACCCTCCCCCGTTTCTACGTGGGTCAGCGGGACACCGGCCCGCGGCTGGCCGCCAAGCTCGTCCGCCATCTGGTCGCCCGCGCCCGCGTGCGATGAGGGTCCTGCACGTCATCACCGGCCTGGCCGCGGGCGGTGCAGAGAACCAGCTCCGGCTCCTGCTGCGGCACAGCCGGCACGACGCGGAGGTGGTGGCGCTGTACAACGCCGGCTCGGTCGCGGAGCAGCTGCGCTCGGACGGCGTGCCGGTGCACGACCTGGGCATGCGCAGCAACACCGAGGTCGGCGCGGTCCTGCGGCTCGCCCGGCTGACCCGGCGCGGTCGCTTCGACGTCGTCCACACCCACCTCTACCGGGCGTGCCTGTACGGCCGGGTGGCCGCCCGGCTGGCCGACGTGCGCGCGGTGGTCGCCACCGAGCACTCGCTGCTCGACGACCAGCTCGAGGGCAGGACGGCGAGTCGCGGCGTCCGCCTCCTCTACCTGGCCACCGAACGGCTGGGCAGGGCCACGATCGCGGTCTCGGGTGCCACCCGGGACAACCTGCTCCGCTGGGGGGTCGCCCCCGAGCGGGTCGTCACCGTGCCCAACGGCCTGGACCTCGACGCGCTGGCCTTCGACCCTGCCCGGCGGGCCGCGGTGCGGGCCGAGCTGGGCGTGCCGGACGGCGCCCGGCTGGTCGGCGCGGTCGGCCGCCTGCACCCGGGCAAGCGGTTCGACGAGCTGATCCGGTCGCTGGTCCCCTGTCTCGGCCCTGCCACCCAGCTGCTGATCGTGGGCGAGGGGCCGGAGCGGGCGTCGCTCGCCAAGCTGGCCGCCGACCTGGGCGTGACGCGCTTCGTCCACCTGGCCGGCGAGCGTCCGGTAGCCCCGGCCCTGTCGGCGATGGACGTGCTGGCGTCGCCCTCCCGCTACGAGACCTTCGGCCTGGCTGTCCTGGAGGGGCTGGCCGCCGGGCTGCCGGTGGTCTTCCGCCGCTGCCCGGCCCTCGACGAGCTCCGAGCCGAGCTGCCCGGGGCGGTGCGGATCGGTCCAGACGACGACCTGGCCGCAGCGCTCGCCGGCATAGCAACCGATGCTCGACGCGCGTGCCCCGGCGAGCTCGCGGCGTTCGACATCCGCTCGGTGGCCGCCCGGATCGACGACCTGCACGAGCGGCTGGTCGCGCGGTCAGCCGGTTCGGCGGGCCCGTAGCCGCTGCAGCCACCGCGCCCCGGTCAGCGCGGTGGAGCCGAGCGGACCGTGTAGCGGCACCAGCACGGTGGAGAGGGTTCGCCGACCGGACCACAGCTGGTTGAACAGCGTGTTGTCCGGGACGGTGGCCGAGTCGCGCCAGGCGTAGCGGCTGTCGCCGCCTTCGTCGACGCAGTGCAGGAGCAGCTGCTCGCCTGGGCGGTGCTCGCCGAGGGCCTCGTCGTAGGCGGACTTCAGGTGCAGCGATCCTTCACCGGCGTCGAAGTCCACCCACATGGCGGCGGTCCGCCCTCCGGCCTCCACGGCCAGGACCTCGAGCCGACCGGCAGCCCGCAGCCGGTCGCAGGTCTCGCGGAACCAGGCGACGTGCTCGTCCCGGCAGGCGATCGCCGTCCCTTCGCGCCCCTTCCACCCCGCAGCCTCGAGGACGACGAACTCCTCGATCGCCGCCGGGTCGTCGGCCCGGTCGACCACGCGCACCGGGCCCAGCGCGTCTGCCATGGCTTCCCGCTGGCGGCGCAGCCGGTTGTAGCGGTTCCGCCGATTGCGGCTGGGCACCGCCGCCCCCTCCCGCTCCCACAGCGCCCGTTCGTAGGTCTTCAGGCGGACCGCCGCCCGACCGCGCTCGGCCAGGGCCGCGTCGAGAGCAGCCGCCGCGGGCCCGCCCTCGGGGAAGTAGCGCAGGAGCAGGAGCGGAGCGGGCACCGCCGCCGGCGCCCGCAGCAGGGCGGCCGCCGCGCGCACGGGATCGTCGCGGTCCAGCAGCGGGACGCCCAGCGGCTGGAACGGCTCGACCCAGGCCTGGAGGAGCGGCACGGGCATCCGCAGGCCACCGGGCAGCGGCACGACGACCGGCCAGCGAACCGGCAGCACGGCGGTCAGCCGGTTCCCCTCTCGCACCGCGAGCAGCCCGGCCCGGCCCCGCCCGGCCAGGTGCCGGAGCGCCGGCAGCACCACCTCCGGCTCGGCGAAGGGATTGGGCTCGACGGCCCTCTCGACGAGCCCCCGCCACGCCTCGACGACCTCCGCGGAGAGGTGGTGCGCGGTCAGGAGCACGGCACGTCCCCGCCCCCGGCCGCCCGGTCGGCCGCGGGTCACCGGCGCCGGCCGGGAACGACGATCATGGCGCGAGGCTAGTGGCTGCTCCGTCACGGAGATGCCCGACCGGCGGACAGGCATACCCACCGGACGCCCCCCAGTGTGACGATGAGCCGGTGACGTGCCAGCCCGCCGGCGGCTCAGCAGTGCCCGGTCCGCGCCTGTGGTGGGTCGACCTGCGCGCGGACGACGGGGTCGTGGCGTACGCCGAAGGCCTGCTCACCGACGGTGAGCGGAGCCGGGCCCGTCGCGGCGTGCCGGCCGTGCACCGCCGGCGGGTGCTCCTACGGGCAGCCCTGCGCAGCCTGCTCGCCGCCGAACTCGGCGTTCCCGCCCAGGAGGCGCCGGTGACCACGACCCCGGCCGGCCGGCCGGAGCTGCCCGGGACCAGCCTGGACGTCAGCTGCTCGGCCGACGGCGCACTGGGGCTGGTCGCCCTCGCGACCGGCCTGCGGGTCGGCGTCGACGTCGAGACCATCGCCCCCTGGGATCCGGCCGTCCTCGACGAGGGCTGGCTGCACCCCGATGAGCGGGCCGAGCTCACCGCCCTGCCCGTCGAGGCACGTCCGACGGCGCTGACCCGGTGCTGGACGCAGAAGGAGGCCGTCCTCAAGGGCCTGGGCACCGGGCTCGGCGGCGGGCCGGCGCGGCTGCGCACGCCGGTCGGACCGGGCGGCGGCGAGGTCAGCCGCTGGACCGTCCGCGCCGTACCGGCACCATCGGACCGGGTCGCCAGCGTGGCCACGTCTTCGCTCGACGGCCGGCACCGCCCAGGATGGCAGACCGGGGCGGTCCGCCCCAGCACGTTCCGGTGGCGAGAGGCGACGGCATGACCCTCACCCGTGCACCCCAGCTGGCCGGCTTCCGGGACCGCTGCTCGGCGGCGTCCGGCACCGACCTGACCGACCCCGCCCGCCTGTACGAGTTCTCGGTCACCCAGCCGGAGCTGTTCTGGCGCGAGCTGCTGCACTGGTCGGAGCTGCCGTGGTCCGGTTCGGCGGAGCCAGTGCTGGAGGGGACCGACGTCGAGACCGCCCGCTTCTTCCCCGACGTCCGCCTGAACTACGCCGAGGCACTGCTGCGCCCGCTGCCCGGCGTGGACGACGACGCTCCCGCGCTGACCGCCGTGCACACCGACCGGCCGGCGGAGCACCTCGGCCGCCGCGCGCTGCGGGCCGCGGTCGAGCGGACGGCGGCCGCGCTGGCAGCCGACGGCGTCCGCGTCGGCGACCGCGTGGTCGCCATCGCCCCGAACACCGCCCAGGTGGCGGTGGCGGCCCTCGCCGTCGCGGCACTCGGTGCCACGCTGTCGACTGCGACCCCGGACATGGGCGCCGCCGCACTGCGCGGCCGGTTCGAGCAGGTGGACCCGGTCGTCCTGCTCCTCGACCGCACCGGCATGACCGACGACACGCTGCGCGCGCTGGTCGCCGGGCTGCCCACGCTGCGCCGGCTGCTCCTGCTCGACGACGGCGCCCTCCCCGCGGACCTGCCGCTGCCGCCGCAGCGGCTCGCCGACCTGGTCTCCGCCACGGACCCCGGTGCCCGCGTCGAGTGGCCCCGGCTGCCCTTCGACCACCCGCTGTTCGTGATGTTCTCCTCGGGCACCACCGGCCCACCGAAGGCCATGGTGCACGGCGCCGGGGGCACGCTGCTGGAGCACGTCAAGGAGCATCGGCTGCACGGTGACCTGCGGCCCGAGGACACCCTCTACTTCCACACCACGACCGCCTGGATGATGTGGAACTGGCAGCTCTCGGCGCTGGCCGTGGGTGCGCACGTCGTCGTCAACGACGGCCCGCTGCTGGGACCGGAAACCCTCTGGGAGCTGGTGGCCGGCCACGGCGTCACCGTGTTCGGCACCAGCCCCGCGTACCTGCAGCTCTGCCAGGAGCAGGGCTACCGGCCGAGGGATGCGGTGGACCTCTCCCGGCTGCGGGCGGTGCTCTCCACCGGTGCCGTCCTGCACGACTGGCAGTTCCGTTGGGTGGCCGACGCCGTCGGCGACGTGCCGGTGCAGTCGATCTCGGGTGGCACGGACATCATCGGCTGCTTCGTCCTCGGCCACCCCGAGCTGCCGGTCCGGCCGGGTCGCTGCCAGTCGCGCAGCCTGGGGCTCGACGTCGCCGCCGTCGACGCGGACGGCGCGGAGGTGGTCGGCCGGATCGGCGAGCTGGTCTGCCGACGGCCGTTCCCGTCCCGTCCCGTGGGCTTCCTGCGCGATCCCGACGGGAGCCGGTTCCACGCTGCCTACTTCGCCGACCACTCGGGCATGTGGACCCACGGCGACCTCGTCGACATCGATGCGGACGGGTCCACCCGCATGCACGGCCGCTCCGACGGCGTCCTGAACATCGACGGCGTGCGTATCGGGCCGAGCGAGATCTACACAGCGCTGCGCGCGGTGCCCGAGATCGCCGACTCCATGGCCGTCGAGCAGCGCGACCCCGGCCGACCCGGCCAGACGCGGATGGTGCTGCTGGTCGTCCTCCGGCCGGGCACGGAACTGGACGGCGACCTCGAGCGCACGATCCGGCGCACCCTCCGGCGGGAGGCGTCCGCGGCCCACGTCCCGGCGCTGGTGCGTGCGGTGCCGGGGTTGCCGCTCACCCACAACGGGAAACGCTCCGAGGCCGCCGCCCGCAGTGCCGTGAACGGGGAGGCGGCGCGCAACCGCGACGCCCTGAAGAACCCCGACGTCCTCGACGCCATCCGTGCGGCCGCAGCGAGCGATGCACCGGTCGGAGGCCCGGCGGCAACCGCCGCTCCCCTCCGGGCGCCCGTCGTCCTGGGCGCGGTTCCCGGGCCGGCCGATCCCGAGGACGTCGACCGGCTGCTGCCCGAGCTGGCCCGCCTGTGGTCGGAGGTGCTCGGCGTCTCCGACATCCGCCCCGACGACGAGTTCGCCGACATCGGCGGCACCTCCCGGCAGGCGATGCAGCTGCTCCGCCGGGTGTGGCTCGAGCTCGGTGTGGACGTGCCGGTGAGCGACCTGTACGAGCGCCCCACGCTGTACGGGGTCGCCGAAGCGATCGCCGCGCGACGGTTGGCGGGCACCGAACGCGCACCGGTGCTGCGGCCGGGGACCGGTCGTCCGCTGTTCGTGGTCACCGATCTCTGGGGGCAGCTGAACTCCTACCACTCGCTGATCCAGGGGCTCGCCACCGAACGACCGGTCAGGGGTCTCCAGCCGGAGCTGGCCGCCGCCGATGGTCGCCGGCGCACGATCGCGGAGGTCGCCGACGCCGCGCTGGTGCTGCTGCGCGACGCCCAGCCGAGCGGCCCCTACAGCCTGGCCGGCTACTCGTTCGGCGGGCTGGTCGCCTACGAGGTCGCGGTGCGGCTGCGGGCCGCCGGCGAGACCGTGAGCTACCTGGGCCTGATCGACGTCCAGCCGCCCACGGGCTCCTTCACGCGGGGTGAGGCCCGGGCGCAGCGCGCCGCCCTGCTGGCCAAGCGCCTGCGGACGGCGCTGTCCCCGGCCGGGCCGCAGGCCCTGCGGACCTACCTGCGCGAGAACCGCGACCGGTCCCAGGACGCCGAGCAGCTCGCCTTCGACAGGTCGGCCGAGGTCTTCGACGCGCACCGGCTCTCGCCGTACGACGGCCCGGTGACCTACTACTTGGCGCAGCGCCGCCTGCCGTTCGTCGGCAACACCCTCGGCGCCTGGCGCCGCGCCGCGCCGCACCTGCTGGTCACCGAGGTGCCGGGCGACCACGACGACGTGCTCAGCGGGCCGGGGATCGAGGTCCTGGCGCGACGGATCTCGGTCACCCTCGCTTGACCGCGGACGAGGAGCAGCTCACCCGCCGACCGGCCGGTCGCGTGCTCCGGCTGTGGCGCCGGGCAGGGCCGTTCCTGTCCCTCGGCGTGTCCGGCCAGGTCCTGACCCTCGCCGCGATGCTCGTGCCCATCCTGCTGCGCGAGACCGAGCAGGTCCTCCTCCTGGTGTTCACCTCCGCGGTGGCCGGGCTGCTGGTGAACCCGGGCATGCTCGCCTTCCCGTTCCTGTTCCCGGTGATCCGCGGGCCGCGGACGGCCAGGGTCGCCACCGTCGCCTCGCTCGGCACCCTCGCCGTCGTCTCCGCGGGCGCGCTGGCGCTCACCCCGCTGGAGGGCACCCTGGGGCTGCGCCCGGGCGCGTTCAGCGGCGCCGCCGTCCTGACCGCGACCTGGGGCCTCTACTCCGTGGTGGTCACCCGCCTGGTCCGGGCCGGCGACGTCACGGGCATCGGCCTGGCCCGCCTGTATTACGGGCTGGCCGTGCTCACCGCCGCTCTCGTGGCCGGGCTGGCCGACCTCGGGCCGTTGTCGCTGACCTACGGCACCGGCATGGCCTACCTCGCCGCGGCGCTGGCGCTCGTCCCTCGACGTTCCCACTGGGGTCCTCCGCTGCGGCCGATGGGAGCGCAGGCACGGCGCCGCCTGCGGCGCGCCTACCTGCGTCGTTCGGTGCGGCCGTCGGCCGCCAGCCTGGCCAACGGCTGGACGACCCTCGTGCCGGGGCTCGTGCTGCCCGGTCTCGGGAGCGCCGCGGAACCGTGGGCCATCGTCTCCCGGATGTGCGGTGGTTTCGCCACCGTCCTCATGGCGCTGGTCGCGCCGCCGCTGGAGATGCGGCAGAGCCGGTCGGTGCGTGAACGGGACGCCGGTGACTACGCGGCTGCTCGTCGCGCCGGCTTCCTGCTCGGCGCCGGATTCGCCGTCGTCGCCGTCGTCAGCGGCCTGGGGATGGCCCTCTATGCGACCGGCAGCGGGCTCACCGCGGCGTGGTTCCTGCCCGTCGCCGCCGCGACCGTCCTGTACTGGGGCTCGCTGCTGGCCGGCACCCTGGTCAACCGGCTGCCCAGCTTCCTGGGCCGGGACGGCGCCCGCCTCGCCTGGGACGCCGGCCGGGCCGCGCTGCTGACCGGCACCCTGCTGCTCGTGGACGGAACGGCCGTCCTGGTGGTCATGGGCATGGTGCTGGCGGTGTCGGCCGTGTTGCTCGTGTCCATGACCCGATGGCGGTCGGCCGGCTGACGAGATCGCGCAGCCACGGCGCACGCGCCCTCGCCCAGCCCGCCGCGGCCTGCCTGGCGGCGGCGGCCTGCACGAAGCCTGCCCCGCCGGAGCGTCCCGGCCGGGCGAGCACCAGCCGCTGGTGGGCCACGACGTCGGGGCGCCAGCGGAACTTGTACTCCTCCGTGCCGCGCATCATCGAGCACCGCGGGACGCCCAGCGACGTCGCCACCCGGAGGTCTTCGCGCAGCATCAGGGCGGCGACGTCGGCCACCTCCCGGAGCTGGGGGGCGATCCCCGCGAGGTAGGCACCCACCAGCCCCGGCCCGACCACGTAGAGCTGGCTGGCCACCAGGTCGCCCCCCAGCCGAAATTCGACGACCCGGGCCTGGCCCGCCGCCACCATCCCGTGCATCGCCTCCGTGAGGTGCGCGGCGAACGGGGCGGTGCCGTGCTCGGGGGTCATGCCGCGGCTCCGCCACTGCTCCTGGTGGAGGCGGAGCATGTCCGCGACCGCGGGCCGCACCCGCTGGACCGGGACGTCCTCGACCTCAATCCCCAGCTCGTCGGCCTTGCGCAGCTTCCGCCGCACGACCTTGGCGCTGCGCGCGGGCAGCCGGGCGAGCACGTCCTCCATCGATCCGGCCGACAGCTCCAGGGACATCGAGCTCGCGAGCCGCGTCACCCGCCCGGGCCACCGGGCCGACCATGCGAGGGCGGCGGCGTCGGGACGCACCTCGGGCAGGTCGACCACCCGCCAGCCCGGCTCGTCCAGGAGAGCATCGACGAGCGCTCCCGCTGCGGCGTCGTCGGCCACGAGCACGTCGGAGAAGTCGGAGATCCGGTGGCCCAGCGGCGCGAGGACGGGCCAGGGGCCCCGGCGGTCGAGGTACAGCGGCGCCGCCGCCACCAGCCTGCCGGCCCGCCGGACGACGCCGACCCGCAGCCGCCCCGGGGGGATGTAGGCGCGCGCCCAGGCACTGACCCAGTCATGCGACTGGAACGGGGTGGCCGACGGCGCGTCGGCGTACAGAGCCTGCCACTCGTCGGCGAGGGAGTCCAGGCCGTCGTGGTCGCGTACGACGGCCCGCTCCGTACCCATTCCGCGCAGCCTATGGGGTGCCGGGTCGCCTTCACTCCTGCAGTGCTGTCGCCGCCCGTTCGAGGGCCTGTTCGCTGGGGGTGCCCACGATGGAGAACCCGTCGTCGGGATCGTCCTCCCAGAGGTAGACGGTGAAGCCCTGCAGCCACTCCCAGCCGACGGCGATCCGCAGCGCGTTCGCCAGGTAGGCCGCCCGGAACGGCTCGGGCACGTGGTACCAGGCGCCGCGGGTGGTGGAGTAGCCGAACTCGCCGATCAGGACGTCGCGCTCGATGCCCTCGTCCTCGGCGACCTGCTCGCGGAGACGCTCCACGCCGCGGAGGGTCATGTCCTTGACGCCCCACTCGCCGCGTACGTCCCGCGTGCCCGCCGGCTCCTCCGGGTCGAAGCCCTCCCCGCGCTCGCCGGCATAGGGGTGGACGCCCAGCACGTCGTAGAAGAAGCGGTTCTGAGCGTTCCCGCCGCGCTCCGCCAGCGCGGCGCTGAGCCGGCTCATGTAGCCCAGGTCGTTGTTGCTGAGCACCCCGCCGACCAACGTCACGGCCGGGTCGACCCGCTCGGTGGCGGTCCAGACGGCCTTGAGCAGGTCGGCGTACTCGTCCGGATCGGGACCCTGCGCCCAGAACTCATCGATGTTCGGCTCGTTCCACACCTCGTAGCCGCTGACGTCGGTGCCGAACTCGGCCACGATCTGCGCGAACAGGTCGGCCCATCGCTCGACGTCGGCGCCGACCGGCGCGTACCACCGGCCCCGCTCCCTCATCCACTCCGGGCTGCTGTTGACCTGCATGTACACCCGCAGGCCGAGCTCCAGTGCTCGGGAGACGACCGGTTCGAGCGGGCCGGTCCGGCACTGCGTCGTCCGGCACAGCCAGCGCAGGTCCGCGGTGAGCCCGACGGCTCCCGCGCCCACCGCCGCGACGCGGTCCACATCGGCCAGGGCGCCGGCCAGCGTCTGGCGACCGTCGGGCAGGTCACCGCCGACCGGGATCACCGGCAGGACCAGAACCCCGTCGCCGCCCGCCGACGGCGTCGACCAGGGCGACGTCGGCCGATCGTCGGAACCGCTCACTGCGCCGCCTCCGGCCAGCGCAGCCACCACCGCCAGCACGATCCCGGCCACCCACCAGCGCCGAGCTCCCCGTGCCGCCCCGTCGTCCCGTCTCGTCCCCACCGACGCGCACCTCCTGCACGGCCACCGGGGAACGTCGTGTCACCGTCGGACTGCCATCATGACCCGTCCGGCCGGATGCGGCACGGGCCGAGGTGCATCGGCGGCCACAGGAAGGAGCCTCGTGCACACGCTGGTGACGGTGGCCGGCCGCCCGAGCACGTGGGTCGCCGTGGCCCTGCTCGCGACGCCCCTCGCTCCGGCTTCCGCCTCCGGCGACGTCGCGGTGACCCCCAGCGACGCGGCCCTGGTCATCGCCGTCGTGCTGGCGGGCAGGGATGTGCTGCACGGGCGGGGCACCGCGATGGTCCGGTCGGTGCCCGCGGTGGCGTTCTGGGTGCTCGGCGCGGCGACGTCGGTCGTGGCCCTGGTGGCGGTGAACCAGCCCGAGGGGCTGGTGGGCGGCCTCCGCTTCCTGCAGCTGTTCTGCCTCGTGCCGATCGCTGTCATGGTCGCGCTGCGCAGCCGCGCCGATGCCGTCGTCGTGCTGGGCTCGTTCGTCGGGCTCGCGGTGGTCGAGGGGACCATCGGCATCCTGCAGTCCGCGACGGGAACGGGGGCGGACATCGGCGGTCGGCAGATCCGGGCCGTCGGGACGTTCGGGGCGTACAACATCGGCGCGCTGGCGTCGCTGAGCGCGCTCGGGTTGCTGATCTGCCTGGCGCTGGCCGTCGTCCTGACCGGCCGGGCCCGGTGGTTGGCGGCGGGGACGGCTGCGTACCTGGTCCTGCCCCTCGTCCTCTCCCTCAGCCGCGGGACGTGGGTTGCCGTCGCCATCGCCGCAGTGGTGGTGCTCAGCCACGGACGTCCGCTGCGCCTGCTCGGTGCCGTCGGGGCCGCGGCGCTGGTGGCGGCCGCGGTGCTGCCCGTCCTGCTCAGCCGAGAGGGAGATGTGGCTGCCCGGATCACCAGCCTGCTCGATGCCGGATCCACCCCGGACCAGTCGGTGGTCGACCGGCTGGCCCTCTGGTCGGCGGCCCGCGACATGGCTTTCGACCACCCCTGGACCGGGGTCGGGGCACGAGCGTTCGCGGCGCACCGGGATGCCTACGCGGACCTCAGCCTCCTCGGGTCCAGTGACATCGCCATCGGCAGCGACTTCCAGCGAGTGGGCCTGGAGTCGCCGCACAACCTCTACCTGCTGGTCGCCGGGGAGCAGGGCCTGGTCACGGCCGGCTTGTTCGTCGTGGCCTTCCTCCTGCTCGTCACGCGCGGCCTGGTGAGGTCGGCCCGGCCCCGGTCGGACCTGACGGCCGCACTGGCCCTCGCCGGAACCGGAATGCTCGTGTTCCAGCTCGTCCTCATGCTGAGCGGTGACCTCGGCGGACCCGGCTCGATCTTCGTGGCCGTCACGCTCGGTCTGGCCGGATGGTCGGCCGCCGATCGGGATCTGGCGCCGGTCGACGGGGTGCCGCGATGAGCGACTCCGTCCGGACACCGCCCCCCCGGCCGCTGCCCGGAGCCCGGCTCGTCCTCCGGCGCGCGTGGTGGGTGGTCGCGGGGGCCGCGCTGGGTCTGGCGCTGGGCTCCGGGCTCGCCCTGCTGCGCCCACCGCTCTACGACTCGACGGCGTACCTGACAGTCACCTCGCCCGTCGGCCAGGACGCGGGAACGCTGGCCCGGGGGGCACAGGCGCTCGCCCGGCTCGGGACATCTCCCGGACTCGTGGGTCCCGAACTCCGGGCGGCGGGTCTGCCCGACGTCGCGGCCGCGCCGGAGCGGTACGTGCGGGTGCAGGCCGCTCCGGATGCCCCCGTGTTCAGCGTCACCGGGACCTCCGACGACCCGGCGGAAGCTCAGCGGATCGCCGAGACGGTGAGCCAGGCGCTCATCGGGGTGGAGCCGCTCGACCCGTTCCAGACCAATCTCGCGGCGGCCGCCCCGCTGCCCCGCGAGCCGACGGCGCCCCGCTGGGTGCTGCCGGTCGGCGGGACCGGGATCGCCGCGGGACTGACGCTGGTCGCCGCGGCGACAGTGCCCCAGCGACGTGCCCCGGCGCGCAAGGGGAGCTAGCCGGCCCGACGGGCGGCACGGGCGTGACTGCGGCGGGACAGCAACTCCGCCACACCCGCACCCAGCAGGAGCCCGATGACGACGGCGGTGGCGAAGTAGAGGGCGCCGGCCGTGACGTCGCGCCGATCCGGAGGCAGCGCCTCCGCCACCTGCTGCAGGTCGTACCCGGGCACCGGGTTCTCCGACGACTCGGCGAGGAGCTGCTCGGCCAGCTGGTTCGACCACTCGGCGGATCGCTCGGCGTCCGTCGTCGTCACCTTCACCGACAACAGCGGCGCGTCGCCGGTCTGGACGAGGGTGAGCCTGTCCTCGACGGTCCGCGCCGGGACGCCCAGGGCCTCGGCGGTCGCCAGGAGGATGGCGTCGGAGTTGCCGATCTCCACCCAGATAGCGGTGACCTGCAGGGAGACGTCGGTGCCGGGGTCGTCCGGGAGGACGGCGACGAGCGTCTCCGCGGTGTACGTCGGCGTGCTGTAGCGGTCGTAGGCGACGAGCCCCGCGACACAGAGCAGCGCGCCCAGGAACGGGAGCACGACCCACCAGATCGGCCGCAGCCCGGGCCGCCGGCCGGGTGGCGGGTCCGGCGCGGCGGCCGAGGGCGCGGCCGGCGGTTCCGGCACCGGGGCGGTGACCGTCGACCGGGACGCGCGTGCGGCGACGGCGCCCGACGGGGCCGACGGAGGCTTCGACTGCCTTCTCCGGGAGCGGCCATGTCCCTGCCCGCTGCCCTTCCTGGTCACCTCGCGGAGTCTAGGGCCCGGGCCTTCGCGGTCCGCAACCGTCGCTGGGGGTCACCCGGGAGCGTGAACGCGGCGCTCGTTCGGAGCGCCCAGGGATCGACACCGGGGCTACGCTCTGCAACGACAAGCCATGTGAAGAACCGCCCCGTCTCGCTGCGGGTTGAACTTCGCGGCTCGTCCGTCGCATCGTTCCCCGAGGGATGGCGCGACGGCAGCAGGAGGGAGCGGAGCAGTGAGAGCTGACACTGCGACGCTCCGGCCGTCCGTCACCGAGGACGCCGAGGGGGACGCCGCCGCGCTCCGCCGACCGCGGCGCTGGGGACGCCGCCTGATGTCGGCGGCGTTGTTCCTCCTGGCGCTGGGCGCGCTCTCGATCGTCACCGCAGGCGTCGCCCAGGCCGGCGACCGCGTGCCGGACCGGGCACCG
The DNA here is from genome assembly GCF_005222955.1 of Blastococcus sp. CCUG 61487. GTDB lineage: Bacteria > Actinomycetota > Actinomycetes > Mycobacteriales > Geodermatophilaceae > Blastococcus. The sequence goes on along the minus strand of NZ_LWUA01000124.1, from coordinate 5,102 downwards.
GGCGCGGCGGTCGCTGCGTCGATGACGCCACAGGCCGGTGGTCACGGATCCGCCGCGGGAGACCGCCCGGCCGCCGCCGAGAACGCGCGCCCGGGAGCCACGCCCCCACCCGCCGACGCCGGGGACAGCGGCACCCTGCGGCAGCGCCCGCAGACTGAGCCGTCCCCGGCCCCGGCCCCGGCCCCGGACGCGCCCCGGAGCAGCCAGGCCGGACCGGAAACGGGTTCCAACGCTCCGGGTTCCCCGCCGACGCTCGTGGTGATCATGGAGCCCGCCCTCTCTCCTCCGGCTCCGCGGCAGCCGGATCCGCCACGGTCGTCGAGCACGCCTCCCTCCGACGACGGGATGCAGGCCGAGCACGCGGGGACGACGTCCACTCCGGCGGACGTGCCGGAGACGGCACCGGAGACGAGCACGGCCGTGTCACCGGCCGTCCCGTCCGGCGCGACGACGGCCCCGGCACCGCAGGCCGCGGCTCCCCCCGCGACAGTCGTCCCCTCGGTCGAGGCGCCGGCGACTCCTCCCCCTCCCCCTGCACCCGTGCTCGCTGCGCAGCACGCGACCGGCGCCACGCCCCCTGCGCTCTGCTCCTCCCCGGAACGCCGGGCCGCGCCGGATCGCGCGTCGGCCTCCGCCGCGAAGCGCACCGCGGCTCCCGAGCGGACCGACCTGCCCGCCCGGGACCGACCTGCCGACGAGCCGGCCACCCCGGCGCTCCCCACCGCCCCGCCACCAACCGCCCCGCCACCAACCGCCCCGCCACCCACCGCCCCGCCACCCCCCGCCCCGGCTCCGCCCGGCCCGGCGGGTTCCCACGGTTCCTCCACCGGGTGCCACGGCTCCTGGACCTCGCCGCACTTCAGCAGCGGTCCGGGCGGCGACCACGACTCGGCCGTCGTCGTGGCTGCCGAGACCGCCTCGCTCGCCCAAGTGTCCGCCCGGTACGTCGAGGGGTCCCTCGGTCACGCGGCCGCCGGCGCTCTGCAGCCCGGCGCGCGGCCCGACTAGGCGCATCAACCCAGGAGGCGCTCTGCCGGGGCGTCGTCCCGTCTGCCCCGCCGGGGCACGCTTCTTCGCGTGACGCGCTGGCCTGCACGTTGTCCGCCGCATCACAGTCACCCGCCCTGCAGACACTCGTTCTGCAGAGCCCATGCGCCATCCGTCCGAGGTCGACCGAGATGAGACGTCCCAAGATCTGCCCGCCCACGCCGCGGAGCCGGTCATGACCAGGGCCGAACCCGACGAGAGCACCCGAACGCCACGTTCGGTCGGCACCGAGTCGACGCGCGTTCCGCTGTACGAACTGCGCGACAACCTGGTCGCCGGCCGGGTGGCGGCGGCCGGCCAACCGCCTGCGCCCTTGATCGCCCCGCCGGACCCGTCGCGTGGCTGGGCCCGGCTGACCCAGTTCGGCCTCCGGCCGCTCCTGCTCGGGCTGGACCTGCTCGCCGTCGCGCTGGTGACGTCCGCCGCCCTGGTCGCGGGCGGCGCGGACGCCGCGAGGTGGGCCACGGGTGCTGCCCTCTTCGGCGTCCTCCTCCTGGCCCTCTTCTGGCAGGGCGGGCTGTACCGGTCCCGACTGTCCCTGTCGGTGCTGGACGACCTGCCGGCACTGACCGGCCGGTGGCTCGCGGCGGCCGCTCTGTTCGTCGTCCTCCAGTACGCCTGGTCGGCCGTGTCCGGCCGGGCGCCCGACCCGTCGTCGAGCTACCTCTGGGCGGCGGCTGCCATCGGCCTGCTGGTGCTCCCCCTCCGGGCAGCGGGATACCTCCTGGTCCGCCGGCTGCGCGCCCGCGGCGCGGTGTGGTACCCGACGCTGATCGTCGGCGCCGGACGGGTCGGCACGCAGGTGGCCGACGTGCTCGCCGAGCACCCGGAGTACGGACTCGTGCCGACCGGCTTCCTGGACGACGACCCGCCCGCGCACGGCGGCCCGCTGCCGCTGCCGCTCCTCGGCGGTCCGGACTCCCTGCAGCGGCTGCTGCAGAGCGGTCGGGTCAGCGCCGTGGTGGTGGCCTTCACGACTATGCCCGAGTCGGAGATGGTCCGGCTCATCCGCACCTGCGACCGGTTCAGCTGCGAGCTGTTCGTCATCCCCCGGTTCTACGAGCTGCACCAGGTGGACTCGAGCATGGACAGCGCCTGGGGGTTCCCGCTGGTCCGGCTGCGCCGGTCGACCTATCGCAGTCAGGCCTGGCGGGTGAAGCGGGTGGCCGACGTGCTGGTCTCCGGGCTCGCGCTGCTCTTCCTGGCACCACTGCTGGGTTCGCTGGCGCTGGCCGTCCGGCTCGACGGGGGTCCGGGCGTGCTCTTCCGCCAGGAGCGCGTGGGGGTCGACGGCCACCACTTCGAGCTGCTGAAGTTCCGCTCCCTGCGGCCGGCCACCGACGGCGAGTCGGAGACCCGGTGGACGGTGGCCGCAGATCCGCGCCTGACCTGGCTGGGCCGGGTGCTGCGGGCCACTTCTCTCGACGAGCTGCCGCAGCTCTACAACGTGCTCCGCGGCGACATGAGCCTGGTGGGGCCGCGACCGGAACGGCCGTACTTCGTCAGCCAGTTCCGGGAGCGCTACCCCAGCTACGAAGCTCGCCACCGGGTGCCCTCGGGTCTGACCGGGCTGGCGCAGGTGCACGGACTGCGGGGGAACACCTCCATCGCCGATCGCGCCCGATTCGACAACTACTACATCGCGAACTGGTCGCTCTGGCTGGACGTGAAGATCGTCCTGCGCACGTTCGCCGCGGTGCTGCGACGCGAAGGGCGCTGACGCGGTGTCCGTGGCGGAGGGGACGCGCGTCCTGCACGTCGTCCAGAAGTTCAGCAGCGGGGTGGGTTCGGCGATCGCCCAGTACACCCGTTCGGTGCCCGAGCTGGAGCACCACTTGGTCTCCGGCACACCGGTGGACGCCGAGGGCGACCTGGCCGACCACGGCGACTTCGCGTCGGTGCACCGGATGGACGGCAGCCACCTGTCCCGCATCCGGCGGGTGCGCGAGCTGGTGGCCGAGCTGCGGCCCGACGTGGTCCACGCGCACTCCAGCCACGGCGGCGCCTACGCCCGGCTGGCCGTCTCCCGGTGGCGCACGCCACTGGTCTACACGCCGCACTGCTACGCGTTCGAGCGCCGCGACGTCGCCTTCGCCGTCCGGGCAGCGTTCTGGGCGGTGGAGGCTCTGCTGGCGGTGAACACCTCCGCCGTCGCGGCGTGCTCGGCACGGGAGGCGCGGCTCTCCCGCATGCCCCTGCGACGCCCGCCCCGCTGGGTCGTCCCGAACATCGCGCCCGCGCACCGCCCCGACCGGCCGGGACGGCAGGGCACGGAGCGGCTGGTCGTCGGGGGCGGCCGGCTCTCCCCGCAGAAGGACCCGGCGTTCTTCCTGGCGGTCGTCCGCCGACTCCGCGCCGCCCGGCCCGGGCTGCGGGCGGTGTGGTTGGGCGACGGCGATCCCGCCCGGCGCGCCGCGCTGGAGGCCGAGGGCGTGGAGGTGACGGGCTGGCTGCCGCGGGACGCGACGCTGAAGACGCTCAGCGCAGCCGATCTGTACCTGCACTCCGCCCGATGGGAAGGGTTTCCGCTGATGGTCGCCGAGGCCGCGGCACTGGAAGTCCCGACCCTGGTGCGGCGACTGCCGTGTTTCGTCGACGTCCCGCTCGCCCTGACCCTGGACCCGGACCCGCACGCGCCACCACCCCTGGCGCTGCTCGACGACGGGGCGGCGGCCGCGACGAATGTGCTGGCGTGGGCGGAGGCGCTGGGGGGGCACACCGCGGCGGCGCAGCGTGCCGCGCTCCTGGCCGTGTACTCGGCGCAGAACAGTGCCCGATAGCCCTGGTCTAACCGGTCCTCGGCGGGGACAGTGCTGGGTGGGTCGACCGGGTGGGCGGCCATCGCGATCCACGCCACGGGGGCTTACGACCGGATCCCACAGCACGGGGTTGAGCGCATGTACGACGTGCTTGTTGTCATCGGGGCGTAGCTGCTGTTGACGCTCGTCGTAGGCCTGGCCCTCGGCGTGGTGATCCGCCGGGCCGGCCAGGAACCCGCACAGGCCGACCTTCCTTTCCCGGTCACCGCCGAGGGGGCGACGACTAATGGGGCTTACCGAGCCCGCTGGTGTCTGGCAGGTTCGGCGCCGGTAGCGGCCGGTGGGTCAGCACTCTCGACGACTGGAGCGCTTGGATTCCTAGGGTCAGATCGTGCGCCCACCGGTCGTGAGGGGACCTGACCGCTGATGGGATGACGTGCCCCGGGCCTGCTCCGGTGAGCACTTGACCATTAGTCCGCCGGCTGTCTCCTCCGCGCTGCCGACCGCAGAGGCCGACCGGAGGAGGCGCGGATGCTGTTCGTGGGCGATGACTGGGCCGAGGACCACCACGACATCGAGGTCCAGGACGACAACGGACACCGACTGGCCCGGGCCAGGCTGCCTGAAGGCATCGCCGGGTTGACCCGGCTGCACGAGCTGCTCGCCGAACACCTCGGCGACGACGACGTCGACCCGGAGAGCGGCTTCGTCGCGCAGAACGTGATGATCGGGATCGAGACCGATCGCGGGACGTGGGTGGCGGCGCTGGTCGCGGCCGGCTACCGGGTGTTCGCGCTCAATCCGGTGCAGGTCGCCCGCTACCGGGAGCGGCACGGCGCCTCTGGAGCGAAATCCGACCGCGGCGACGCGCACGTGCTGGCCGAGATCGTCCGGCTGGATCGGGCCCATCACCGGCCGATCGCCGGGGACAGTGCCGCCATAGAAGGGCTGAAGCTGGTGGCCCGCTCGCATCAGGGGTTCATCTGGGACCGCACCCGCCACTTCCTGCGGCTGCGATCGGCGCTGCGGGAGTTCTTCCCGGCCGCGCTCGAGGCCTTCCCCGATCTGATGGCCCCCGACGCGCTGGAACTGCTCGAGCGCGCCCCGGATCCAGGCCGGGCCGCCCGGCTGTCGAGGTCGAAGATCACCGCCGCTCTCAACCGCGCCCACCGGCGGGATCCGGAAGCCAAAGCCGAAGCGATCCAGGCCGTGCTGCGCGCCCCGGCGCTGCGCCAGGACCCGGCCATCGAGGCCGCCTACGCGGTGATCGTGGCTCTTCGCGGTTCCTGGTGAACG
>NZ_LWUA01000123.1 GCF_005222955.1 Blastococcus sp. CCUG 61487 | reverse complement strand
CACCGCGCTCACCCGGGAGCCGCCACCGGCGCCGCCGCCCGACGGCGCCAGGCCCAGCGGCCGGGCGGGCGTGACGCGCCGGACGCCCAGGGGCTCGGGTGCGCGCGCGGGCTCGGCCGGCTCGAGGTCGTCCTCGGCGTAGCCGTCGTCGGCGTAGTCGTCGTAGTGGTCCTCGGCGTAGCGGCCGTACCTGCGGTCGTGATCGGCGTGGTCGGACTGCCGGGCGTCGTAGCGGCCGTAGCCGCGGACGTCGTCGTCCTCGACGAGCCCCAGGTAAATGCCCATCCGTCGCATGGCTCCAGCCATCGGACCTCCCCCTTCGCTGGCGTGCTCCCGTGCACGCTGGTCGACCGTCGCCGAGGTCACCCCGGGGCTCCGGAGGCCCGTGTGGCTGGTGTGACTCGTGCGTCTTCAGGAGGTTAGGGGCCGCCGGCCGAAGAGCGCGGTTCCGACACGCACGACCGTGGCGCCGGCTGCGACGGCCTGCTCGAGGTCGCCGCTCATGCCCGCGGAGAGCTCTACGGCCTCCGGGTGGTCGGCCCGCACCCGGTCGGCGAGCTCGGCCAGCCACTGGAACGCGGGGCCCGGGTCCTCGTCCCGCGGGGCCACCGCCATCAGCCCGCGGAGCCGGAGGCCGGGCAGGTCGGCGACGGTGTCGGCGAGGCCCGGCACGTCCTCGGGGGTCGCACCTCCGCGGGCGCCGAGCTCGCCCTCGGGGCCGCCGAGGTCGACCTGCACGAAGACCTCGACGACCCGGTCGGCGGCCTCGCCGGCCCGGCTCAGCGCCTGGGCGAGCGCGGGCCGGTCCACGGAGTGGACGACGGCGCCGAGCCGGGCCACGGCGGCCGCCTTGTTGCGCTGCAGCTGGCCGACGAAGTGCCACCGCAGCGGGAGGTCGGTCAGCTCGGCGGCCTTCCCGATCAGCTCCTGGGCCCGGTTCTCGCCGAAGTCGAGCTGGCCGAGCGCGGCCAGCGCCCGGACGTCGGCCGCGGGCCGGGTCTTGCTGATCGCGAGCAGTGCGACCGATGCGGGGTCGCGGCCGGCCGCCCGGGCGGCGGCGTCGATCCGGTCCCGCACGGCGCGGAGGTTCGACTCGAGGCTCATGCCGGCGCCAGCCAGACCAGGCCGGCCTGGCGGCCGGTCACGCCGTCCCGCCGGTAGGAGAAGAGCGTCGGGTCCTCCGCGGTGCACCGCGGGTCGTGGACGACCTCCGGAACCCCGGCGCGGGCGAGCGTCTCGGCCAGCCCGGCGCGCAGGTCCAGGCCGGCGGTCCCGCGACGGGTCCGGACGGCGGTGGCGGGCGACACCGCGGCGACCTCGGCCTGCATCTCCGCCGGCACCTCGTAGCAGGCGCCGCAGATGGCCGGGCCGAGCAGCGCGGTGACGTGCCGCGCCCGGGCGCCGAGGCTGGCCATGGCCGAGAGCGTGGCCGGCAGCACCCCGCCCTGGACGCCCTTGCGACCGGCGTGCACCGCGGCGACGACGCCCGCGACCGGGTCGGCGAGCAGGACGGGCACGCAGTCGGCGACCAGCACGCCGAGCACCAGCCCCGGGGTGGCCGTGACGACGGCGTCGGTCTGCGGCAGGGGGCCGTCCTGCGGGCCGTCGACGACGGCGACGCCGCGGCCGTGCACCTGGTCCATCCAGACCAGGCGCTCCTCCCCCACCCCCAGCTCGCCGGCGACTCGTGCCCGGTTGGCCGCGACGGCGGCGGGGTCGTCACCGACGTGGTCGCCGAGGTTGAACGAGTCGTACGGCGGCGCGGAACGGCCGCCCCGCCGGTCCGTGAGGACCCTGCGGGGCCGGACAGACGACGGGACGGCCGTTTCCTCACTCATCGAGAGGTGAGCCTACGTCGGTGGTCTGGATGGGAAGGCCCCCTCGCAGGGCCCCGACCGCGAGCGTGCGAGCGGTTGGGGGGCGAGGGGGTCTCACTGGCGGAGGAACTCCGGGATGTCCAGCTCCTCCTCGAAGTCCTCGCTGGACAGCGGGCGGCGGCTGTTGATCGCTCCCGGGATGGGGGGCAGCGGCGGAACCGTGATCCCCCCGCCCTGCGGCGGGGTCGGGCGCGCCGCGGGAGCGGGGGCCGCCGAGCCGGTGGACGCCGACGCCGGCTGCGCGGGTGCGAGCCGTTCGCCGGTGGCCGGGGCGGCGGCCGGTGCGGCCGCGG
>NZ_LWUA01000122.1 GCF_005222955.1 Blastococcus sp. CCUG 61487 | reverse complement strand
ACTGAACCCGGGGCGGGACACTCAGAACCAGCGACTTGCGGCTGGTCCGTCGTCGCGCCGCGGCGCTACGCACCGGAGGAGCCGGCGGCGGCGCGACCTCTGGCTCCGGAGCCGGATAACGCCCGGCCGCCGACGACGCCATCCCGTCGACCCGCGTCGTCACCTGATCACCACCGACTGCACCTCCGCCACTGCGAACGCCGCGTTCGCGGTCGTCGTCAGATCCGGCAGCGTCCCGGTGGCCCCGGTCGACGAGGTCCAGGTGACCGACCACTGGATTCCGTACGTCGCCATCACCCGCCCATCGGGCTGGTGGATCGACGAGTGCGGGTACCGGTAGTCGCAGCCAGCCGGCGACGGGGTCCACACCCCGTTGCCCGGCCGCCAGGCCACGCCAGGACCGGGGCACGACACCGCGGCGGCCCCATCGCCCGGCGTGAAGGACAGCGCCGCCGGAGTCACGCTCACTTCCGCCCACACGCCTCCTGCGTCGGCACGCGCGGTCAGCGCCCGGAACGACCCCGGGTCCGTCCAGAACCAGGTGTAGGCGTTGACGACCGTGAACGGCTGCCCGTCCTGCAGCGTCCCAGCCGGATACCGGCCCGTTGTCGGTGACGGCACCGTCAGTGTGCTGAGCGCCTGCTGCGCGAGCTGCGCTGGATCGATCACGGGCGGAGCCGCTGGCGGGGTCGCCGACCAGAAGCTGAAGCCGTTGGTACCGGGGAACGCCCCACCGCCGGTATAGGAAAGGCAGCTGTAGATGGCACCATCCGTGCGACCGCCCCAGATGGGCGAGTCCTTCGGAGGCTGATGCGTCATCGCCTCCACGTAGCACTGCATGTCCTGTGCCCACCATGCGGTGACGTCCCGCTGAGTG
>NZ_LWUA01000121.1 GCF_005222955.1 Blastococcus sp. CCUG 61487 | reverse complement strand
TCGCGCTGGTCCTGGCGCGCGACGGCGGCACGTGCATCTGGTGCCGCCGGCCCTTCACCGGCCTCGTGGTGCCGACGACCGAGCACGTCGTGCCCAGGGTCAAGGGCGGCCCGTCCTGGCTGGCGAACGAGGTCGCCGCCTGCGGTCGGTGCAACGGCGAGCGAGGTCACCGGGGGCCGGTGGAGTGGCTGGAGGAGTGCCTGCGCCGCGGTTGGGACGCGGACACGCCCCGGCTGGCCCGCGCGCTCGACGCGCTGGCCGAGGCGATCGCGCGGGAGGGCGGCCAGCGCCGCGCTCGGCACTACCTGGACGCGCAGCGGCGACGGTTGCGCCGGCGGGGGACCGGTCGTGCGATCCCGGCCTAGATTCGATCCCGTGACGACGACGGCGCGGGTGGTGGGCATCCGGATCTACCCGGTGAAGTCGCTGGGCGGGACCGACCGCGACCGGGTGCGGCTGCTGCCCGCGGGCCCGGAGGGCGACCGGGCGTGGGCGGTGGTCGACGCCGCGACGGGTGAGGCGGTGCGTGGCAAGCACGCCCCCGCGCTGGCCGGCGTGCGCCCGGTCGGCGACCCCG
>NZ_LWUA01000120.1:3445-3813 GCF_005222955.1 Blastococcus sp. CCUG 61487 | reverse complement strand
GCGGTCGAGGCGCCGGTGACCCCTTCGGTCACCGGTGCGTCGGTGACCCCGCCGGCGTGCTCCTCCGGGGCGGGGCGCGGGCCGGCCGGCGGGGCGGAGTCCCGGGGTGCCGATGTCAGCCTCGGCAGGCGCAGCCTCATGCTCGAATTCCAGCACACATGATCGTGTGGGACCGGCCGAGGGCGATCGTCGGTGGCGCGTCGTAGCGTCGGCGTCATGCCGACCCGCGGCCGGGAGAGCCTTCCGTTCCCCGCGGGGACGCGCCGGTCATCGACAAGCTGTGAACCTTGCTTCGGCCAGGGAAAGGTGCCAGGCTTGCTGAATGCCGTTCGTGTTGACCATCGATCAGCGGTCCAGCCGGCGCTCCC
>NZ_LWUA01000120.1:2647-3326 GCF_005222955.1 Blastococcus sp. CCUG 61487 | reverse complement strand
AGGAGCCGGCGGTCGTCGTCGACGTGGTGCTCGACCTGGTCCGGGAGGGCGTCTGGAGCATCGGCATCGGCGCGGGGCCGGTGCAGACCCCCCTCCCGGGCAGCACCCGGGCCGCTGCCGGGCCGGCCTTCCTGAGCGCCCGTCGCGCCGTCGACGCCGCCAAGCAGCGCCCGTCCCGGCTCGCCGTCCGAGGCGCGGTCGCCGCCGACGCCGGTGACGCGCAGGCGGTGCTGAGCGCGCTGGCCGTCGTGGTCGAGCGGCGCAGTCCGCAGGCGTGGGAAGCAGTCGGCCTGGTCGAGTCCGGGCGCACCCAGGCCGAGGCCGCGGCCGAGCTGGGCATCTCCCGGCAGGCGGTCGGACAGCGCCTCGCTGTCGGGCTGTGGGAGCTGGAGCGGGACCTGCGACCGACCGCCGCGCGGCTGCTGGCCAGGGCGGCCGGGTGAGCACCGCCGTCCTCGTCCTGCTGCTGGTCACCAGCCTGGTCGGTCTCGCCCTCGCTTTCCGCGGTGAGCGCCTGGTGCCGCCGGCCGGTGCGGCCGTCCTGGTTGCCCTCCTCGGCGCGGCGGCCGCGTGCGCCTGGGCGGCGCCGGAACCCGCGGAGACGGTCGCGCACACCGCGACGGTCCTCGCCGTGCTGGCCGCCGTCGCCGGCGGCGGGCCGGTGGCCACCGGCGTGCTG
>NZ_LWUA01000120.1:1672-2496 GCF_005222955.1 Blastococcus sp. CCUG 61487 | reverse complement strand
CCGGAGATCCTGCGCGGCGGGGCGTGGATCGGGGTCCTGGAGCGCGCGGCGATCGCCGTCACCCTGCTCGCCGGCTGGCCCGAGGGGCTCGCCGTCGTCTTCGCCGTGAAGGGCCTGGGCCGCTTCTCCGAGCTGCGCACCGCGTCGGCGGCCGCCGAGCGGTTCATCGTGGGCACGCTGGCCAGCGCGCTGTGGGCCGCCGCCGGCGTGGGTGTCGCCGTCCTGGTGCGCGGTTGACCGCACCACCGACGGGGCAGTGGGGAGGCGGTTCCCCGACGCGGCCGCAGCGGCCGCGCGTCCGTTCCCAGGAGGCGCAGTGACCGACTCGTCCACCGGAGGTGCCCTGCGCAGTCCCGACCTGCTCGCCGTCTACTGCAACGACCACCTGGCCGCCGCGACCGGCGGCATCGAGCTGGTCAGCCGGATGATCGGCCGCTGGCGGGGGACGCCCTACGAGCAGCCGCTGGAGCAGTTGCTCGACGAGCTGCGCGAGGAGCGGTCGGGGCTGCGCACCACGATGGCCGCGCTCGGCTTCCCGGTCCGCCAGTACAAGCAGCTGGGCACGTGGGTGGGGGAGAAGCTCAGCCGGGTCAAGCTCAACGGGCGGCTGTTCTCCCGGTCGCCGCTGAGCGACCTCATCGAGTTCGAGTTCATCAGCACCGCCGTCCTGGCCAAGCGGGCCGGCTTCGAGACCCTCCGGGCGGTCGGCGAGTCAGATCGCCGGGTCGACGCCGCCCTGCTCGACAGGCTCATCGACCAGGCCGACGAGCAGCACAAGTGGCTGGCCGAAGCGCGCCGGGAGGTCGCCGCGAGCATCTTCGGCG
>NZ_LWUA01000120.1:742-1639 GCF_005222955.1 Blastococcus sp. CCUG 61487 | reverse complement strand
GGGTCTCCGGTTCGTACGGGGTCGAGCTACTTCTGCGTGCCGGTCTTCAGCTGGCGGAACGGCACCGACTTCGAGGCATCGGGCTCGCGCGGCAGGCCGAGCACCCGCTCGCCGATGATGTTGTGCTGCACCTCGTCGGAGCCGCCATAGATCGACGGAGCCGGCGCGCCGAGGAACTGCAGGGCCAGCGCGCCGTTCAGCGGGCCGTCCTCACCGGCGAGCATGCCGGAGGGGCCGGCGATCTCCATGCCGACGTCGCGGGACATGCGGGTGATCCGCGAGACCATGAGCTTGCCCAGCGAGGCCTCCGGACCCGGGCGACCGCCGGCCTCCACCGCGGCCTTGGCGCGCAGCGTGTTCCAGCGGTTCAGCGAGGTCAGCGCGTGCACGCGGGCGATGCCCTGGCGCACCGACGCGTCCTGGTCGCGGCCCATCTTCTTGGCCATCTTGGCCAGCGCCTCGCCGTTGCGGACCATCATCATGGCCGGCACGCGGCCACCGGTCGCCGCGCGCTTCACCGACTCGACGAACTCGCCGACGGTCTGCTCGAGCTGCTCCGCCGAACGGCGGCCACCGGGTGCCGACAGCGGGAAGCCGAGGGAGCCGCCACCGCCCAGGCCGACGCGCTCGTTGGCCAGCGTGGTCCGGGCGACGTTCCAGCCGTTGTTCAGGCCGCCGATGATGTTCTCCGCGCTGACGCGGGCGTCGGTGAGGAAGACCTCGGCGAAGTGCGCCTCGCCGGTGATCTGGCGCAGCGGGCGCACCTCGATGCCCGGCTGGTCCATCTCGATCGCGAAGTAGGTGATGCCGGCGTGCTTGACGGCGTCGGGGTCGGTGCGGGCGATCAGCATGCCGACGTCGGAACCCATGGCGCCCGAGGTCCACACCTTCTGGCCG
>NZ_LWUA01000120.1:0-664 GCF_005222955.1 Blastococcus sp. CCUG 61487 | reverse complement strand
CCCACCTTCTTGAACTCGTCGTAGGCGACCGCGGCCAGGTCGTTGGTCAGGCCCTTCCCGAACCACTGCGCGGGCCACTGCGGCACCGCCCAGCCGGAGTCCGCCAGACGGACCAGCCAGTCCTTGAGGGACAGCTGCAGGTCCCAGTTCTCGTCGATGAAAGCCTTGACGGCGTCGCGGACCTGACTGGGGGTGTCCAGCTGCTCGGCCGTGGTGGTCTCGGTGGCCATTCGCACTCCTTCGGGCGGGCTCGGGTCTCCCGAATCTAGTGCTCCCCTGGAAAAGTACAAGCCTCTAACCATTGACTTTCCTACGACCGCGCCAGCAGATCACCGGAGGCACCGTGCCCGACCCGCACCTGCAGGACCCGAGGCGCGCCGGCTCCCGCTGCCCCGCGGGGGAGCGGAGCGGGCGGGACGCGCCGGTGTTGCGGGGGGTGGCCCACGACGTCCTGGCCGCCGGGCTCGGGCCGCGTGTCGGGGAGGCGGTCGACCGGCTGCGCGCCGACGGCGACGTGCACCGCCGGCTGTCCCCGGCCGAGCTCGCCGCCGACGTCGAGGCGCTCGGCGCGGCCCTCCTGCGGCGGCTGGCCGACCCCTGCGCCCCGGCTGCCGACGCCGCGGAGGCGGTGACGGCGGTCGCGCGGCGCCGGGCCGAGCAGCAC
>NZ_LWUA01000119.1 GCF_005222955.1 Blastococcus sp. CCUG 61487 | reverse complement strand
CCCACCCCAGGACGATTCACTGAGTCTGTGAAGACTCTGTCCCAGTCGAGATCTTCGTGGAAGTTGCATGGCGTAAGCGATCTGTCTTGGAGACGGTCGAACATGTAACGGCCAGCCAGCACGTCGGGAGTTGGGCTGGTCGGCTTGCGTCGCAGGAGGCCGCGTCGGCGTTGGAGGTGGCGCGTGGTCTCTTCGTGGAAGGGCTTGTTGTGGCAGTCCTTGGGAGCGTGCATGTAGGGCAGGTCGGCGACCTTCCAGAGGACGTAGTCGGTGGGGCTGTCGAGCAGGATGGCCACTTCTCGATAGTGCCTGGCGTCTGCTGCTTGGGCTTCGATGAGGAGGGTGGTGGGGTCGATGTCGAGGGAGGCGAGTGTCGTCTTGAGCCAGGCCCAGTCATCGGTCGAGGTGGTGGCTTGGTTGATGAGGGTGGCGAGCGCTCGGGCGGGTCGGGGTAGGCGTCCTGGGGTGCCGGTGCCCATGAGTGCAATGGTCGGAATCTTGTTGATCATCTCGAGGCGTCTTCGGAGGGCCTCCTCGTTGGGGTAGTCCCGTAGGGCGTACATGATCGCGCGGTCGATGAGTTTGAGCAGGTCGTCGTTGTTGCGTGCGGTGGCTTCTAGTGCCTGGCTGCGGGCTGCTGGTTGGGACGCGCTCATGTTTGACGTGTCGGTACATGTGCTGCGGGACTGAATGCCGGTTTCTCGGGACGCGGATGCCGGGGTGAGTCCCCTGGAGTGG
>NZ_LWUA01000118.1 GCF_005222955.1 Blastococcus sp. CCUG 61487 | reverse complement strand
CGCCCGAGGGCGGCGAGGACCTCGTCGACGGTGATCCGGGCCAGCGCCGGGTCGAGCTCGGTGCCCCACGGGTCGCCGGTGCCGTCCCCGTGCCAGAGGACGACGTGCTGCTCCCGCGGCGGCGGCCCCCACTGCGCCGGGGAGACCGGCCCGAACAGCACCACCGAGGGACGCCGGTACGCGCTGGCCAGGTGCGCCACCCCGGTGTCGCCGCACACCACGAGGCGGGCCGCGGCGACCAGTGCGGCCAGCTCCAGCGACGTCGTCCGGCCCGCGAGCACGGCGTCGTCCGGCAGGCCCGCCGCCCCGGCGACCGAGCGGGCGAGCTCGACCTCCCCGGGGCCCCCGGTGATCCGCACGTGGTGCCCGGCCTCGGCCAGGTGGCGGGCGACGGCGGCGAAGCGTTCGGCCGGCCACCGCCGGCCCGGGTAGGCCGCGCCCGGATGGACGACGGCGGCGCCGCGCACCGGCGGCGGCACGTCCGGGACGGCGAGGTCGAGCGCGTCGGGATCGGCGTCGACACCGAGACCTTCGGCGACCAGCCGGCACCAGCGCCGCACCTCGTGCTCGTCGGCGTACCAGGTGGGGCCGGGGTAGCCGGGGCTGGCGAAGGTGAGCAGCCGCTGCGGCCGCAGGTCGGCGACGACCACGTGCGACGCGGGCCCCTTGCCGTGCAGGTCGACGGCG
>NZ_LWUA01000117.1 GCF_005222955.1 Blastococcus sp. CCUG 61487 | reverse complement strand
CGGCTCGCCGGGCACCTCGATGTCGGACGAGGAGCTCGAGCGGCAGCGTGACGAGCGCCGCGCTGTCGTCGAGAACAACCGGACGATGGCCGCGGCGAACACCACCCGCCGCACCTGGGTCCGCGAGTACCTCGCTCGCCCCAAGGCGCCCAAGGAGGTGCTGCGGTTCGCCGTGGAGGCTCTCGCCACCGACCGGCCTCTCCTCGCGGAGTGGCTCGGTGGGCAGGG
>NZ_LWUA01000116.1 GCF_005222955.1 Blastococcus sp. CCUG 61487 | reverse complement strand
GGAGCGGGCGCGGGGGCCGGCGGCTCGGGGCGCTCCTCGGCCCGGGCCGGGGCGCGGTTGCCCGCGCCGGCGCGCAGCTCGTTGTTCTCCTCGATCAGGCGGGCCAGCTCGGCCTCCACCACGTCGAGGAAGGCGTCGACCTCGTCCTCGTCGTATCCCCGCTTGCCGATGGGCGGCTTCTTGAAGACGACGTTGTGGACGTCGGCAGGCGTGAGTGGCATCAGGTCACCTTAGAGGTCCGGCGGGGCGGGTGGAGCGTGGGTGGACCGTAGAGGACCCGGCCTCTCGTCCGGTCCGCTACCGGGGAAGTGTCGGTCACGTTAGTACGCCTAGGGACGGAAGAAGGAACGGAGCAGGACCACGGCGATCAGGAGCACCATGAACCCCAGATCCAGCCTGATCGTCCCCAGGTTGAGCGGCGGGATGACCCGGCGCACTGCCTTCAGCGGCGGGTCGGTGGTGGTGTAGACGACCTCGAGGCCGGCCGCGACCAGGCCGGCGGGGCGCCAGCTGCGGGCGAGCACCATCACCCAGTCGACGACGAAGCGGGCGAACAGCAGCACCATGAACACGGTCAGGACCACGTACACGATCGTCAGGAGAAGTGACACGGTCCTCGTTCGTCCAGGGCACCGGGCGTGCCGCCGTCATCGTGCGCCCGGGTGGTCCCCGGGTGCGGGTCAGGACTGGTTGAAGAACCCGCCTTCGCGGATCCGGGCCTTGTCCTCGGCTGTCACGTCGACGTCCTGCGGGCTGAGCAGGAACACCTTGGCCGTGACGCGCTCGATGCTACCGCGCAGACCGAACGAGAGCCCCGCAGCGAAGTCGACCAGCCGCTTGGCGTCGGCGTCGTCCATCTCCGTGAGGTTCATGATGACCGGCATCCCGTCGCGGAAGCGCTCCCCGATGACCCGCGCCTCGTTGTAGGTGCGCGGGTGCAGGGTGGTGATCCGATACGGCTGCGGGGCGGGCGCGGGGGCCGGGGCGGGCTCGGCCACGGCGGTGACGGGCTCGCGCACGGCCAGGCCGGCCGCCGCGACGGGCCCGCTGCTCACCGCGCTCACCCGGGAGCCGCCACCGGC
>NZ_LWUA01000115.1 GCF_005222955.1 Blastococcus sp. CCUG 61487 | reverse complement strand
CATTCACACAACAACCCGTCGGTTCCCCTCGAGGGGCCGGCCAGGTGTGTGGATGGGTAGGGGAGCGTCGTGTGGCGGTGGAAGCGGCGGAGTGATCCAGCCGTGGACGCCACGCGAGTGAGAATGCAGGCATGAGTAGCGAGAGGGGAGTGAGAACCTCCCCCGCCGGAAGACCAAGGGTTCCTGGGCCAGGCTAATCCGCCCAGGGTGAGTCGGGACCTAAGGCGAGGCCGACAGGCGTAGTCGATGGACAACGGGTTGATATTCCCGTACCCGCGAAGGAACGCCCATGCTGAACCCAGCGATGCTAACCGCCCGAACACCACCTACTGATCCCTTCGGGGTGAGGGGGTGGTTCTAGCGCGGGACCCGGA
>NZ_LWUA01000114.1 GCF_005222955.1 Blastococcus sp. CCUG 61487 | reverse complement strand
GAGGTCGAGCTGATCGACGGGCCAGCGGAGCTGCTCGGGCCGGTGGGCGAGCGGCTGGTCGCCGCGGGGGCCGAGTGGACCGCCCGGGCCTCCAAGCTCGCCCGTGCGCTGGGCCTGGACGAGGTGGACCGCCCGGCGCCCCGGCCGGGGAAGAAGCGGCGCCGGGCGGCCGAGCCGCGCGCCGCGGACGTGCTGCTCGGGGTGCTGCGGGACCAGGTGACCGCCCTGCAGCTCGCCGACGTCGCCGTGCGGACAGGTCAGGACGACGCGATCCGCCGCCTGCGGGTCGCCTACCGCCGGCTGCGGGCGCTGCTGGCCGCTGCCCGGCCGGTCCTCGACCGCGCCGCGACCGACCCGCTGCGCGCCGAGCTCCGCCTGCTCGCCGGCCGGCTCTCGGACGTCCGGGACGAGGAGGTCGCGCTCGCGGAGCTCCGGGCCGCCGTGACCGAGGTGCCTGTCGAACTGGTGCTGGGGCCCGTCGAGGCGCGGCTGCGGACGGCGCAGGTGGCGGCGGCCGAGCGGGGGCGCGCCACCGCGGCGGCGCTCGTCGCGGGGCCCGACCACCGGCGCGCGCTCGACGCACTGCACGCGCTGCTGGCCGACCCACCGATCACCGCCGCCGGTGCCGAGCCGGCCCGGCCCGTGCTGGACGGGGTCGTGCGCCGGGAGGTCCGCCGGCTGCGCCGGGCGGCCGACGCCGGCGGAGCGCTGTCCGGGCAGGAGCGCACCGAGGCCCTGCACGGCGTGCGCCGAACCGCCCGCCGAACCCGGTACGTGGCGGCCGCGTTCGCTCCGGCTCTCGGCGAGCGGGCGGCCACCGCCGCCTCGGCGGCGAAGCGGACCCAGCGGCTGCTGGGTGAGCTGCAGGACCTCGTGGTCGTCGGCGAGCACTGCCGCGGACTGGCCGTGGCCGCGCACGCCGCGGGGGAGCCGGGCTTCACCTACGGCCTCCTGCTCGGGCGGGCCGAGGCCCGCGCCCGGGACGCCGAGCGGGTGTTCGCCGAGCGCTGGCCGGACCTGGCCGCCCGGCTGCGCAGGAGCGTGCGATGAGCAGCGCGACGGGTGTCCGGGACGTGGCCGGGTCTCGCGCGGACGTGTGGCGTGCCGTCGCGGTGCTCCGGCCCTACTGCCCCACCTGCGACGTCTCCTACGTCGTGACCGGCTCGGGGCGCGGCAGCACGTTCGTGGCGGTGCCGGGCCGGCTGGACGGCCCGCCGCCGGACGGCGCGCCGCGCGGCGAGATCGTGGAGTGGGTGCCGAAGCGCCTGGTGGCGACCCGCCTGGAGCTCACCCAGGAGACGTGGACGACCCGGATCGAGCTGGCCGACGCACCCGACGGCGGCACCCGCGTCACCATGACCGTCACCCACGAGCCCCGGGCCGGCCGGCTGCTCCGCCGTCTCCAGGGCCGTGCGGCCCGGGACCTGGTGCGGCGGACCGTCGAGTCCGAGCTGGACAAGATCCCCGCCCACCTGGCGGACCCGGCCGACTGAGCAGCGCGACCCGATCGGGGGAACCGCGTATCGCGGCCGCGGGCGATGGGTAGTGGCTGCCACGTGCCCCGGCGGCACGCCCGGCGTCCCGCCGGAACCGCGCACGCCGGGCTGGCCACTGAGGAGTTCGCTATGGAGATCATCGGTCTGCTCGTCGCCGGCCTCATCATCGGCCTGCTGGGCAAGCTGGTCGCACCCGGCGACAAGGACAACACGCCGCTGTGGCTCACCGTGCTGTGCGGCATCGGTGGTGTGCTGATCGGTTACTACGTGGCCGGAGCGCTGGGCGTCGACTCCACCGACGGGGTCGACTGGATCCGCTGGATCATCTCCATCGTCCTGGCGGCCGTGCTGGTGGTGGCCGCGTCCACGCTCACCGGCCGGAACAACCGCGCCGTCCGCTGAGCACGCTCCCCGGGGGACGCGGTCGGGCTCAGAGCTCGACGGCGTCCCCCGGGGCCAGCCGCGCCAGCGGGGTCGGCGTCCCCGGGCCGCGCTCCCCGAGCAGCCCGCCGACGATGCCGAGCCCCACGTCGCTGAGCAGGGCGTCGTGCACGGCGTACGCCTGGTCGGCGTCGACGGCGCGCACGTACTCGATCACGTCCGCGGTCCGCGACCACGGGGCGTGCAGGGGGAGCAGCAGGGTCGGCACCGGCTGGTCGGGCACCGTGAACGCGTCCCCGGGGTGGAAGACGGTGCCGTCGACCAGGAAGCCGATGTTGGCGATCCGCGGGATCTCCGGGTGGATCTCCGCGTGCAGCTCGCCGTGCACCTGCACCTCGAACCCTGCGACGGTCACCGCGTCACCGTGACCCACCACGTGGACCCGCCCGCCCGTGCCCTCGAGCCGGGCGGCCACCGACTTGTTGGTCCAGATCTCCAGCGCCGGGTCGGCGTCCAGGGCGGCCCGCAGCCGGTCGGGCGCGAAGTGGTCGGGGTGCTCGTGGGTCACCAGGACGGCGGTGGCGCCGTCCAGCGCGTCCGGATCGGTGAAGGCCCCGGGATCGATCACCAGCCGGCGGCTCCCCTCCGCGAGAGCGACACAGGCGTGGCCGTGCTTCGTCAGCTCCATGAGCGCATCCTGCACCGGCCCGTCCGGCCGCGCGTGAGGTGGTCGGCGTCACACCTTCGGGTGGACGGCCGCACCCGGACTCAGCCACCGGGCCGGGGCTGCCGACATCCTTCCCATGATGCTGCAGACCACCGCGCACGTGGCGGCGCACAGCCGGGCCCACGGACCGACGGCCGCGCTCTGGCACGCCGTCAAGCTGCACCGGCCGGTCACCGAGATCGACGGGGCCTGCGAGCTCGCCGTCTGCGGCTCGCTCGCCCGCGTCACCCCCGAGCAGCCGTGGCCGCGCACCGGCACCGACGTCTGCCCGGCCTGCGCGCTCCTCACCCGCTGACCGCCCCTCCCCGGCCGGGCGGGGATCAGGTCCCCTGATCCCCGAGCGTCCTACCTCAGCGTGGGACGTGAGGGAGGAGGCGCTGGGATCAGGTGACCCGGGCTCAAGGGGTCGTC
>NZ_LWUA01000113.1 GCF_005222955.1 Blastococcus sp. CCUG 61487 | reverse complement strand
GCCTGGACGCCGTCCTCACCGCGCCGCTCCCGGCCGACCCGCAGCACCCCCTCCCGCCGCCGGCACCGGTGCGCGACCTGGCGGTGGACCGGCTGACCGCGGGCTGGCCGGGCGGACCCGACGTGCTGCGCGGGCTGACCGCCGGCGCCCGGGCCGGCGACGGCTGGCTGGTGGTGCGCGGCCCGTCGGGCAGCGGCAAGTCGACGCTGCTCGCCGTCCTCATGGCCGCGCTGCGCCCGCGCGCCGGCCGCTACGACCTCGCCGGCGCGGACACCCGGCGGATGTCCGGCGACGACCTGCGCACCCGCCTGGCCTGGCTGCCGCAGGAGGCGCACGTCTTCGACTCGACGGTCCGGGCGAACCTGGCGGTCGCCGCGCCCCGGGGCGCCTTCGCCGGCCCGGACGGCGAGGCCCGCATGACCGCGGCGCTCACCGCCACCGGGCTGGGTCCGCTGCTGGCCTCGCTGCCGGCCGGCCTCGACACCCGGGTCGGCGCGGGCGGCACGGCCCTGTCCGGTGGTGAGCGCCGCCGGCTGGCGGCCGCCCGTGCGCTGCTGGCCGACCGCGACGTCGTGCTGCTCGACGAGCCGACCGCGCACCTGGACCAGCCCACGGCCCGGGCGCTGGTCGGCGACCTGCGCCGGGCGCTGGCCGGTCGCGTCGTGGTCTGCGTGACCCACGACGACGACGTCGCCGACGCCGGTGACACCGTCGTCCGCCTCGGCGAGACCCTCGCGCCCAGCACCCTGTGAACCGTCGTACCCCTGCGGCACCCTCCCCCGCATGGACGCACCCCTCACCGGCTCCGTCTTCCTCGGCATGAGCGTCGACGGGTTCATCGCCCGGCTCGACGGCACGCTCTCCTTCCTCGACCCCGAGGGCGGCGGCGGCCCGCCCGACGACGGCGCGGGCGGCGACTTCGGCTTCGCGGAGTTCGTCGCCGGCATCGACGCCCTCGTCATGGGGCGCAGCACCTACGAGTTCATCGCCCCGTTCGCGGAGTGGCCCTACCAGGGCAAGCCGGTGCACGTGCTCAGCACGACGCTCGATCCGGCGGCCGACGAGCGGATCACCGTGCACCGCTCGCTCGACGAGGCCCTGGCCGCGCTCACCGCGGCCGGGGTGCGCCGGGTGTACGTCGACGGCGGCCGGACCGTGCACGCCTTCCTGCGGGCCGGGCTGGTCGACGACCTCACGCTCTCGCGGGTGCCGGTGCTCATCGGCACCGGCCTGACCCCGTTCGGCGAGCTGGCCGCCGACATCCCGCTCGAGCACGTCCGCACGCGGACGTTCGGCGGCGGGATGGTGCAGTCGACCTACCGGGTGCGCCGCTGAGTCAGGCGGTGGTCACGTCGACCGGGATCTCGTCGCCCAGCTTCGCCCCTTGCAGCAGCGCCAGGTCGTCGCCGCTCCAGAACTTGCCCGGGTCGTACCAGTTCTGCGGCCGGGACGACGGGAGCAGCCCCATCGCCGTGTAGGTCGCGGCCACCAGCTCGGCGCAGTACACCGCCTCCGCCGAGGTGCGCCGCCGCAGCCGCCCGTTGATCCAGCCGGAGGCCAGCCCGCGGGTGGTCGGGAACGGCTTGCCGTCCAGCCGGGCGATCGTGCGCAGGACGGCGTCCTCCATCTCCGGTGTCACCCCTCCGTCGTCGGCCACCCCGATCAGCTGGCGCAGCCAGGCCTGCTGGCCGTACTTCCGCCGCCAGGTGGTGACGGCGTCGCGCAGGTCGTGCAGCTGGACGCCGCGCTGGTGCTCACCGGTCCACACGTCCGGCAGCGACCGGCCGAGCTCCGCGTGCCACAGCAGCGGCGGCAGGTCCTCGACCACGACGGCCATGCCGACGTGGTTGACCGGAGCGTTGGTCACCGCGCGGATGGCGCGGTCGGCCACCGAGAACCCGCGGAAGATCCAGACGTCACCGGTGCGGGTCTGGTCGACCGCCTCATCGAGCGAGAGCGCAGGCACGGGGCGCTACGTTACGGAGGTGCGCCCCTGGAAGCTGCTCGGACTGGCCGGCCTCGCCGGTGTCGCCGCCACCGGTGCGGTCATCGCCCGCAACGAGCGGCAGCGCCGCGCGCTCACCCCCGACGACGTGCGGGCCCGGCTGCACGAGCGGCACGCCGCCCTCGCCGTCGTCCCGGATCCGCCGCAGGAGCCCGACCGGCCCTCGATCGCCGAGCTGCGCGCCGGCCGCACCCACCGGGTCGCCCGGCTGCTGCGGCGCCGCTGACAGCTCGGTCAGATGCTGCGCCAGGGCCCCTCGGTCGCGTTGCCCTCGGGCCGGGACGCCAGCACGTTCCCCGTGGTCGGCGGCGTCTCGTCCTTCGAGATCGCCAGCTGCTGCAGCAGCGGACCGACCAGCAGGTCGTAGACGCCCGGGAGCAGCCGGAAGCCCGCGGTGACGACGTGGTTGAGCACGCCCGCCTGCACCACCCGTCGCGGGCGGTCCAGCGTGGCCAGCACCCGCCGGGCCACGCGGTACGGGGAGTACGTGGGCGGTGGCGGCCGGCCGGTGTTGCCCGTCCAGGACGCTGCCTGGCTGTAGATGGGGGTGTTCACCCCGCCCGGCTGGATCATCGAGATCGAGATGCCCGGCTCGTCGCGCGTCTCCAGCTGCAGGCTGCGGACCAGGCCGTGCTGCCCCCACTTCGCCGTCACGTAGCTGCCCATGAGCGGTGTCGCCACGTTGCCCAGCAACGAGTTGACGACGGCGAGGTGGCCGAGCCCCTGCCGCCGGAACACCGGGAGCACCACCCGGGCCACGTTCGCGGTGCCGTGGACGGCGGTGTCGACGACGGTCTCGTAGACCTCGCGCGGCACGTCCTCGATCCGCCCGTAGGCCATCACCTGGGCTGAGTGGACGACGACGTCGAGGCGGCCGAACCGGCCGGTCGCGGCGGTGACCGCGGCGCGCACCTGGTCCTCGTCGTTGACGTCGCCGGCGCAGACGACGACCTCCCCGGCCCCCGCCGCCCGCATCTCCGCCGCGGCCTCCTCGAGCGATCCCCGATCGCGGGACATCAGCACCAGCCGCGCGCCGCGCTCGGCGAGCTCCAGCCCGGTCGCCCGACCGATGCCGCTGGACGCGCCGGTGATCAGGACTGTCAGCGGGCCGGCGTCGGTGGGGATCGGCATGCGGCGGGGGCTACCCCCTCCCCCGACCGGTCATGCGGGCGGGGCGACCTCGTCCAGGCAGGCCAGCAGCCAGCCGGGGCCGGTGACGGCCGTCCCTGCCGGCAGCCGCTGCCGCAGCCCGCGGTCGGCGGTGACGGCGAGGACGTCCGCTCCGTCCGCCGCCAGCTCGGCGGCCCGGGCGGCCAGGGCGTCGTCGCCGCTGCCGTCGGCGCGCACCACCTCGATGGCGTCGGGTGCACCCGCCGACCGCGCCTGCCCCTCCAGCACGGCGACGACGCCGGCGCAGCGGACCGGTGTCCCGTCCGGCCCGGCCAGCGTGCGTCCCGGCAGGACGGCGAGGCGGGCCAGCAGCCGGGCGGCGGCCGCGGACCGATCGCGCCACCAGCCGTCGGGCCGGGCGCCGACCACGTTGGCCGCGTCCACCAGCAGCACCGTCATCGTCCCCACCGCCGTTCCCCCGAGCGGGCGAACCTGCCCGCCGGGCCGTTTGCGCCCCCTCGGGTCGGGCATGAGCCGCCGTCAGCAAGGGGGATCCGTCGCAGCACCCGACCGAGCCGAGGAGCCCATCATGGCGGGAAACCACGCCGCACCCGAGCACGACGACCGCACCGTGGCGATGCCGGCAGCGACCACGACCTCCACCCCGGCCGCCAGTCGTGATCCCCTGACCGCCCAGCGCGAGCGCTTCGGCGGCCTCAGCTGGGGCGCGGCGTTCTTCGGCTGGCTGTCGGCCAACGGCCTCGCCGTCCTGCTCATCGCGCTGCTGGGCGCCGGCGGGGTCGCGTTCGGCCTGGCCCGGGGTGTGGACACCGCCGACGAGGCCGCCGAGCGGGCCGAGACGATCGGCCTCGGCGGCGCCATCGCCGTCCTGGTCGTGCTGTTCCTCGCCTACCTCGCCGGTGGCTACGTCGCCGGGCGGATGGCCCGCTTCGACGGCGTCCGCCAGGGGGTGGCGGTCTGGCTCATCGGCCTGGTGGTCGTGCTCGTGCTCGCCGCCGCCGGCGCGATCGCCGGGGCGCAGTACAACGTGCTGGAGGAGCTGGACCTGCCACGCATCCCGATCGACGAGGGCACCGCGACCACCGGCGGCGTCATCACGCTGGTGGCGATCCTCGTCGCCACGCTGCTGGGCGCCGTGCTGGGCGGCAAGGTCGGCGAGCGCTTCCACCGCAAGGTCGACCGCGCGGGGTTCCCTGCCTGAACCGACGCTCCTACGCTGCGCGGCATGTGCCGGAACATCCGACCGCTGTCGAACTTCGAGCCGCCGGCCACCGACGACGAGGTTCGCGCCGCGGCGCTGCAGTACGTCCGCAAGATCAGCGGGACGACGAAGCCGTCCCGGGTGAACGCCGAGGCCTTCGACCGGGCGGTCGAGGAGATCGCCGCGGCCTCCGCCCGGCTGCTCGAGTCCCTGGTCACGACCGCGCCGCCCAAGGACCGGGAGGTCGAGGCGGCCAAGGCGCGGCAGCGGGCCGCCCTGCGCTACGGAACCTGATGCTGAGGGTCGCCTAACCTGCAGCGGTGACCGCCACCGCGACGACGGCTCCGCCGGACGCGCCGCCGTCGACCGGCCGCCCCCGGGCGTGGTCGGCGCTCGAGCTGCTGCCGCCGGCGGTGCTCGCCGTCCTCGGCGTGCTGCTGCTGCTCCCCGGCCACGGGCTGTGGTTCGACGAGCTCTTCACCGCCGAGGTCGCCCGCCTGCCGCTGGGCCGCATCGTGGAGGCGATCACCACCGGCGAGGCGACGGCGAGCTACCTGGCGGGCGTGCCGCCGGCGTACAACGCGCCGTACTACCTCGTCGTCCACGGCTGGATGTCGCTGCCGGGACTTGGGGGCGACACGTCGCTGCGGGTGCTCTCCCTGCTGGCGACGGCGGGCGGCGTCGCGCTCGTCACCCGCGCGCTCACCCGGCTGGCCGGCCGCGTGACAGGTGCCCTCGCCGGCACGGTCCTCGCGGTCAACCCGCTGCTGCTCGAGCACTCGGTCGAGGCCCGCAGCTACGGCCTCGCGATGCTCGCCACCGGCGCGACGGTGCTCGGGCTGGCGCGCTGGCTGCAGGAGCCGCCCCGCGGGCTGGTCCTGTTCGGTGTGGCCGGCGCCGGGATGGGGCTGGCCCACTGGTACGCGGTCACGGTGCTGGCCGCCTTCGTCGTCGTCGCGCTGGTGCTCCGGGGGCGCCGGGCGCTGCCCGTGGTCGCCGTCGGCGCCGCCGCGTCACTTCCCGCCGTGGGCTTCGTCGCGCTCGCGGTGCTGAACGGGACCGGTTCGCGCAACGCCGAGCACCTGCGCGACACCGGCGGACGGCTGTCGGGGTACGCCGTCGAAGCCTGGGCGGCGGGGAGCTTCCCGCTGCTCGCGCTCACCGTCGGGCTCGCCGTCCTGGGCGCGGCGCGCGGCGTGGGCGAGGCTCGGGCGGTGGCCGCCGGGTGGGCGCTCGTCCCGCTCGTGCTGCTCACCGCCGCCGAGCTGCTCCGACCGGTCTACCACCCCCGCTACCTGCTCGCCGGGCTGCTCGGGGTCGGGGTCCTCGCCGCGCTCGGTGCGATGTCCGCGCCCCGCGCCGCGCGCGCGCCCGTGGCCGCCCTGCTCGTCGCCTTCTCGCTGCTGGCGGCCGCCCCGCTGGCCGACCGGCCCCCGCGCGAGCGGGCCGACGACGTCGCGCGGCTGCTGGCCGAGGTGCACACGCCGGGCGAGCCGATCGTCGCCGCGGACATGCGGTCGGCCATCGGCCTGGACCACTACGTGCGGCTGCTGGCCCCGCAGCTGCGCCCCGACGTGATCCTGCCGCCCGACGACGCCCCCGCCGGCGCCGACCGCGTCTGGCTGGTGCGCCGGATCATGGACGGCGCGCCGGAGGGCAGCGACGACGACGAGATCCTCACCGGGGCCGGCCTCCGGGTCGTGCGCACCCACGAGTTCCCCGCAACGAAGTCGCCGCTGATCGTGCAGGTCTGGGAGCGCTGAGCGGCGGTCAGCGCCGCCGCCGGCGGACGTGCGCCGCCCACAGCAGCGAGCCCACCGACTGGCGCAGCCGAGCCCGGGCCGACCACGCCGACCGGCCGACGGGCCGCGGGTCCCGCTCGACCGGGATGCTCACCGTCGGCAGCCCGGCAGCGGGCACGGCCAGCACCACGCTGGGTGCCCCCTGCTCGGTCACCGCGGTCACGACCGCCGCCCGCACCTCGGGGCCCATCGCGAGGAACGCCCCGGCGTCCGGTGGCAGCGCGGTCAGCCGGGCGGCCACCCGGCGGTGCAGACCGCCGGTCAGCCGGCGGACGGGGCTCTCGTAGCGGCCACGCCGACCGGCGAACACCGCGCCGACGTCCCCCTGCGCCAGGCGGTCGAGCAGCTCCGGGATCGCCTCCGGCGGGTCCTGCAGGTCGGCGTCCAGGCAGACCCACACGTCGGCGTCGGGCTCGGCGGCCAGTCCCGTCGCCAGGGCGCGGTGCTGGCCCACGTTGTCGGTCAGCCCGAGGACGGCGATCCGGCAGTCGTCCCGCGCGAGCGCGCCGGCCACCGAGGCGCTGTCGTCCGGCGAGGCGTCGATGACCAGCCGCAGCCGCCAGGGCCGCCCGTCCATGGCGGCGGCCACCCGGTCGGCCAGCGGGCGCAGCGTGGCGGCGTTGCCGTACACGGGCACGACGACCGCCACCCGCGCCGGCGTCACGTCAGGTCCCGGACCGTGGCCCACGTCCGCGCCAGCCCCTCGGCGAGGTCCACCGTCGGCGCCCACCCCAGCAGCCGGCGGGCGGCACCGGGATCGGCGACCCAGTCGGTGGTGTCCCACTCGCGGCCCGGGTGCGCGCCGGGTGCGGTCGCGATCGTCCGGCCGGTCACCTGCTCGGCGATCGCGACCAGCTCCTCGGTGCTGGTCTGCACCCCGGTACCGATGTTGAGCACCGTGCCCTGCGGCAGCTCGTCGTCGTCGGCGGCCCGGACGCAGGCGTCGACGACGTCGCCGACCCAGACCCAGTCGCGGCGGCTGACCCGGGCCGGCAGCGGCACGGTGCGGCCGGAGCGGGCCGCCTCCAGCACCACCGGCACCAGCCGGGTGGGGTGGTCGTGCGGCCCGTACACCTGGAAGGCGCGCAGGACGACGGCCCGGACCCCCCGCTCGGCCGCGGCCGCCCGCAGCAGCAGCGACCCGGCGGCCTTCGTGGCGCCGAAGAACCCGCGCGGCTCGAGCGCCGCGGCCTCGGTGAGCGGCCGCGACGAGGCGGCGTACTCGGTGGAGGAGCCGAGCCGGACGACGGCCCGGCAGCGGACGGGCAGGGCGTCCACCAGCCACGGACTGGTGTTGACCGCGACGGTGGCCGCCCGCTCCGCGGCGGTGGCCTTGGCGCGGGCGGCGGCGAGGGAGAAGACGACGTCCGGGTCCGCCGCCCGCACCGCCGCCGTGGCGGCGGCCGGATCGGTGAGGTCGACGTCCCGCCGTCCGAGACCGACGACGTCCCAGCCGTCCGCACGCAACCGGGCGACCAGGTGGCGTCCGACGAACCCGCCGGCGCCGGTGACCAGCGCTCTCACGCCGACTGCGGCAGCGGTGGTAGCGGCACGACCGGGCCGGGGGTCACCGGCTCCCCCACCACCGCGCGCACGAACGCCGCCCGGTGGCGGGCCCGGGTCGCGTCGTCGCGACGGCGCAGCGCCTCGAGCGCCGCCAGCAGCCGGGGGACCTCGACGTCGGGGTCGCGGCCGGCCATGTCGGCGGTGAAGGCCCGCCGCAGGAAGGTGAAGGACGCTCCCAGCCGGACCAGCTCCCCCGCCAGCAGGGACGCGGGCACGGGATCACCGCCCTCCGGCAGGGTCAGCCCGGCCACCCCGAACGGCTGACGGGACTCGGCGCGCACCGCGTCCACGGTGCCGTCGACCAGCGGCCGGAACAGCTCGGTGGAGCGCCGGTCGATGCGCAGGTCGTTGAGCCCGACGTAGACCCGCGAGAGCGGCCGCGCGGCCAGCGCCGCGGCCCGGCGCACCGCGTCCTGGGTCTCGACGAGGATGCCCAGCCCGCAGCGGCCGGCCACGAGGTCCAGCGTGCGGTCGACCTCGTCGGTCGTGCGGACCATGGAGAGCAGGAGTTCGTCGGCGCCGCCGTCGAGGGCCTGCTCCACCTCGGCGGCGGTCCAGGGGCCGTACCCGTTGATCCGGCACAGCAGGCGGCCGTCGGTCGCGGCGCGCATCCGGACGAGGTCCTCGACCGTGTCGGCGTTGATCTGGGTGCCCTCGCCCTGCTGCCGTCGGGCCTTCCCCCGCCGTTCCCAGTCGACGATGATCCCGGCCGCCCCCGCGGCCACGACCTCGCCTCCCCAGGTGGGGTGCACGGAGAAGAGGAAGAGGTCCACGGCGGGAGCTTAGGTTGTCCTAACCCGGATCGGCGAGCGCCCCTCCGGAGCTGCCTCGCTCGTCGGGAAGGCGAGGGCGGTGCCGCGCACCGAGACGACGACGGCGTCCCCGGGGGCCGGCACGTCGCTGCCCTCCACCCGGGCGCTGATGGTGACCCCGGACGGCAGGCCCAGCCACACGCGGGAGTCGTGCCCGTAGAAGTCGACGCTGCGGACGCGGGCCACGCCGTCGCCCTCGACCGGTGCGGAGAGCCGCAGCTGCTCGGGACGCAGCAGCAGGCGGGCCGGCCCGTCCGGGGTCGCCGGGTCCACGGCCACCTCGCCGAGGGCGCAGTGCGCCCGCCCGCCGCGCACCTCGCCGTCCAGCACGACGGCCTCCCCGACGAACGTGGCCAGCTCGAGGTCGGAGGGGCGCTGGTACAGCGTCCGCGGATCGGCGAGCTGCACCAGCCGGCCGCCGCGCAGCACCGCCACCTCGTGCGCCGTCGAGAGCGCCTCGGCCTGGTCGTGGGTGACCAGCACCGCGGTGGCGCCGGTGGCGGCCAGCGCCGCGGTGACGGCCCGCCGGGTCTCCTCGCGGAGCGCGGCGTCGAGCGAGGAGAACGGCTCGTCGAGCAGGACCAGCGCGGGTTCGGGGGCCAGCGCCCGGGCCAGCGCCACCCGCTGCTGCTGGCCGCCGGAGAGCTGGTGCGGCGACCGGCCGGCCAGCCCGGCGTCCAGACCCACCAGGTCGAGGAGCTCGCGGATGCGGCCTGCGTCCCGGCGCGATCGGCGGGGCAGCCCGAACGCGACGTTGGCGGCGACGCTCAGGTGCGGGAAGAGCCCGCCCTCCTGCGGGACGAACCCGATCCCTCGGCGGCGGGCGGCGACGGCGCGCCCGCCGCCGGCCACGACGCGGTTCCCGATCGCGATCCGGCCGCTGTCGGGGTCGTCGAACCCGGCGATCAGCCGCAGCAGCGTGGTCTTGCCGCACCCCGAGGGGCCCAGCAGCGCGGTGAGCCGGCCCTCGGGGACGTGCAGGTCCACCCCGTCGAGGACCTGGGTCGGGCCGAAGGACTTGGTCAGGTCCTCCACGGTCAAGGAGCTCATGTCGTCAGACCTCGTCGGGCATCGCGGGAGAGCAGGACTGTCGCGGGGGCGCTGAGCAGCACCATGACGACGGCGTAGGGCGCCGCTGCCCCGTACTCCAGCGCGCTGCTCGCCGACCAGAAAGCGGTGGCGAGCGTGGTCGTCCCCGTCGGGGCGAGCAGCAGGGTCGCCGTCAGCTCGGTGACGACGGCGAGGAAGACCAGCGCGGCACCGGCGCCGAGGCCGGGTGCCAGCAGCGGCAGGGTGACCCGGCGCAGCCGCTCGGGCGCGGAGGCGCCCAGCGACGAGGCGACGTCGTCGTAGAGCGCAGGTACCTGCTCGACGCTCGAGCGGACCGTGACGATCGCCCGCGGCAGGAAGAGGATCGCGTAGGCGGCGATGAGCACCGGCACCGTCTGGTAGAGCCACGGCGCGGCCTCGATGCTCAGGGTCACCAGCGCCAGCGCCACGACGATGCCGGGCACCGAGCTGCCGAGGTAGGTGCTGCGCTCGAGCAGGGTCGCCGTCCGGCTCCGCGCGCGCACGGCCAGCCAGGAGGTGGGCAGCGCCATGGCCGTGGTGACGCCCGCAGCGACGGCCGCCAGCCCGAGCGTCGAGAGGGTGGTGGCGCCCAGGGCGGACCAGTCCAGGCCCGTGGAGGCGCCCCGGACCATCCAGTGGCCGAGGCTCCACAGCGGCACGCCCAGGGCAAGCCCGACCAGCGCCGCGAGGCCCGCGAGCGCCGGCAGGGTCAGGGCGCCGAGGTCGACGGGCCGCACCGGCCGGACCGCGCCACGGCCGGTGCGCGCGTACCCGCGCGAGCCGCGCAGCCGGAGCTCGGCCAGCAGCAGGAGCAGGCAGAGCAGCACGAGGACGCCGGCGAGCATGGTCGCGCCGGGGCCGTTGAAGGTGGCGCGGTACTGGTCGTAGATCGCGGTGGTGAACGTCGGGTAGCGCAGCATCTGCAGCGCCCCGAACTCGGCGAGCAGGTGCAGCGCGACCAGCAGGCTCCCCCCGAGCAGCCCCACCCGGAGCTGGGGCAGCTGCACGCGCAGGAACACCTGCCAGCTGGACAGGCCGAGCCCGCGCGCGGTCTCCTCCAACGCCGGGTCCAGCCCGCGGAAGGCCGCGTAGACCGGCAGGTAGACGAACGGGAAGTAGGACAGGGTGACGACCAGCAGCGCGCCGGCGTAGGTGTCCAGCCCCGGCAGCAGCGAGATCCACGCGTAGCTGTTGACGAAGGCCGGCACCGCCAGCGGCGCGACGAGCAGGACGTGCCACACCCGGCGGGCGGGCACCGAGGAGCGCTCGACCAGCCAGGCCGCGCCGACGCCGAGGACCGCGCAGCCGGCCACGGTGCCGGCCACCAGCCGGCCGGTGTTCCAGAGCAGCTCGGCGACCCGGGGACGGAACACCAGCTCACGGATGCCGGTCCAGCCGACGTCGATCGTGTAGCCGGCGATGTAGCCCAGCGGGAGCAGCGCGAGCGCGGCCACGCACACGGCCAGCGCGA
Source organism: Blastococcus sp. CCUG 61487 (assembly GCF_005222955.1). Classification (GTDB taxonomy): domain Bacteria; phylum Actinomycetota; class Actinomycetes; order Mycobacteriales; family Geodermatophilaceae; genus Blastococcus. Next base: position 102,150 of record NZ_LWUA01000113.1, on the reverse strand, counting down.
GGGTGACCGGGGAGCGCCGCAGCCGCGGCGTCGAGCCGCCCCCGGACGGCCGGGAGCCCGGGGCCGCCGGTGGGATCGGCGCCCCGGGGCCCGGGACCGGCAGCGTGGGTGCGGTCAGAGCAGCCCCACTTCCTGCATGAGCTCGGTGACCAGTCGCGCGTCGAGCGAGCCGGGGTCGACGTCCGGCGCCTCCAGCTCGGCCAGCGGCGGGAGCGCCTCGGCGGAGGCGACGCCGGTGCCGACGGCGTACTCCAGGGCGCTGCTGTCGGCCAGCCGCTCCTGCGCGGCCCGGCTGGTCAGGTACTCGACCAGCCGCTGGGCCTCCTCGGGCTGGTCGGAGGAGGCGAGCACACCGGCCCCGGAGACGCTGACGAACGCGCCCGGGTCCTGGTTGCGGAAGTAGTGCAGGTCCGCGTCGTCCCCGATGAGGCCGTTCTGCGCCCGGTCCCGGAACCAGTAGTAGTGGTAGGTGATGCCGACCGGCACCTCGCCCTCGTCCACCGCCTTCATGATCGCGGTGTTGCTCGCGTAGACCTCGGCGTTGCGGGCCAGGCCGGTCAGCCAGGTCCGGGTCGCCTCCTCGCCCTCGAGCGCGAGGACGGCGCTGACGATCGCCTGGAAGTCCGCACCCCCGGCGGCGATCGCCACCCGGCCCTCCCAGGCCGGGTCGGCGAGGTCGAGCATCGAGGCGGGCAGCTCGTCCTCGGCGATCTCGTCGGGGTTGTAGATGAGCGTCGTGGAGCGGGCGGCGAAGCCGACCCAGTTGCCCGAGGACGGCCGGAACTGCTCGTCGACCTGCGCGAGCGTCGACTCGTCCAGCGGCGCCAGGAGCCCGGCCCTGTCGACGACGTCGATCGCGGGGCTGTTCTCGGTGAGGAAGACGTCGGCCGGCGAGGCGTCGCCCTCCTGCACGATCTGGTTGGCCAGCTCGGAGTCGTTGGCGTCCCGGAACTCCAGCTCGATGCCGGTCTCCTCGGTGAAGCCCTCGAGCATGGCCCGGACGAGGCTCTCGTGCTGCGCGCTGTAGACGGTCAACGTCTCCGCGTCGCCGGCCCCCGCATCGCCGCACGAGGCCAGGATGGTGACGGCGGCCAGGCCGGCGACGGCAGCGGCAGCGCGGATGGATCGGGTCACGCTCGACGACCTCCAGGAGGCGAGAAAGGCAAGGCGTACCTAACCATGTTGTACGCCTGCCCGTCCCACCCGTGCACTACAAAGGACGGCGTGCACCCCTCCTCCGGCAGCCCGGGCGGCCCGCACCTGCGCCGAGCCCGCTTCGCCGAGCTGACCCCGTTCGAGGTGTACCGGCTGTGCCGGCTGCGGGTCGACGTCTTCGTGGTGGAGCAGCAGTGCCCCTATCCGGAGCTGGACGGCCGGGACACCGAACCCGCGACCGAGCACCTGTGGTTCGAGGTCGACGGCGAAGCCGCGGCCACCATCCGGGTGCTCGACGACGGCGCGACCAGGGCGATCGGACGGGTCGCCACCGCCTCGGCGTTCCGCGGCGAGGGGCTGGCCGCCCGGCTGATCGAGCAGGCCGTCGCCGACCACGGCGACGTCCCGCTCACGCTCGGCGCGCAGGCGCACCTGGAGGGCTGGTACGAGCGGTTGGGCTTCCGGCGCAGCGGCCCCGGCTACGTGGAGGACGGCATCCCGCACGTGCCGATGCGCCGGGAGCCCGCATGAACGACGCCGACCTGCTGCGGGAAGCCGCCGACCGGCTGGAGCGGCTCGCGGCCCGCACGACCGGCGGCGACTGGCGGCTCGGCGGGCTGCTGGCCTCCCGGCCGGAGGTGATCGCGCACGGTCCGGACGGCGGCACCGAGCACGTCGCCGAGGCCCGCGCGGGCACCGGCGCCTGGATCACCGCCCTCTCCCCCGCCGTCGCCGCTCCGCTGGTCGCCTGGCTCCGGTCCGCCACCGAGGACCCCGACCCGGCAGCGGTTGCGCTGGCCCGGGTGCTGCTCGACCGGCTGCCCTGATCCGCGCGGTGCGGCAGCGGCCCTCGTCGTCGACGGCGACGGTGGCTACGACACCGCGCGGTCGAGGTCGCCCGGCGAGGACCGGATCAGCCGTCCAGCGACCGGGCGCAGGCGGCGGCGCGGTCCAGCAGCAGCGCACGCTCCCGCTCGTTGCGGGTCAGTGACGCGGCCCGCTCGAACTCCGCCCGCGCCTCGTCCGGCCGGCCGAGCTGCTCGAGCAGGTCGCCGCGGACCGTGGGCAGCAGGTGGTAGCTGCTCAGCGCGGGCACGTCGGTGAGCGCGTCGACCAGCTCGAGCCCCGCCGCGGCGCCGTACGCCCGGGAGACGGCGACCGCCCGGTTGAGCTCCACGACCGGGGAACCGGTGCGCCCCGCCAGCGCCTCGTAGAGGGCGGCGATCCGCGCCCAGTCGGTCTCCTCCACCGTGCGCGCCCGCGCGTGGCAGGCCGCGATGCCGGCCTGCAGTGCGTAGGACCCGAGCCCGTCGCGCGCCGTCTGCTCCGCCCGCTCCAGCGCCGCGAGCCCGCGGTGCACGAGCACGCGGTCCCAGCGGCCGCGGTCCTGGTCGGCGAGCAGCACCGGCTGACCGTCCGGGTCGATCCGGGCCGCGAGGCGGGACGCCTGGATCTCCATGAGCGCCACCAGGCCGTGCACCTCGGACTCGCCGGGCACCAGCCCCGCGAGGATCCGGCCCAGCCGCATCGCCTCCTGGCACAGCGCCGGCCGGGTGAGGTCCTCGCCCGCGGTGGCCGAGTACCCCTCGTTGAAGACCAGGTAGAGCACCTCGAGCACCGAGGAGAGTCGGGCGGTGACGTCCTCCCCCGCCGGCATCTCGAACGGCACGCGCGCAGCAGTCAGCGTGCGCTTGGCCCGCACGATCCGCTGCGCCAGCGTGCTCTCCGGCACGAGGAACGCCCGGGCGATCTCCCCGGTGGTGAGCCCGCCGACGAGCCGCAGCGTCAGGGCGACCCGGGCCTCGCGGGAGAGCACCGGGTGGCAGGAGATGAACACCAGGCGCAGGACGTCGTCCTCGACCACCTCGTCGAGCTGCGCCGCCCAGTCGGGTTCCTCCGCCTCGGCCAGGTCGCGGCCGAGCAGCGCGGTCTTGCGGCGCAGGTTCTCCGACCGCCGGAAGGTGTCGATCGCGCGGTGCTTCGCGGTGGCCATGAGCCACGCGCCCGGCCTGGCCGGCACACCGGTGTCCGACCACTGCTCCAGCGCGGCGAGCAGCGCGTCCTGGGCGAGGTCCTCGGCGAGGGCGACGTCACCGGTCACGCGGGTGAGCGCACCGACGATGCGGGCGGACTCCATGCGCCAGACGGCGTCGACGACGCGGTGCAGGTCCGCTGTCGTCGACACCGTCGAGGTGGGCGCGTCGGTCATCAGCCCTCGTTCCGGGCGGCGACGGTCGCCCGCATCTGCTCCTCCTTGGCGCGCAGCTCGGGAGTGAGGGCGTCGCCGAAGTCGTCCTCGGTGAAGACCTGGCGGACCTCCAGCTCGCTGTCCTTGAAGGGCGCCTTCTTGATCCACTCGAGGACCTCCTCGCGGGAGGAGACCTCGAGGATCCAGAAGCCGGCGACCAGCTCCTTGGTCTCGGTGAACGGCCCGTCGACGACGGTGGCGCCGCCGTCCTTGTCGAACCGGACCTTGGCGCCCTTGGAGGTCGGGTGCAGCCCCTCGCCCGCCAGCATGACGCCGGCCTTGACCAGCTCCTCGTTGTAGGCGGTCATCTCGGTCAGCTCCTGCTCGGTGGGCATGACGCCGGCCTCGGTGTCCGCGTTGCCCTTGACGATCACCATGAAGCGCATCGGAGTTCTCCAGTTCGGTCCGAGCGGGGCCGGTCCTCTCGACCGGCTCGGGGCCCGCTCTACCTTGACGTCGAACGGGCGGCAGCGGAATCGACACGTCCGCGATAAATGTTCCCGGGACCCGGTCGAGTGGCCCGGTGGCATGACCGGACGGGCCCCTGGGCAGGGCGTTCGCATGACCATCGACGTGTTCCTGCTCGTCGGCGGGCTCCTCGGCATCGGGGTGGCCGCGCTGTCGGGCCGGCTGCGCCGCCTGCCGATCTCCGAGCCGCTCATCGGGCTACTGGTCGGGATCGTGATCGGCCCCGCGGTGCTCGACCTGCTCCCCGTGGCACCGATGACCGAGGACCAGACCTGGCTGCACACCGCGTCCCGGCTGCTCCTGGCGATCTCGGTCATGGCGGTGGCGCTGCGGTACCCGTTCGGCGACGTGCGATCGCGGCTGCGTCCGGTGCTGCTCCTGGTCGCGGTCGCGATGCCGGCCATGGCGGTGATCACCGCCGGGCTGTCCGCCGCGTTCCTCGGCGTGGGCCTCGGCGCCGCCGCGCTGCTGGGTGCCGCGCTGTGCCCGACCGATCCGGTTCTCGCCTCCAACGTCGTGACCGGCGCCCCCGCGGAGGAGGACCTGCCGGCGCGGAACCGGCAGATCCTGTCGCTGGAGTCCGGCGCCAACGACGGGCTGGCCCTGCCGCTGGTGCTGGTCGCCGTCGCGCTCGCCGGCCCGATGAGCACCGGCGCCGCCGTCCTCGAGTCGCTCTGGCAGGTGGCCGGCGCGGTGGCCGTGGGCGTGGCGTTCGGCTGGCTGGGCGGGCGGGCGCTGCGCGCCGGGGAGGAGCACGGCTCGACCGACCACGGGCCGCTGGCGCTGTTCACCGTCGTCCTCGCCTTCGCGGTGCTGGGCCTGTCGGGGATCGTGAAGGTGGACGGGGTGCTCGCGGTGTTCGTCTGCGGGCTGGCGTTCAACCTGGTGGCCACCGGATCGGAACGGACCACCGACGCCCCCATCGACGAGGCGATCAACAGGTTCCTCGTCATCCCGCTGTTCATCGCCGTGGGGGCCGCCCTCCCCTGGGCGGCCTGGGCCGACCTCGGCTGGCAGGGACCCGCGCTGGCCGTCGCCGTCCTGCTGCTGCGCCGGATCCCGGTGCTCCTGCTGCTGCGCCGGCCACTGCAGCTCGGGTTGCCCGACGCGCTCCACCTGGGCTGGTTCGGGCCGATCGGGGTCTCGGCGCTGTTCTACCTGACGATGGAGGCCGACCGGCTGGGCGCCGATCCGACCGTCTTGGCCGCCGGCACGCTGGTCGTGGCGGCGAGCACGGTGGTGCACGGCATCACCGCCTCCCCGGGCCGGGAGCTCTACCGCCGGGCGGTCGACCGCCGGGAGGACCAACGCCAGGAGACCCCGGCTCAGTCCTGAGGCACGTGGTGGTGCGCCTCGGCATAGGCGGCCAGCACCTCGTCGGTCGATCCGCGCACGTGGAGGAACTGCTCGTCCAGCACCCGGGCGAGGTCGTCCAGCGCGGTCTGCAGGAGCCCGGCAGCGACCCGGACGTCGCGGCGGGGCGCGGCCCGCCCGGTAACCGCGAAACCGGCCGCGACGACGACCGTCGCCGGGAGTGCCGCGTCCTCGTCCCGGTCCCGGAAGTAGAACGTCTCGGTGTACTGGGTGAGGTCGACGCGCGCCTGCGCCAGCTCGGCCGCCAGGCTCTCCAGCAGGGGCGCGGCGAGCGCCGAGTCGGGATCGTGGAGCAGTTCCTCGGGTGGTACGGAGCGGAGCATGGCCAGCCGCACGGCGGTGGCCCGCCGCCGGATCAGTGCGGGGTAGACCTGCAGCACCCAGGTCACCGAGGCGGTGAGCAGCCCGAAGCCGATGAGTGCCTGGACCGGGACGGCGATCCGGAGCCAGCCGCTGTCCGGGACGACGTCGCCGAAGCCGAGCGTCGCCAGGCTGACCGCCGAGAGGTAGACGGCGTCGAGCGCGTCATTGCGGGCGCTCACGTCGATGCCGCTCTGGAAGACAAATCCCTCGGGCAGGTGCGGCGCGTAGACGAGGGCGCCGCCGGCCACCAGCAACGTGACCCACACGAGGATGACCAGGGAGAGCGCAACGGGCCCGGTGAGGACGCCGCCGGCGCTGCGGCCGCGGCGCCGTCGTCCCACCCGCCAGACCGCCTGCATGACCCGTGCGCTGACGCTCCCCCGACCGCTGGGGTGCCACAGGGTGTGGAAGATGTCCCGGAGCGCCACGGCGACGACCAGCACGCCGACTGCGGTGACCGACCACTCCACCCATGCCATCGGCGTCAGGCTGCCAGAGTTCGGCAGGTCCGGCGCGGCGGCTAGGGGCCGGCCATGTGGTTCGACTCCTGGTCCGACATCGCCCGCGTCCTGGCCGTGGGCGCGGCCGCCTACGTGACCGTCGTCGTCGTCCTCCGGCTGGCCGGGAGGCGCGCGCTGTCCAAGCTCAACGCCTTCGACTGGGTGATCAGCGTGGCGCTGGGCTCGACGCTGGCCACCATCCTGCTCAGCAGCGACGTCTCCTGGGCGGAGGGCGCCACGGCGCTGGCCCTGCTCGCCGGTCTGCAGTTCGTCGTCACCTGGACGACGACCCGGTTGCCGGACGGGCGCTCCGTGATCACCGCCCCACCCACCCTGCTGCTCAACGACGGCCGCCTGCTCCCGGACGCCCTCCGCGCGCAGCGGGTGACCGACGACGAGGTCCGGCAGGCGGTCCGGGCGACCGGCAGCGGGGACCTCGGGGACATCGCCGCCGTCGTCCTCGAGTCCGACGGTTCGCTCAGCGTCATCACCGCGGCGCAGGCAGGGAACCGATCCGCGCTGGAGGGAGTGCACCGGGCCTCGTGACCGGTGCACGTGTGCCCGCACCGGCGCCGGGTAGCCGCGCTCCATAGCTGACGACGCAGCGGCGGGCGGGTTCGCGCAGCGACTGGGCGTGCGGGTGGAGGAAGCCGACGACGGGTCGGCCCGCATCGTCTTCGAGGCCCGCGAGGAGCACCTGAACCCGGCGGGGACGCTGCACGGCGGCGTGCTGGCCACGCTCGTGGACACCGCGATGGGGACGGCGGTGCGCACGGCCACCGGGGACGACGACGTGCCGGCGACCAGCCAGCTCACCGTGACGTACCTGCGACCGGGGAAGCCGGGGCCGCTGGAGGTCACCGCCCGGGTGCGCACACGGGGCGAGCACCTGACCGTCTGCGAGGCCGACGTCGAGCAGGACGGGCGCGCCATCGGTCACGCCGTCGCCACCTTCGCCCTGCTGCACCCCTGACCCCATTGGTCTCCTGCCGATTCAGGAACGGCGCTCCGAGCGGTAGCGTGGGCAGCCTCCGCACGGTTCTCCGCTGCGGTGTCGCCAGGAGGCACCCCGTTACCGCCGATGACGAACGCTGCGCCGCAGAGCTCCCCGAGCCGCCGACTCCCGCCCAGGAGGCGGTGGAGTGCCCCGAGTGCGGCGGGCCGATCGCTCCTCGGCAGATCGCGACGTGGGGGCACGGCCGCCCCTGCCGCACCGCCGACTCGCGGTCGATCCAGCCGTTGCGCTGGTAGCGCGAGCGGTCAGCGCGGCCGGACGCCCGCCAGTTCGCGGGCGGAGGCAGCGGCGTCGTCGTCCAGCGCATCCTCGACCGCCTCGAGGAAGAGGTCCCAGGCCTGCTGCGGGGTGACCCCCAGCGCCCGGGCGATCTGCTCCCACTCGGCACCTCCGCGCAGCGCCGCCCGGATGCCGATGAGCCGGCTGTCGTGGGCCTTGCGGGAGACCACCTCGCCCAGCGCCAGCAGCTCCAGCGCCTCGTGGGTGTCCAGCGAGGTGTCGGAGGACTTCAGCGCGCTCCAGTCGTCCTCGTCGGCGTCCTGCACGGTGTTCAGCGTGGTGCTGCCACTGTCACGACGGCTGAGGAAGTCGAGCCGGGTGGCGGCGGTGGTCAGCGACTCCGCCGCCAGGTCCTCGGGGGTGATGCTCATGCCCAGGGGTGTCCCCCGGCTTCCCGGCGCGCCAAACCGGACGGGGACGTTTCTCACCCGCCCGGTCCACCGGTTCACCCTCTGCACACGCGACGGCGCCCGCACCCCGGGAGGGGAGCGGGCGCCGGCGTGCCGTGGTGCCTCAGCTCTGGACGCCGACGGCTTCCTTCGCCAGCGAGGCGAGCTGGGTCTGCAGCGCGCTGATGACGCCGGCCCGGTTCTTGTGGGCCTCCTCGTAGGCGATGACGACGCGGATGTCGCGGGGCTTCGTGAGGCTCTTGGCCCGCTTGACCGCCTCGTTCACCGTCAGCGAGTCGTAGTCCTGGATCGGCAGCTCGTCGGAGCTGACGTGGCCGAGCTCCTCGCGGGCGGACCGGGCGGCCTGCGCGGCGTCGCGGTTGCCCTCGCGGTCGGCGACCTGCTCGGCCCGGCGCAGCGTGGCGCCGCGGCCGGCGGTGAGCGACTCGCGGACGGCATCGCTCAGCGCAGCCGCGCGGTCGGTGACCGCGGAGAACCTGTCGGAGGTCTCCTCGCCGGCCTGCCGGACCGTGTCGACGGCGTTGTTGACGGTGTTGGCCCAGAAGCGGACCGGCGCGTTCACCGCGCGGGCCACGCCACCGGCGACCTTCTGCACCGGGGTGGGCACGAGGGCGACGGGGCCACCCATGGCCTCCTCGGCGAGGACGACGGTCAGCCACTCGACGGTGGCCGAGTGCGCCTCGACGAGCTTCTCGGCGAGCTTCCGCACCTCGGTCTCACCGGCGTGGTCGGCGAGGACCTTCAGGTACGTGGCGCGGTCGAGCAGCTGGTGCTCCAGCTGCAGGTCGGTGAAGAGCGCCTCCTCGAAGGGGGCGACCTGCTCGAAGGTGGCCTTGAGCACCGCCGACAGCCGGCCGATCGCCGGGGTGACGACGTCGGGGACCCCACCGAGCGCGCGCAGCTGGTCGGTGATCTCCAGCGTCCGCGCGGCTGCGTTGTCGGCGTTCTGGGTCAGCTCGCGACGCACGGCGTCGGTGCGGGCCTGCGAGATGCGGGTGCGGGCGACCTGCTCCTCGGTCTGGGTGAGCAGGACCAGCGCGCGCAGCTGGTTGATGAGCTTGGCGTTGGTGTTGCTCATGGGAAAAACAGCTCCGTGTGGATCGGGGATGACCTGACGTCTCTGGTCATGCCCCGATCCACCCCACTGCTAACTCCTGCAAGCACATTGCTAGCAGTGAGACGGGTCACCCACGCGGCTCGCCCTCGGCAAGCGAGGACCCCGGTCAGCCGACTCGGCTGGGCAGCTGCTCGTGGCGCGGAGAGCGCGGCCGCACGTCGAAGCGGAGCACCGGCTGGGTGTCGTCGTCCATGAGGTGCTGCGGTGCGAGGCGCACCCGACGGGCCGGCAGCAGCGACGGGGGCAGGAGCTTGCCGCAGCCCACGCAGTAGCGGCCCCGCTGCTCGACGGCATTGCAGTGCGTGCAGGTCATGACGCCTCCTCTGTCGGACTCGGTCAGGTCGGACCCTCCCAGGCCGGCCGACCGTTCCCGGACCGTTCGGACCCCGTGGGACGACCTGTAACGGGACCGTCACCTGCATGTCGGGCGCGAGGTGGGGCACAGGGCGCGCCCAGGACCTCGACCAGCCGATCCAGGAACGGCACCTGGCCTCCGACCAGCTTGGTGCGGGCCTCGGCGAGGTCGAACCAGGCGGCGCGGTCGATCTCGGGGAACTGCTGGATGCGTCCGGACCGGGGTGGCCACTCGAGGTCGAAGGTGTTGCTGACGCAGGCCCCGGCGTCGAGGTCGCCTTCGGCCGCCCACACGGTGAGCACCTTTCCGGAGGCGCGCAGGCGGCCGAGCGGGACGAGCTCGCTCGCCGGCACCGGCGAGCCGAGCTCCTCCGCGAACTCCCGGTGGGCGACGGCCAGCGGCTCCTCGTCGGGGCCGTGCTCGCCCTTGGGGATCGACCATGCCCCGGCGTCCTTGCGCGCCCAGAACGGCCCACCCATGTGCCCGAGCAGGACCTCGCGGCCCGTTGGGCCGAGCCGGTGCAGCAGGATCCCCGCGCTGGTCTTGGGCACGCCGACGAGTGTGCGCCGGCGGTCAGACGATGCTGGTCTCGGTGACCCCCAGGCTCTCCCAGTATGCGTTGAGCGCGTTGTTGGTCTTGACGAACCAGACGAACGGCCCGACCAGGATGAAGATGCCGGGGAAGAACCAGAGCCCGGTGAGCGCGGTGACCGGCGGTTGCTGGCCGCGGCGCTCGTAGAGCTTGCCGACCTCGTTGCTCAGCAGGAAGGGGTTGGCCAGACCGAAGATGATCGCGATCAGCAGGGCGACGATGCCGCCGAGGCCCTCGCCGGTGTGCCGCTTCATCTCCTCGTGGGTCTGGAAGTAGTAGATGAAGGCCCAGATCCCGAAGGTGACGAAGAACAGCAGGATCGTCATCCCGGTGGGCCGGCGCTTGCCGAGCGCGCCGTCGACGGGTGCGTACTGCGCCCACGAGGGCGGGGCGGGCATGGCTTGGCCGTAGTTCGGGGGCGGAGGCGGCGGAGGCGTTCCGTAGGACTGGGTCTGCCCGACGTCCGGGGTTCTGTAGTTCGGCGGGGGCGGCGGCGTCTGGGGGGTCGGCGGCGGTGACGCGGGCTCGTGCTCGTGCGTGGACATGCCGGCTCCTTCCGTCGGGATCACGACGGCCGCATTGTCCCGCCGTGCCCCCTGCGATGGGGGGTTCCGCGGCGCGGTGCGGAAACGCGGACCGGCCGCGCCGTCGCGGTGCGACGACACGGCCGGTCGAGGTGTGGGCGGGCAGCCCGTGCGGGTCAGCCCTGGGCGCCCTGGCTCCGCCAGTACTCGTTGAGCGCGCCGTTGGTCTTCACGAACCAGACGATCGGCCCGACGACGAGGAAGATCCCCGGGAAGTACCAGAGGGCGGTCACCGCGCTGACCCGCTTCTCCTGGCCGCGGCGCTCGAAGAGCCCGCCGACCTCGTGGCTGAGCAGGAACGGCGAGACGATGCCGACGAAGAACGCGATGACCAGGGCGAGCACGCCGCCGATGCCCTCGCCGCTGTGCCGCTTCATCTCCTCGTGCGTGGCGTAGTAGTAGTACAGCGTGTAGATGCCCAGCGTGACGATCGCGAGCAGGATCGCGATCCCGGTGGGGCGCACCTTGCCCGCGGGGCCCTGGGGCTGGGCGTACTGCGCATGCGCGGGCACGCCCGGCGCCGGGTAGTCGTAGGACTGCGTCTGCTGGGCCTGCCCGTCCTGGGCAGCCGGCTGGCTGGCTGGCGTGGTCATGCGCCCGCTTCCTGTGAGTGGTCGGCCGGTTACTCCGGCCCGGGCGGAACCTAGGGGAACCGAGCGGTCCTGACCAGCACCTGCGCGACTTCAGCGTCCGCGCCACTCCGGACGGCGTTTCTCCAGGTAGGCCGCGATGCCCTCGGCGCGGTCCTCGCTGAGGTACGGGTTGGGGCCGACGTCGAGGCGCAGCGCCTGCCACAGCGGCAGCTCCACTCCCTTGACCGCGGTCTCCTTCATGCGCCGCACGCTGATGGGGGCGTTGCCGGCGATCGTCTCGGCCAGCCCCAGCGCGACGGGCAGGACCTCCTCGGCCGGCACGAGCCGGTTGACCAGTCCCCAGCGCTCGCCGACCTCGCTCGTGACGTACTCGCCGGTCAGCAGCATCTCCATGGCGATGCCCATGGGGATGCGCTTGGGCAGGACGACGGAGCCGAAGTTGGCGCCCATCCCGATCGTGGCCTCCGGCAGCCCGAGCTTGATCCCCGGTGCGGCGATGCGGATGTCGCAGGCCAGCGCGAGCTCGAACCCACCGGCCACGGCATGGCCCTGCAGTGCGGCGACGATCGGCACGGGCGTCTCGGTGACGACCTCGAACACCGACCGGCCGGGGCGGTTCATCGGTGGGCGGAACCGCTCGCCCCGCGCGTCCTGCTCCCGGATCTCCTTGAGGTCGAATCCGGCGCAGAAGGCCGGGCCGTTCCCGGTGAGCACGATGGCCCGCACGGTGCCGCCCCCGGCGGCGTCGAGGAGCTGTTCGACCAGGTCGGCCTGCAGTTCGGTGGAGAGGGCGTTCCGCCGCTCGGGCCGGTCCAGGGTCAGGACCCGCACGTGCCCCCGGTCCTCGACGACCAGGCCCGACTCGTACCGCTGCTGCTCGCTCACGGCCCATTCGTACCGGTCCGCCTGGTCGATGCTCCACCGGGCCCCGGCAGCGGGCAGCCCGGCGGGCCCGCGCGGGTGTTCCGTGCGGGCCTGCCGGGTGGCTCGGGTGGGAGAGGTTCGTCAGGCGTGGATGAAGAACGGTTCGGGGATGCCGAGGAGGATCTCGGTGCCGTCGGGGCGGTAGGTGTGCCATCGCCCGGCGTCGTCCCGGACTATCTGGAAGCCGTGGTGGACCTTGGTGTGGTGGCGTTCGCACAGCAGGCCGGCGTTCTCTTCGGAAGTGTCGCCGCCGTCTGCCCAGTGCACGAGGTGGTGGATGTCGCACCAGTGGGAGGGGGCGTCGCAGCCGGCGAAGACGCAGTGCTGGTCGCGGATCTCGATGGCGCGGCGCAGGTGGGGTGGGAACAGCCGCTTGCTGCGGCCGACGTCCAGCGGCTGGCCTTCGGGGCCGATGACGATGCGGGTGATGTTGCCGTCACAGGCGAGCCAGCGGGCCTGGGCGGCGGAGATGATGCCGCCGAACCCGGTGCGCCCGGCGCCCGCACCCGAGTGTGGGTCCATCAGGTCGGCGAGGTCGATGGTGACCACGACGTGGGGCTTGTGCCCGCGCAGGGTCGGCAGGGTGCCGGCGGCGAGCGCGTTGTCGGCCAGTTGGACCAGCGCGTCGCCGGCCTGCTGGGCGCGGGTGCGCAGGTCGCCTGCGGGGCGGGCGGCCTGCAGGATCGATTCGATCGCGGCCTGCATCTTCTCCCCGCCGATCGCGTCGAGGACGAACCGGCCGATGACCATGCCCTTGGCGTCGCGGCTGATGGTGAGTGACCGCTGCTCGGTGGGGTCGGGTTCGGGGCCGTCGGGGTCCAGCCGGGCCAGGTAGTGCCCGACGACCTGCCGCAGCTCGGCGTGCGGCCGGCCGGCGGCGACCTGGGTCAGCGCCTCGTCGACCGCGGCGAGGTCCACGCCCTGGGCTCGGGCGGCGGCCAGGTTCTCCGCCGACACCACCGGCGCGATCGCCGCCACCGCCTCGCCGCTCACCGCACCGGCGGCGGCCGCCGCGGCCAGCACCGGCAGCGCCTCCAGCGCCCGGCCGGTGCGCACCAGCTGACTCGCCGCGCCCTGGGGCAGCCGGTGGTGGCCGCGCAGCCACGAGGCCATCGACGCCTTGCCGTCGTGCTCCGGGGCCTGGGTCAGCTCCCCCTCCCGCACGGTGCGGGCCAGGTCGGCCTCCAGCACGTTCCGGGCCCGCAGCAGCGCGTTCGCCCGCTCCAGCACCGCCGGACCGAACAGCGGCTTCAGGTCCTCACCGGACAGCGCCCGCAGGGCACCGGTCAGGCACTCCAGCGGCGTCACACACTCGGTCGAACACATGTACGAATACTACCGCCACGCGGCAGCCCGCACCAGATGAATCCCCAGGTCAGACGCTTGTCCACAGGTGTCGAGCAACCCTTGACGCGGCTTCGGCCAGGAACTACGACGAGGCGGCTCAGCGGGCGTTGGTGCGGACGCGCAGGGTGATCGCGGTGCCGATGCCGAGCAGCACCCCGGGCACGGCCAGCCACATCGGCCAGAAGTGCACCGGCTCGGACACGCCGAGGCTGACCAGCAGCCAGATCGTCAGGTTGAGCGCGACGACGCTGCCCCAGATGGTCCAGAGGATCTTCAGCGGCAGCGGCAGGCCGGCCGGGCGGCGGGCCACCGTGGAGCCGGCCGACCGCGCCACGGCCGCCGCCCCCGCCACCGAATAGGCGGGCACGGACGGCGCCGACAGCACCGAGAGCTCCGTCGTCCGAGGCAGATCGGTGAAGAGCCGGTCGAGGTCGCCGTAGGTGACCGCTGCGAAGGCGTCCGCCAGCCGCCGGTCGTACTCCAGCAGGTCGAGGCGCCCCTCGTCGTGCGCCACCCGCAGCCGTTCCGCAGCGGCCGCGCGCTCGCGGTCGGAGACCCGGAGCTCGGGCGAGTGCGCCATGCCACCTCCGCTGGGATCGACGAGCGAGACCACATGGTCCCACTCGACCCCGGCCGACCGGAACCGCCGCCCGGCTCGCGCGATTCGGCAGTCCCCCCGCCGCTCCTGACCGTTCTGCGGCTGCCGTCCTGTGATCCCTCACCGCCTCCCGGCGCACATGCCACACGCGTCCCACGTGTCGGGGAGCATCAACGGCACGTTCCCCTTCACCCGGTAGACAGGTGGCATGGAGAGCACTGCCCATCTCGACCTCCGCGACGCCGTGGCGCCGCGGACGGCGGCGGTCTCCATCGAGATCACGTCCACCCCGGTGCTCAGCTACGCCCTGGCGCACAACGGCATCCCCGTCGTCCCCCGCCTGGCGCTGGTCTCCGACCGCACCGTGCGGGGCGCGACGGTCCGGCTGTCGGTCCGCGACGCCGAGGGCCCGATCGCCCGCCCGGTCGAGCTGGTGGCCGACCTCGAGGCCGGTCGCAGCACGGTGCTCACCGACGTCGGCCTGGTCATGGACCCCGCCGCGATGCTGCAGGTCGAGGAGCAGCGCCCCGGCGTCATCGATGTCGAGGTGCTCACCGAGGACGGCGACGAGCTCCTCGGCGAGGAGAGCCGCCCCGTGCAGGTGCTGGCCGCCAACCAGTGGCTGGCCTCTCCCCTGCCGCTGGCGCTGGAGATGCTCGCCGCGCACGTCATGCCCAACCACCCGGCGGTCACCGCCCTGGTCTCCGAGGCCGCCGACCACCTGGAGCGGACCACCGGCAGCGGCGCTCTCGTCGGGTACGCCGCCACCGCCGAGCGCGTCGACGAGGTGGTCGCCGCGATCGCCGAGACGCTGCGCGGTCGCGGCCTCCGCTACAGCGAGCCACCGGTCAGCTGGTCGGACCTCGGGCAGCAGGTGCGCACGCCGGGCGACGTCCTGACCTGGCGGGTGGGCACGCCGCTGGACACCGTCGTCCTCATGGCCGCGGCCCTGGAGCAGGCGGGTATCCGCCCGCTGCTCTGGCTGGCCGGTGGCGAGCGCGGCGGGGACGCACACGCGTTCCTCGGCTACTGGCGCGAGGAGCGCAGCGCCGAGTCCGCCGCCACCACCGACGCCGCCGGCCTGGTCAACCTGGTCGACCTCGGGCTGATCCGGCTGGTGGAGACCACCCTGCTCACGAGCATGGGCGACGCCGGCGCCGACCTGCACCAGCCCGCCTACAGCGGCTGGCTCACCGGCGAGCTGGACCGGATCATCGGCGTCACCGACGTGCACCGCGCCCGCCGCGACGGGATCGTGCCGCTGCCGGCGCGGGCCCGCGACGAGCAGGGCGTGCTCCAGGTGGTCGAGTACCGCGCGGCGGTGCACAGCGCACCGGCCCCGATCGAGGTGACGACGACGTCGCCGCGGCCCGAGGCGCCCGCCCGGGTGCAGCAGTGGAAGAACGCCCTGCTCGACCTCAGCCTGCGCAACCGGCTGATCAACTTCACCGACCGCACCGGCCTGACGCTGCACGTGCCCGACGCCTCGCTGCCGGTGCTGGAGCGCTTCGTCCACGACGGCACCCCGATCACCCTGCTGCCCGGCGACCAGCTCGCCGCCGTCCAGACAGAGCGCGGCCTGACCAGCGCGGCGGACCTCCCCGAGGCGCAGCTCGCCGATCTGCTCGTCGACCGTCGCGAGGTGCACGCCGACGTCACCACCGGCGGCTACCTGCCCCGGCTGCGCAACCTCGCCTACCGGGCGAAGACGGTGCTCGAGGAGACCGGCGCCAACAACCTGTACTTGGCGCTCGGCTCGCTGGTGTGGGAGCTCGACGGCCGGCCGCTGCGCTCGCCGCTGGTGCTCGTCCCGGTCACGCTGACCCCGCTGAGCCGCGCCGGCTCCTACCGGCTGGCGCTGGACGAGTCCGGCAGCAGCACCCCCAACTACTGCCTGCTGGAGAAGCTGCGCCAGCTGCACGGCCTCGTCGTCCCGACGCTGACCGAGACCGCCGACGGCAGCATCGACGTCGAGGCGGCGCTCGAGGCGATGCGGGTCGCGCTGGTCGGCCACGGGCTGCCCTTCCGCATCGAGGCGACCGCCGACCTCGCGATCCTGCAGTTCGCGAAGTACCGGCTGTGGAAGGACCTCGACGAGCACTGGGCCGACTTCGCCGAGAACCCGCTGGTGTCCCACCTGGTCCACCAGCCGACCGAGCCGTTCACCGACCCGGTCCCCGGCACCGGGGAGTTCGTCGACCTCGACGATCTCGCCGCGACGCTCCCCGCGGCCGCCGACGCCTCGCAGCTGCGGGCGATCGCGGAGGCCGATGCCGGGCGCACCTTCGTGCTCGAGGGCCCACCGGGCACCGGCAAGTCGCAGACGATCACCAACCTGCTCACCCGCGCCGTCGCCGAGGGCAAGCGGGTGCTGTTCGTCGCCGAGAAGCGGGCCGCCCTCGACGTCGTCTCGCGGCGTCTCGACGCCGTCGGCATGGGGATGTTCGCGCTCGACCTGCACGACAAGGGCAGCCGCGCCTCGATGGTGCGGGCGCAGATCCGGCTGGCCCTGGAGCACGCCGTCGCGGTCGACGAGCAGGGGTTGGCCGCCGACTCGGAGAACCTGCGCTCGGCCCGCCGGCTGCTGGCCCGGTACGCCGAGCGGCTGCACAGCGAGAACGCCGCCGGGCTCTCGCTGTACTCGGCTCGCACGGCCGAGCTCGCCGCCGGCACCGACGTCGAGCCGCTGCCGATCCCGCTGCCCTTCGTCGCCAACGCCCCCGCCGAGGTGCTCACCGCGGTGCGGCGGGCCCTCGCCCTCCTGCCCGAGATCGCCGACCTGACTCGGCCCTCGCTGCGCCATCCGTGGGCGTTCGTCGACTCCCCCGCGATCGACCTGCCGGCCGCCCAGGCCGCCGCCACCGCGGTGGACGACGCCGTCCGCGCGGTCGCGGCCTTCCCCGAGCTGGCCGGCGTGCTGCGGCACGCCCGCACGCCGGAGGACTTCGCGGCGCTGGGACACCTGCTCAGCGGCCCGCCGGTGGGCATCGACGTGCTCGACGAGACGTTCTCCGGCCGGTGGACGGCGGCGACCGGCGCGGCCCGTGGCGAGGTCGCGGCGTTCCTCGCCTTCCGCCACCCCGGCCTGGACCTCGTGACGCCCGGGGCGCTCGGCCTGCCGCTCCCGGAGATCTACGTGGCGGCGCAGACCGCGGCGGCCTCCTCCTGGTGGGGACGCCGGCGCCGGCTGACCGCCGTCCGCGACCAGCTCGCCGCCCACCTGCGGGTGGACGCGAAGGTGAAGCCGAAGGACGTCCCCGCGCTGGTGGAGAGCCTGTGGCGGGTGCAGACGGCGGTGCAGCAGATCACCGCCCGGATCAACGCGCTGCCCGGCCTGGCTGCCCCCGAGGGCTGGAACCCGTTCGTCGACCCGGAGCTGCTCGAGCGGCAGGTCACCTGGCTGCGCCGCGCGGGGCAGGCCGTCGACGGGTCCTCGCTCTTCCACGTGGCGCTGCGCAAGCTCATCGTCGCCGGCATCCCCGGCGACCCGACCGCCCCCGCGGCGGTCGCGCGGCTACACGACTCGGTCACCACCCTGCTCGCCGTCTGCGGCAGCAGCGCCGAGCAGCTGGGCGCGTGGGCCGGCGACGAGGGCTTCACGCTGCGCTGGTCGATGACCCGGCCCGAGCGCGGCACCGACGGCTCGGTGCTCATGTCCCTGCGCCGCTGGGTCACCTTCCTCGACACCCTCGAGCCGCTGCGCTACGCCGGGCTGTTCGACGCCCGGCGGCTGCTGGTCACCGGCGCGATCCCGGCCGACGACGCGACCCGGGCCCTGGACCGCGGCCTGGCGGTGGCCTCGGTGCAGGAACGGCTGGACGCCACCGGGCTGGACATGTTCGACGAGGGCGCGCAGGAAACGGCGATCGGCCGGTTCACCGCCGCCTCCCGCGCGGTGCGCGAGCACCTCACCGACGCGCTGCCGGCCTCGGTGCTGGCGCAGCGGCCCTTCGACGCCGCCTCCGGCGCCGGCCAGGTGGGTGCGCTGCAGCGCGAGCTGGCCAAGCAGCGGCGCGGGCTCGGCGTGCGCCAGCTGCTCGCGCAGTACGGCGAGCTGGTCACCGCGGTCATGCCGTGCGTACTCGTGTCGCCGGACTCGGTCGCCCGCTTCTTCCCGGCCGCCGCGGCGCAGTTCGACCTGGTGGTGTTCGACGAGGCCTCGCAGATCCGGGTCGCCGACGCCGTCGGTGCGCTCGGCCGGGCGAAGGCCGCCGTCGTCGTCGGCGACTCCAAGCAGATGCCGCCGACGTCCTTCCTCGAGCCGACCGCCTCGTTGTCCGGCGACGGGGCCTCCGACGACGTCGTCGAGGTGGAGACCGCGGTCGAGGACGAGGAGTCGATCCTCAGCGAGTGCGTGCAGGCGCGGGTGCCGCGGCACTGGCTGTCGTGGCACTACCGCAGCCAGGACGAGTCGCTGATCGCGTTCTCCAACGCCCAGTACTACGACAACCGGCTGTCGTCCTTCCCCGCGCCCCAGCACGGCCGGCCGTCGTCGGAACCGGACGGCCGCGGGGTCTCGCTGGTGCGGGTGCAGGGCACCTTCCACCGGTCCGGCGCGGGCCGGCTGCTGCGCACCAACCCGATCGAGGCGAAGGCGATCGTCGCGGAGATCCGGCGGCGGTTCGACGCGGTGCCCAAGTGGGAGGGCGTCGAGGCGGTGCCCTCGATCGGCGTGGTCACCTTCAACGCCCAGCAGCGCTCCTACATCGAGTCGCTGCTGCGCGACGCCGACGACGAGCGGCTGGCCGCCGCCCTGGACCGCACCGACGGCGAGGGGCTGTTCGTCAAGAACCTGGAGAACGTGCAGGGCGACGAGCGCGACGTCGTCTTCTTCTCCACCGGCTTCTCCCCCACCGCCGACGGCACGCTGCCGCTCAACTTCGGGCCTTTGAACCGCAGCGGGGGCGAGCGGCGGCTCAACGTGGCGATCACCCGGGCCCGCCGGCAGGTCGTCGTCTTCTCGTCCTTCGACCCGGAGCAGCTGCGCGCCGAGGAGACCTCGTCGGTCGGCATCAAGCACCTGCGCGCCTACCTCGACATGGCCGAGCGGGGCACCGACGTGCTGCCGCGTCCGGCGCGCGTCACCGCCGTCGACCGGCACCGCGAGGAGATCGCGGCCCGACTGCGGGACCGCGGGCTGGTCGTGCGCACCGACGTCGGCCTGTCGGAGTTCCGGGTCGACCTGTCGATCAGTCGACCCGTCGACCCGGAGACACCGGTGGCCGCGGTGCTGCTGGACGGGCCGGCGTGGGCGCGCCGCGGGACCGTCGGCGACCGCGACGGGCTGCCGGTCGAGGTGCTCGGCGACCTGCTGCGCTGGCCCGTGGTGGAGCGGGTGTGGCTGCCCTCGTGGCTGCTCGACCCGGAGCCGGTGCTCGACCGGCTGGTGGCCGCGGTCGACGCCGCGCCTGCCACGGCGCCCGTCCCCGAGCCGATCCAGCTGCCGACGGCGGCGCTCGAGTCGTTCAAGGGCGTGGCGGCGCTGCGCTCGTCGGTGACCGCGTCGGTGGCCGTCCCCGCCCCCGTGAAGCCGGCGCCGAAGCCGAGCAAGCGCTCGTCCGGGCCGGCCGGGCTCGAGGGCGAGACGGCGTTCGTGCCGTGGATCCCGAAGAAGGCCGGCGAGAAGTCGGTGCTCGACGAGCTGCCGGCGTCGAAGGCGGCGCGGGTGGTGCGCCGGGTGCTGACGGCGGGCGTGAAGGCGGAAGGCCCCATCCACGTCGACCGGCTGGCCAAGCTGACCGTCGGTGCCTTCGGGCTCACGCGGTCGTCCGAGGCGCGCAAGCAGATGCTGCTCTCGCTGCTGCCGCCGTCGGCCGTGGACGGCGACTACCTGTGGCCCGAGGGCGTGCGGCCGGAGACCTACGAGGGCTTCCGCCGGCAGGTGTCCTCGACCGACCGGGCGATCGACCACGTGGCGCCGGAGGAGATCGGCAACGCGATGGTGGCGCTCTGCCGCGCCTCCGCCGGGATGCGCCGCGACGAGCTGCTCACCCAGACCGCGGCGGTGTTCGGCCACAAGCGCCGCTCGGCGACGGTGACCGCTGTGATGGAGAAGGCACTGGCGCTCGCCGTCGAGCGCGGCAAGCTCACCGAGCAGCCGAACGGCGTCTTCACCGTCTGATCCACAGCGGGCAGCTCACCAGCGCATTTCCGTCAGTGGGGGGCGCGACGCTGCATTCGTGCCGCATCTCGACCTCACAAAGCCAGACCACGCCTACTTCTTCGGCTTCGCGCAGACCGACGGCAGCCACTACGCGGGCACGGGTCAACGAGGCCGCCTGACGATCGAGTTGTCCCGACGTGATGAGGCAGTGCTGCATTCGTTTTCCGGACTGTTCGACGTCTACTCGCGAGTGTCGTATCGCGAGCGCCTCACGAACTTCGGGGCGCACCACTCCGCGGTGTGGACCGTGTGCGATCTAGCCTTTCGTCGCGAACTCGTGGCGCTGGGCCTGCCCGCAGGGCGGAAGGCCACGACTGTCGCCCCACCGACCACGCCTTTCAGCGCGCGCGACTACCTGCGAGGTGTCATCGATGGCGACGGCAGTATCGGCTTCAGCCGGACGGGGCGACCCTTCATCGCCTTCGTGACGGCCAGCGAGCCGTTGGCTCACTTCTTCTGTTCGCAAGTACTTGCGGCCGTCGGAGCGCACCGCACTGCCAATCGAAATACGCGTGACGGCGTCTTCAACCTCATGGTCGCGGGAGATCCGGCCGCAGAGATGGCCGCGTGGCTCTATCCGGACGAATGCCTGGCGCTCGATCGGAAGCGCCAATCCGCAGTTCTCGTAGCAGCATGGACGAGACCTTCGGGCATGCGGGCACGACCCGAGTTCGGTGCTCGGCGATGGACTGCGGCCGAGGACTCCGAGGTCTTCGAGGGCTCGGTCCAACAGGCAGCCTCCCGACTCGGCCGTAGCGAGAGATCCGTGGCCATGCGTCGATTCCGGCTGCGCCAGTGCTGAACGACCCCCTCGAGAGGTACACAGCGGCCAAAGCTCATGAACCGACAGACTCCTGTCGCTGATCACGATCAGGCGCTCCTCACGCGACTCCTCGGCGAGTCACATCCGCCGCGCGTCTCGCCCGACCGCTGCGGGTAATGAGCTGCACGGTTCCGGTGGCACATGTTGACTGCACCGGCCGTACGGCATCCCTGACCGCAACCGAGCGAATCGAAAGGACGATGGAGAAGATCAACGATCGGCTGCTCAACTGGGCGTCGATCCTCGAGGACACCACCCGAGAGCAGGCCGAGCGCACCGCCTCGATGCCGTTCATCTATCCGCACGTGGCGCTGATGCCCGATGCGCACCTGGGCATGGGCGCGACGGTCGGCTCGGTCATCCCGACCCACGGCGCGATCATCCCGGCCGCCGTCGGCGTCGACATCGGTTGCGGGATGATCGCCGTCCGCACCCAGTTCACCGCCGGCGACGTCGCCGGCCGGAACCTGGACGTGCTGCACGAGCAGATTTCGCGCTCCATCCCGCTATCTGCCGGTCGGTACAACAAGTCGGTCCGCGAGACAGCTCCGCCGCGGGTCGAGGAACTGCGCGCCATGCCCGGTGTCGGCCAGGCCGACGACGTCGCGAAGAACTGGCCGCTGCAGCTCGGCTCACTGGGGGCGGGCAACCACTTTGCCGAACTGAGCCTCGACGAGGCAGACCGGGTCTGGCTGTTCCTGCACTCCGGCTCGCGGGGTGTCGGCAACAAGCTCGCGCAGAAGCACATCACGGTGGCGCGGGAGCAGTGCCGGCAGCGGCAGATCGAGCTCCCCGACCGCGACCTGGCCTACCTGGTCGAGGGCGAGCCGGAGTTCGACGCCTACCTGGAGGCCCTGCGCTGGGCCCAGCGGTTCGCCTACCTCAACCGCGAGGAGATGATGGACCGCTGCGTCGACCAGCTCGGTCGGTTCGTCGGCACCGAGGTCGAGCGGCACGAGACGATCAACTGCCACCACAACTACACCGAGCGCGAGACGCACTACGGGCGCGAGGTGTGGCTGTCGCGGAAGGGTGCGATCTCGGCGCGCGAGGACCAGCCCGGCCTGATCCCGGGCTCGATGGGGGCGGCGTCCTACGTCGTCTCCGGCAAGGGGAACGTGCCTTCGCTGATGTCCTCGCCGCACGGCGCCGGGCGCAACTTCTCCCGGTCGGCCGCCCGGAAGCGGTTCACGCGGAAGGATCTCGACGAGCGGATGACCGGCATCGCCTGGGGCCGCTCCGACGCCTTCCTCGACGAGCACCCGGACGCGTACAAGCCGATCGACCAGGTGATGGCCGACGCCGCCGACCTGGTCGAGATCCGGCACACCCTCCGGCAGATCGTCAACGTCAAGGGCGACTGACGGCCCGTCGGGCCGGCGCCGTCACGCGGGACAGCTCCTCCCCGCACAGTCGGTCTCTGCTTCCGTGGGGAAGCAGAGACCGACTGTGCTGGACCGCAGTACTGACGGGGCCGAGCCGAGCGGTGAGGATGCGCGTATGCCCCCGACGGTCGCCGACGTGTTCCGGGAGTACGCGGAGCACGAGACCGAGCGCTGGTCCGCGCTGACGACGGCGCTGCTGCTGGGTGCCGCGGACGACTGGGACGCCGGCGGCATCACCCGGACGGTCCTGGAGCCGTACGCCGAGGACCCGTCGGGCTCCGCGCTCCCGCTGCGGTTCGCCGCCGCCCTGCACCGGCTGGTCCTCACCGGGCGGGCGCCGGAGCGACCTCACCGCCCTGCCGTGCCAGACCAACGAGGTGGGCCGCGCCGTCGCCCTGCTCGCCGGGCTGGCCGCGGTGGCCGGCCGGACCGGCGAGCGGTGCGGCTGCTGGAGATCGGCGCCTCCGCCGGCCTCAACCTCTCGATCGACAGGTTCCGCATCGGCGACGTGTGGGGCCCGCCCCACTCGCCGTGCCGGCTGCCCGACCCCGGCTTCGAACTCGACCTCCCCGACATCCGGATCGTCGAGCGGGCCGGCTGCGACCGCGCTCCGCTGGACCCGCGGGGCGTGCCGGTGGTGTGGCACAGCATCGTCCGGCGCTACGTCGACCCGCAGGAGTGGCGGCAGGTGGAGCAGCTCACCGCCCGGCCCGGCGTCTGGCGGGTGTCCTTCGAGCACGACGCCGACGACAGCCCGCACGGCGCCGTGCCGCTGCGCCTGTTCGGCCCCGGCACCGACCCAGAGGGCGACGTCCTGGCCTACGGCAACGGCCACGGACCTCCGCTGTCCCCCGCCTGAGCGTCAGCCCAGGGTCACCGACCCGGTCCGCAGCGGGACCAGCTCCACCCAGGTGCTGCCCGGGGTCAGCAGCACCGGCAGCCCGTCCGGCCCGGTGAGGACGACGGGCGCGGTGGGCGACGCCTTCGTCCACGTCGCCGCCACCGTGCTCCCGCCGGTCGCGACCAGCGCCTCCCCCGAGCCGACCATGACGGTCTCGGGCACGGGGTTGCCGGCCGGGTCGCGGAACCTGGTGTTGACGACGTCGACCCGCAGTACGACGACGTTGCCGGCGCGCAGCTGAGCGCCGTCGGCCGCCGTCGCCGGAACCGTGCCCTCCGAGCGCAGCCACACGCCGTCGGGGGCGCTCCAGGTCCAGCTCGGGCGGCCGGTGCCGGAGAGCTTCAGGTGCACCGCACCCGTCGGAGCGCCCGCGGCGACGGCGGTCGGCGGCTGACCGGCCGGCGCGAACGCGAACTGCGGCTGCGGCGGCACCTGGTGCGCGGCGTCGGCCTGGGCGAGCATCGCGACCGGGTCGCCGACGACGTTGTGCGGCGCCGAGCGCGCGCTCGACCGGGAGAAACCCGCGGCACCGGCGTCCTGGCTGAGCACCTGGGTGCCGGTGTCGGCGATCGCGCGGACGAAGTCCGGACCACCGCCGGAGAACGCGAACAGGCCCTGCAGCGGGCCGGCGATGGCGGCGTCCATCGGGCGCACGGAGCGGATCGGCCCGATCTCGGCCGGGAGCGTGGAGTGGTAGACGGCGACGAAGCGGGTGATGCCGCCCTCGACGACCTGCTCCCACACCAGGTCGGCCTCGTTCAGGCCGCTCTGCGGGCGCGCGGCCGTCGAGTTCTCCACCTTCACCGCGAGCGCCGGCCGCTGCGGCGGCGCCTCGACCTCGACGCCGGTGAGCGGCCACGGCACCAGCACCGGCGGGGGCGGCTCGGGCGCGGCCGCGGTCGTGGTCGTCGGCTCCGGCGCGGACGACGAGCCGCCCGCTCCGCAGGCCACCACGACCACCACGGCGGCGACCCCGGCGAAGGTCCCGGCTGCGGCGAGGCCGAGCCGGCGACGGGTGAGGATCCGCTGAGGCATGGGTGCTCCTCTGTCGCCGGCGGGGCAGGACCGCCCGCCGGGCGGGCTCGCCGTCACCCTAGGGCGGCCATCCTCCTCGCGGCCCGACCGCCACGCAGCGGGTTCAGGTGCGGGCCACCGCGAGCAGGGTGACGTCGTCGGTGCCCGGCGGGGCGAGCGCGGCGAGGACGGCGTCGAGCAGCGCCTCGGCCCCGGCGGGCCCCTCGGCGACGACCGCCTGCAGCGCGTCCAGGCCCTCCTGCAGCCCGCCGGGCAGCCGCTCGACCAGTCCGTCGCTGAACAGCAGCAGCCGGTCGTCGCCCGCCATCGTCAGCCGGGTCTGCTCGTAGGCGGGGGCGTCGAGCACACCCAGCGCCGGGCCACGCCCGCCCAGCACGAACTCGGCGCCGTCCGCGTGCGCGTGCAGCACCGGCAGGTGCCCTGCGCTGGCGACGACGACGTCCCCGTTGCCCGGGTCCAGCTCCGCGACGACGACCGTGGCCATCTCCCCCGGAAGCAGCGCGCCGGTGACCTCGTTGAGCATGCCGAGCGCCGCCGCCGGCCCCTCGGCCCGCAGCAGGTGCGCCCGCAGCGCGTGCCGGAGCTGCGCGGTGACCGCGGCCGCGGCCAGCCCGTGCCCCGCGACGTCGCCGAGCACGACGGCGACCGTCCCGCCGGGCAGCGGCACGAGGTCGTACCAGTCCCCGCCGACGACGTCCTCGGCACTGGGCAGGTACCGGGCGGCCAGCGCGACGCCGGGCACCTTCGGCAGCTCCTCCAGCAGCAGCGTGCGCTGCAGCGCCCCGGCGAGCCGGTTGTCCTCCTCGGACCTGTTGAGCGTGGCCGCGACGAGGTGGCTGGCCAGCGAACGGGCGGCGGCCACCTCGTGCTCCCGCCACGGCCGCGAGGTGCCGCGCACCGTCTCGCTCCACGCGGCGAACGAGCGGCGCGGGCTCAGCCGCGGACCGGCGTCGGTCTGCTCGACCTTGCCCGCGTGGGGGTTGCCGCCCCAGGTCACCTCGCGCAACGTCTCGGGCCGGAACCACGCCAGGAAGTCACCACCACCCACCGGGACCGCGAGCACGCCGCTGGCGGTGCCCGCGAGGTCGGCGGCGTCGGGCACCACGCGGGCCACCGAGTCCACGGCGGTGACGTCGGCGTCGAGCAGCGCACCGACGAGGCCGGGCACGCGGTCGGCGGGCGGGGTACTGCCCAGCAGGTGCAGCCGCCCGCCGAGCCGGAGCGCGGCCCCGGACGCCGGCACCAGGTCCAGCAGGGTCACTGCCTGCTCGGTCAGCGCCGCCCCGAGCGCGCGGGGCGTGCGACCGATGGCCGCGGCCAGCTCGGCGGCGCGCTGGGCGACGTCGACCACACCCTCCTGTTCGTCGGCGGCCACCGTGGTGCGCAGCAGCAGCGACGCGGTGCGGCCGAGGAACTCCGCCGCGGTGCGGTCGGCGTAGGAGGGGCGGTGCGGACCGGCGTAGTGGTGGCAGGAGATGAGGCCCCACAGCTTCCCGCGGTCGATGAGCGAGACCGACATGGACGAGACGACGCCCATG
This sequence comes from Blastococcus sp. CCUG 61487, assembly GCF_005222955.1. Lineage (GTDB taxonomy): Bacteria > Actinomycetota > Actinomycetes > Mycobacteriales > Geodermatophilaceae > Blastococcus. Next base: position 76,383 of record NZ_LWUA01000113.1, on the reverse strand, counting down.
TTGGCCAGGTACTCCAGGTGCACCGGGGAGACGCTGCGCAGCATGGCGCCGGAGAGGTCCAACGGCCGGCCGGTGCGCGGGTCGACCGCCGGCTCCAGCGGCACCGGGCGGTAGCCGGCGTCGGGGATCAGCCGCAGCCAATTGGTGGTGTACAGCTCGCGGGCCTGAGCGGGGATGTCGCTGGCCGGGTACCGCAGGCCGAGGAACGGCTCGAGGTCCTCCCGGCGGTCCTCGGCGATCACCTCGCCGTTCCAGGCGGCGTCGAAGCGGTAGACCATCACCCGGTCGAAGCCGGTCACGTCGCGGACGTCCCGGGCCAAGGTGGCGCCGAGCTCCTCCAGCGTGGTGGCCGCCGAGAGCCGCTGGAGCACCGACGGCAGCCGGCGGTGCCAGGCCGCGCCGGCCTGCTCGGCGCCGGCGACCGGCTCCCATTCGGTGAGCAGCAGCCCGTCGCGGCGGTGCAGGACGAGGTCGACCTCGGTGCCCGCGACGGTCAGCCGCACCGGGTTGATCTCGGCCAGGTCGCCGGCGAGCCCCTCCCGCACGCGCGCGGCGGCGTCGTCGTCCAGCAGCTCGCCGAGGGCGCGCACCGGCCGGCCGAACAGCGCCTCGGCGTTCGCGGACGCGACGACGACGTCGAGGCCCGGCTCGGACACCGCGAGCAGCACGCCGTGCGGCTGGACCGCCCCGGGGATCGCGATCGGCTCGTCGGCGGAGCGCTGCAGGGCCTCGTCGTCCACCAGCTCGGTCATCGAGGCGACGCTACGGGGCGGCGTCACCTCGTGCGATGCGGGTCGGGATCTCGTCGACCGAGCCCACGAGCGGCACGTACGCGCCGAGGTCGAGCAGGTCGACGGTCAGCCGCACCGGACGGTTGGTCGGCGGGCAGACGACGTAGAGCGCGACGTCCGCGGCGGCGGCCTGGCGGGCGACCACCAGCAGGGTGCGGGCGCCGGAGGAGTCGAGGAACGTGGTGGGGGTCAGGTCGACGACCAGCTCGCCCGCCGAACCGTCGAGGACCTCGGCGGCGGCCGCCTCGAGCCGCGGCGCGGTCGCCAGATCCAGCTCACCCCGTACGGTGAGGGCGGGACGGCCGGCGACGGTCTGCCGCTCAACGTCGAACACCGCGCACCGCCCTCCCCCCTCGTCGTCGCGGTCGAGGGTAGGACATGCGGCTCCGAGGAGGATGAACTGCCGTGGACCTCTCGTTCAGCGTCCGTCTTCCGAGGGACGCTCGCAGCCTGCCGCTGCTGCGCGGGCTGGTCCGGCAGGCCATGGAGCACCTCGAGGTCCCGGCGCAGACGGTCGAGGAGATCGTGCTGGCGCTCACCGAGGCCTCGGCGAACGTCATCCAGCACGCCGGCGAGCACGAGGAGTACCAGGTCGACGTCGCGATCACCGACGCGCTGTGCCGGATCAGCGTGCTCGACGAGGGCCACGGCTTCGACCTGGAGAAGGCGCGCGCGCCCGAGGGCTCGCCGCTGGAGGCCGGCCGCGGGCTGGTGCTCATGCAGGCGCTCGTCGACGACCTGCAGTTCGTGCGCGCCGAGGACGGCCGGCACCGCGTCGTCCTGGAGAAGCGGCTCCGGGCCCGCGACGAGGCTCAGAGCTCGGGCACGCACGCTCCCTGACCGAGCGCGACCAGGCCGGCGAGGTCGCCGGAGGCGAAGTCGAGCGTCGCGCCGGCCTGCGGGTACATCAGCTGGGTCTGGTCGTCCACGTGGGCGAGGCCGACGAGGTGGCCGATCTCGTGAAGGACGACCGCGCGGGCGACGGCCCACCCCTCGGGCCAGGCGAGCATCTCCTCGAAGTCGGCGGCGTCCAGGGTCACCGAGCCGGTCACGTAGATGCTCGGCCGCCCCGGCGCGGCCAGCCGGGTGCTGCCCGCCATCCCGGCGGCGGTGATCAGGTCGGGGTTCTCCTCCGCGGTCTCCCAGGTGACCAGCACCGGGGCCCAGCGGTCGCCGTACCGGTCGGGCTGGAACGGCTCCCGCTCCCGCGAGGGCGGCTCGTCGGTCTCGCCGTCGTCCACGAACTGCAGCCCGGTGATGGCGCTGACCCGGTCGAAGGCCTCGCCCAGCAGCCGGTCGACGCCGTCCGGGGCGCCTTCGGGGTTCACCACGTAGCGGATCGGCCGGCACGGGTCGTAGGCGATCGGCTCGTCCGAGCCCGGCTGGGTCGCGACGTAGGCGAACGTGCCGCCGTCGGCGGGCGCCTCCATCGGCGTGCCGAGCGGTTCGGACTGCGCGTCGGCTCCCGGCGCCGGGCGGGTGCCGTCCGCCGACGGGACGGCGCGGCCGCCGAGCAGCCCCTCCCGGTCGACGAGGAAGACAGCGCCGACCGCCACCGCCACCACGACGAGCGCGGTCAGCCAGCGCCGGGCGCGCGACCGACGCCAGCGCCCGGAGGGCGGCTCCCCCGGTGACCAGGCGCGGAAAGGCTCGGCCTGGACCGGTCGCCCGGCGGCCTCGTCCAGGACCCACTGCGGGATGCGGCCGGTGGGGGACGCGGGCATCGGGCGGCCGCGCCCGAGTTCCGGCTCCTGCACCATCCCGCCCGTCCCGTCGTCGACCGGCCTCCAGCATCCACGACCGCGGCCTGGGGCGCCGTCACCGCTCACTCCGTCGGGGTGGGCCGCCCCGGCTGCGGCGCCCGCCCGGGGCAGGTCGAGGATGGCCCCGTGAGTGCCGCGGCTCCCGACAGCTTCACCGCACAGGTCCAGGACGCCGTCCGCCGGCTCGCCGGGGTGGCCGAGCGGACCCCGCTGCAGCGCAACGCCCGGCTCTCCGGGCTGACCGGCGCCGACGTGTGGATCAAGCGCGAGGACCTCCAGCTCGGCCGGTCCTACAAGATCCGCGGGGCGTACACGGTGATCTCGCGGCTGCCGGAGGACCGCCGGGCCGTGGGCGTGGTGTGCGCCAGCGCCGGCAACCACGGGCAGGGCGTCGCCTACGCCTGCCGGGCGCTGCAGGTGCGCGGGCGGGTGTTCGTCCCGGGCACGACCCCGCGACAGAAGCGCGAGCGGATCGCCGCGCTGGGCGGCGACATGGTGGAGCTCGTCGTCACCGGCGACTCCTACGACGCCGCGGCGGCCGCGGCGGAGGCGTTCGCCGCGGTGAGCGGCGCGACCCTGGTGCCGGCGTTCGACTCGCTGTCCACGGTCACCGGCCAGGCGACGGTGGCGGTGGAGATCCTCGAGCAGCTGCCGACGCCGCCCGACGTCGTCGTCCTGCCGATCGGCGGCGGTGGGCTGATGGCCGGCGCCGGCACGTACCTGCGCACCCACTCCCCCACGACCCGGCTGGTCGGGGTGGAGCCCGCCGGGGCGGCGAACATGGCGGCCGCCCTGGCCGCCGGCGAGCCGGTGGACCTGCCGGAGATCGACACGTTCGTCGACGGCGCGGCCGTGCTGCGGGCCGGCTCGGTGACCTTCCCGCTGGTGCGGGACACCGGTGCGGAGCTGCTGGCCGTGCCCGAGGGCCAGATCTGCACCGAGATGCTGGACATGTACCAGACCGACGGGGTGATCGCCGAGCCCGCGGGGGCGCTGTCACCGGCCGCGGTGAGCGGCGGGATCGTGCGGGTCGAGCCGGGGCAGACGGTGGTCTGCGTGCTGTCCGGCGGCAACAACGACGTCAGCCGGTACGCCGAGGTGCTCGAGCGGTCGCTGGTGCACCGCGGGCTCAAGCACTACTTCCTGGTCGAGTTCCCGCAGGAGCCAGGCGCCCTGCGGCGCTTCCTCGACGAGGTGCTCGGCCCGTCGGACGACATCGTGCTGTTCGAGTACGTGAAGCGGGACAACCGGGAGACCGGCGCGGCGCTGACCGGCATCGAACTCGGTTCCGCCGACGGGCTGGCCGGGCTGCTCGCGCGGATCGAGGCCGGCCCGCTGCGCATCACCCGGGTCGAGCCGGGGACGGCGGCCTACCGCTTCCTCGTCTGACCGCCGGGGCCCGACCACTTCCTTCGCGGACAGTCGGTCTCTGCTTCCAGGGGGAAGCAGAGACCGACTGTCCCGGGAACTACGTGTCCAGCACCCGGACCGGGCTCCCGCCCACCCACGCGGCGACGTCCTCGACCGCCTCGCGGTAGAAGGTCTCGTAAGTGCCGCGGGTGACGTAGCCCAGGTGCGGGGTGAGCACGGTGCGCGGGGCCGAGCGGAGCGGGTGCTCGCGGGGCAGGGGCTCCTCGTCGTAGACGTCGAGCCCGGCGCCGGCGATCCGGCCGGAGTGCAGCGCGTCGAGCAGTGCCTGCTGCTCGACGATCGGGCCGCGGCTGGTGTTGACCAGGACGGCGGTCGGCTTCATCCGGGCCAGGTCGTCGGCGCCGATCAGCGCGCGGGTGCGCCGCGACAGCAGCAGGTGGACGGTGACGACGTCCGACGTCGCGAAGAGCTCGTCGCGCGCCACCCGTCGCACGCCGACCTCGGCCGCCCGCTCGTCGGTCAGGTTCTCGCTCCAGGCGACGACGTCCATGCCGAAGGCCTGCCCGATGGTGGCGACCCGGCTGCCGAGCCGGCCCAGTCCGACGACGCCGAGCCGTGCGCCGGCGAGGTCGCCACCGAGGGTCTGCTGCCAGCCGCCGGTGCGCATCGAGGCGTCCTCGCGCGGGATGTGCCGGAGCGCGGCCAGGACCAGCCCCCAGGTGAGCTCGACGGTGGCCTCCGCGCTCGCACTCGTGCCGCAGACGGTGATGCCGAGCTCGGTGGCCGCGGCGACGTCGATGGCCGCGTTGCGCATGCCGGTGGTGACCAGCAGCGCCAGGTCGGGCAGCCGCTCGAGCAGGCTGCGGCGGAACTGGGTGCGCTCCCGCATGGCGACGACGACGTCGAAGGGCTCCAGCCGCGCGGCGAGCGCGTCCTCGTCGGTGACCGAGTCGTGGAACTCGACCACCCGGACCGGCCCGGGGACCGTCGACCAGTCGCAGAACCGGGCGGCCACGGACTGGTAGTCGTCGAGGACGGCGATCCGGTGCATGGGATCGGTCTACTACAGCTCCGGCACGCACCGCCCGCGGCCGAGCGCCGCGAGGCCGGTCAGGTCGCCGTCGGCGAAGTCGTAGACGTCGCCGGTGGTCGGGTGCATGAGCTGGCTCGGGTCGTCGACATGGTCCAGGCCGACGAGGTGCGCCAGTTCGTGCAGCACGATCGCGCGGGCGAGCCGCTCCCCGCCGCGCCGCAGGATGACGCCGAACTCCTCGGCGTCCAGCGACACGGTCCCGGTGACGTACACGTGCGGGCCCAGGCCGATCGCCACCCACTGGCTGCCTGCCTCGCCGACCCGCTCGCCGTCGAAGTCGGGGTTCTCGGCCACGGTCTCCCAGGCGATGACCACCGGCGCCCAGCGGTCGCCGTAGACGTCGGGCTGATAGGGCTCGCGCTCGTCGGTGGGCCGCTCGGCTGTGGCGCCGTCGTCGACGAACTGCAGGCCGGTCACCTCGGAGATGCGCTCGACCGCCGACCTGATGACCTCCGCGCCGCCGGGCGGGGCGTTGTCCGGGCGGACGACGTAGTGGATCGGCCGGCACGGGTCGTAGGCGACCGGCGCCTCCGCCCACGTCTGGAACTCCAGGAAGGCGTGCGGCCCGCCGCCGGGAGGCGGGTCCAGCGGGACGCCCAGCGGCGTGTCCGAGGCGTCGCCGGCGGGCGTGGGGAACCCCGGGATCCGCTCGGGGGCCAGGGTGCCGCCACCCACGGAAGCCTCGTCGTCCAGATCCTGCTTGCCGGTGCCGGGAGATGCGGCGACCGGCCCGGACGGCTCCGCGAAGAGGCGATCACGGTCGAGGAAGGCGGCGGTACCCAGGCAGAGCACGACGACCAGGAGGACGACCAGCGGCACGCGCCACGGCGACCGGCGCCGCGCCGGCCGGGGAGCCTCCAGGCGGGCTGCCTCGTCGAGCACCCACTGCGGCACGGTCGGGTACGGGGGCGGACCGTCTCCGGTCCCCGGCGTCAGCTGGTCCACGCGCTCCCCTTCGTCTCTCCAGGGGTCTACGGCCCGTGGCCCGGCCGATCAAGTGGGTCCGGCGTGGTGCACTCCATCGGGTCGGCGGCCACGGCGCCACCGGACACGCGGACGGCCCCCGACCGCGGGGCGGTCAGGGGCCGTCGGAGTCGTGCGGGTGGGTCAGCGGCGCTTGTTCGCCTGCTTGTTCTGGAAGTCGGCGACCATCTTCTTGATCTTCGCCTGGTTCTGCGGCTTGCGCGCCTCCTGGATCACCTTCGCGGCGATCCCGGACACCATCAGCCTCCGGATCATCCCGGCCATGTTCGCCTCCTCGTCGTCGAGCGAGATCTGCGGTGCCCCGAAAGGAGCGGCGCCAACCGCGATATCAGCCGATCCGGGGATCACCGGGTCGACATGGCGACACGCGGGACCGTCGACATGTCGACACAACTCACCAATCGGGCGCCGACGATCGCAGTGATTCTGCCGGAGCCGCACGCCGGTGCCGCCGTTTAGCGTGACGAGCAGACAGCGGTCCGTACCGGTCCGTCACTGCGTCCTTCCCCTGGAGTTCCCGTGCTCGACACCCGCCCCTTCCTGACCCTGGTGACCGACGAGTCCGGAACCGTGTGGGAGGAGCCGCTGCCCGCGCTGCCGTGGGCCGCCGACCCCGACGACGCGACCGCCTGGCGGCAGCTCGCCCTCTGCGGCGAGACCGACCCCGACGCGTTCTTCCCGGAGCAGGGCGGCTCCACCCGCGAGGCCAAGCGGGTGTGCGCCGGCTGCGTGGTGCGCACCGAGTGCCTCGAGTTCGCGCTCTCCAACGACGAGCGCTTCGGCATCTGGGGCGGCCTGTCCGAGCGCGAGCGGCGCCGCATCCGGGTGCAGCGGCGCGAGGCGCTCACCGCCTGACCGCCCATGACCCCGTCCGGGCCGGAACGCTACGACGAGTACGGCCGGCCGGTCCGCGGTCCGCGCTTCGACCGCCCGCCGCCGTCCGGGAACGACTGGTACGGGCCCCCGCCGCCGGCCGCACCGCCGCCGCGGGAGGACCGGCCGCGCCGCCGTCCCTACTGGGAGACGCCGGAACCACCCGCCGCTCCCCCGCCACCTCCCGAGCCGGCCCGCGCACCCCGGAAGCGCCGCCGGCTGCTCACCCGGGTCGTCCGGGTGCTGGCGGTGCTCGTCGTCCTGCAGGGCCTGCTCGTGCTGTCGCTGCGGTGGGTGGACCCGCCGATGACGATGTTCATGCTGTCCAACCCCGACGGCGCCATCCAGCAGTCGGTGCCGGTCGAGCACGTGTCCCGCACCTTCCTCGCCGCGGTGATCGCGCACGAGGACTCGCAGCTGCCCTACCGCTCGGGTGCCTTCGAGTGGGACGCGCTGTGGGACCGGGCCCAGGCGCACCTGGCCGGCGAGGACGACCCGTCGGGCTCCACGATCCCGCAGCAGGTGGCCAAGAACCTCTTCCTCAACCAGGAGCTCAGCGCCTGGCGCAAGGGGGTCGAGGCGCTGCTCGCCGTCGAGCTCGCGGCGCTGATCGACGACCGGCGGATGCTGGAGCTCTACGTCAACTACGCGCAGTTCGGGCCGACGATCTACGGCGTCTGCGCGGCCTCCTGGTACTACTTCGACACCCCGCCGCGGGACCTGACGCGAGCGCAGGCGGTCCGGATCGTCGGCCTGCTCCCCTCCCCCGGCCACGTGCAGCGAGCACCGGGCGGCGGCATGGACTTCGAGGTGGCCGACGGGCTCGGCTGGCTGTCCCGCTCGCACGTGCTCAACGCCGAGGCGCGCGTGCCACGGCATCTCGACCGGCTCGGCCTGCAGCCCGTCGAGGACGTCGGCATCCCCGGGCTGGCCACCGACGAGGAGCCCTCGGGTGACGACTGCACGACCCGCCCGCAGGAGGTCGCCGACCTGATCGCGGCGGAGGGCACCGGCTGACCGCAGGTCAGCGGACGGGCGGCGCCCAGCTGCTGCCGGGGTGGGCGGCGGAGTCGAAGAGCTCGGCGCGGTTGCGGCCGAGGGTCTTGGCGTCGTACAGCGCGCGGTCGGCGGAGCGCATGAGCTGGGAGGCGCTGTCGCCGGGCCGGTACTGGGCGACGCCGCAGGACAGCGAGATGGTCGGCTCGAGCGCGCAGATCCGCCGGACCAGCGCGAGGGCCTCGGGCCCGGGCGTGCCCGGCAGGAGCAGGGAGAACTCGTCGCCGCCGTGGCGGGCCAGGAAGGCTCCCCTCGGGACCTCCCCGCGCCAGAGGTCGGCGACCCGGCGGAGCACCCGGTCGCCCTCCTCGTGGCCGTAGGTGTCGTTGACCGACTTGAAGTGGTCGACGTCGATGAGGACGGCGGACAGCGTCTCGCGGGTGCGGGCCGCCTCGGACATCAGGTCGTCGAGCGCGCGGTCGAAGCCACGCCGGTTGCTCAGCCCGGTGAGCGGGTCCTGGGTGGCGCTGGAGGCCAGGTGGACCAGCTGGCGGATGACGATGCCGACGCTGGCGAGGACCAGGTCGAAGCCGAGCGCGGTGCCGAGGCCGACGTCACCGGCGACCAGCGCGAACGTGATGCCCACGATCGCGGCGGCGAGGTGCGCGAGCGCCGAGCGGGCGGAGAAGAAGAAGTGCGCGTCGACGACGACGAACATGATCAGGCAGGCGGCGGCCAGCGAGGTCACGGGATCGGGCGCGAGCAGGACGGCGCTGCTGATGAGCACCGTGGCGCTGCCGACGGCGACGTGGAAGACCGAGCGCGACCAGCGGGCGCCCCAGCGGCCGAACGCGGCGCCGGTGGCGATCGCCGCGACGCACATGATGGTGAGGGTCGTGCGCCGCGGCCCGGTCTCGGCCTCGAGGAGCATGAGCAGGCCGGCGAGGCCGGCGAAGGTGTAGAAGGTGGCCAGGGTGCGCGCCATGACGCGCGTCGTCGCCACCTCGGGCGGCGCTGACTCCTTCACACCTCCCCCGTCGGCAGGTCGCGGGCGGTGCTTGAGCCCCTACTCCCGGAGGGCAACACCCGCAGGGGTGAGGTCGTGGGACGGCTCACGCGGCGAGCAGTCGGTGCACCGATCGGATGGCGATCGACCCCTCGCCGACGGCGGACGCGACCCGCTTGATCGACCCGTGCCGCGCGTCGCCGGCGGCGAGGATGCCGGGCACGCTGGTCTCCTGCACCATCGGTGCGCGGCCGAGGGCGTCGAGGGCGCCGCCGTCAAGGTCCGCGCCGGTGAGGACGAAGCCCGCCGGGTCGCGCTGCACCGTCGTCGGCAGCCACTGGGTGTGCGGCTGGGCGCCGATCATGAGGAACAGCGCGTAGGCGGGGACCTTCTCCAGCTCGCCGGAGGCCCGGTCGCGCAGCACGAGCTGGTCCAGCCAGCCGTCGCCTCCGCCGCCGACCACCTCGGTGCCGGTGCGGACCCCGATGTTGGGCGTCTCCTCGACCTGGTGGACGAGGTAGCGCGACATGCCCTTCTCGAGCGACTCGGCCCGGACGACCAGGGTGACGCGACGGGCGTACGCGGCGAGGTGGACGGCGGCCTGCCCGGCGGAGTTGGCGCCGCCGACGATGTAGACCTCGTTGCCGGCGACGAGCGGTGCCTCCGAGGCGGCGGCGCCGTAGAAGACGCCGGCGCCGTGCAGCGCCTCGAGGCTCTCCACACCGAGCCGGCTGTAGTGGGCGCCGGTGGCGAGGACGACGACGCCGGCGACCACCACGCCCCCGGTGTCGAGCGTGAGGACGATGCCGTCGTCCCGGCGGCACAGGTCGGTGACCTCCTGCATGAAGGCGAAGCGGGCGCCGAACACCCAGGCCTGCTGGTAGGCGCGGCGGGCCAGTTCGGCGCCGGTGATGCCGCGCTGGAAGCCGAGGTAGTTGCGGATCGAGGAGCTGCTCGTCGCCTGCCCGCCGATGCTGCCCGAGTCGATGACCACCGTGCGCAGCCCCTCGGAGGCGCCGTAGACGGCCGCGGACAGGCCGGCCGGCCCGCACCCGACGATGACCAGGTCGTACCGCTCCCCCGACGGGTCGAGCTCCTTGCCGGCGGAGCGCGCGATGTCGGTGTTGCTCGGGTCCTCCATGACCGCGCCGCTCGGCATGACGATGAGCGGGAGCCTGCGAGGGCCGGTGCCGGCCAGGACCGCGCGCCCCTGCTCGGACCCGGCGAGGTGGAAGCGGTGCGGCATGGCGCAGCGGCCGAGGACCTCGCGCAGCTCGTAGGCCCGGCCCGACCAGGTCTCGCCGACCACCTCGATGGTGTGCGGCGCGCGGCGGCGGGCCTCGGCCCAGGCGAGGAGGAACGACGAGAGGGCCTGGTGGAACTGCTCGTCGGGCGGCGGCGCGGGCCGGACGACGTAGTGGTCGATGCGGCCCTGGGCGATCGCCTCGAAGATCTGGTCGCCGACGTCGGGGACGCCGAGGTGCTCCCAGCCGATGAGCAGGCCGCGCTGCGCATGCGGGAAGAACTGCGCGACCTGGCCGAGGAACTCCCAACCCGGCGCGCCGGCGAGCTCCTCGCCGGCGAGCACCAGGGCGATGTCGTCCCCGTCCTGGGCGCGCTGCTCGAGGAGGTCGAGCGCGTCGGCCGGGGCGCTCAGGCAGCAGATGGCGTAGTCCGGGTCGTACCGGGTGCGCAGCTCGCGCTCGACCGGGGCGAGCAAGGCGGGATCGTCGTCGACGGCGAGGATCAGGGGCGCGGTCATGAGCAGCTCCGACGCTGGGGCCCGTGTCCCGGCCATCGTAGGAACGCCCCGTCGCGGTGCCAAGGACGAAAAGTCAGGTCGGGACCTAGGGTCGGTTGACTCGTCGACCTCACGGAGGGAATCCCATGCGCGCGGTGCAGTACCGGACCATCGGGGCGGAGCCCGAGGTGGTGGAGATCCCCACGCCGGATCCGGGGCCGGGCCAGGTGCGGCTGAAGGTGACCGCCGCGGGGCTGTGCCACTCCGACCAGTTCGTGATGAGCCTGCCGGAGGGCATGTACGAACTGCCGCTGACGCTGGGTCACGAGGGCGCCGGCGTGGTGGACGCGCTGGGTTCGGGGGTGACCGGCGTCGAGATCGGCGAGTCGGTGGCGGTGTATGGGGCGTGGGGCTGCGGTCGCTGCCACGCATGTGCGCAGGGGGCGGAGAATTACTGCCCACGGGCCTCGTCGCTCGGCATCCAGCCGCCCGGGCTGGGTGCGCCCGGGGCGCTGGCCGAGTACGTGATCGTCGACGACGTCCGGCACCTGGTGCCGCTGGGCGATCTCGACCCGGTGGCCTCGGTGTCGCTCACCGACGCCGGGCTGACGCCCTACCACGCGATCAAGGCCTCGCTGGGCGCGCTGCCGGCCGGCTCGACTGCCGTGGTGATCGGGGTCGGCGGGCTCGGGCACGTGGGCATCCAGATCCTGCGGGCGATCACCGGCGCGACGGTGATCGCGCTGGACATCAGCGAGGAGAAGCTGAAGCTCGCCCGGGAGGTGGGAGCGCACCGGGCGCTGCCGTCGGACGAGCACGCGGTGGAGTCGATCCGCTCGCTGACCGGCGGCACGGGCGCGCAGGCGGTGTTCGACATGGTCGGTACCGCGCCGACGCTGGAGATCGCCCGGCAGTCGGTCGCGACGAACGGCGTGATCCAGATCGTCGGCATCGGCGGGGCGGTGCTGCCGACCGGCTTCTTCTCGACGCCGATGGGCGCGTCGGTGCGTGCGCCGTACTGGGGCACGCGGTCGGAGCTCATGGAGGTGCTCGATCTGGCGCGCGCGGGCGCGATCCACGTGGAGACCGAGCGGTACACGCTCGACCAGGCGCCCGAGGCCTACCGGAAGATGCACGAGGGCACGATCCGCGGCCGCGCCGTCGTCGTCCCCTGACCTACCGCTGTCCGTATTGGGCCCGCGCCCGCTCGCGGGCGGCGGCCGGCCCCTCCGGGCCGATGTGCCGGCAGCCGGGTGAGGCCTCCCCCGTCGTCGCCGAGACGACGAAGCAGGTGACGTTCGGCCAGCCGGCGACCTCGCAGAAGGTGCCGATGTCGTCCAGGACCCGGGACGACGCGAGCGGCGCGAGACCCGGCTGCAGCTGCTCGGCGAACTCGCCGTAGGTCACCGGGCGGTCGCCGGTGCGGGCGAGCTCCTGCAGCAGCCGGAGCCCGTCGACCATGCGGCGCGCCCGGGCAGCCGACCAGGCCCTGTCCTCGAGGTAGCGGGTGAGAACGGGGTCCAGGGTGCGGCGGGCGTCGTCGCCCGGCCGGTCAGCGAGTGCGAACGTCGTCGTCCGGCCTCGGCTGCCGGGCCGCCTGCCGCGGGGACAGCGGCTCCATGCGCTGGGTGATCTCGAGCTCCCCGGTGTCCGGGGCGGCGTGCCGGCCGATGCGGGGCATGGCGAACTCGGCCGTCTCGTCGAGCAGGTGCTTGGCCACGACATCAGTCCTTTCCGTGGGTCGGCTCCAGCGTACGAAGGGTGCGAGCCGGTGACGTCGAAGCCGCGGCCCGGGTCAGCGAGTCGGAGCGGGCGGTCGTCCCACTGCTGACGCCCTGCCCCACCAGTCGCTGGTGGCGCCCGCGATGCGACGGCGCGGGACATCGCTGGTCCGGGCGATTCACGGCGGGGGCAGGCGGACGACGCAGCGCGGCCCGGGCCGGGCGGAACACCCCAGGAAGGCGTGAGAGGTTGGTCGAGTTCGCCGCATCGAGGAGAGCCCGTGACCACGTCCATGCACCGCTCGCACCGGGTTGCCGGAGCACTGGTCGGCTCGGCCGTCGGCGACGCGCTTGGGGCGCCGTTCGAGTTCGGCCCTGCCGGCGAGTTCTCCCGTCGCTTCCCGGTGCCGGCGCGGGGTTCGAAGACCGAGATGTGCGGCGGTGGCTCGCTGGGCTGGGCGCCGGGCGAGTTCACCGACGACACCCAGGTGTCGCTGCTCGTGGCGACGTCGTTGGTCGAGCACGACGGTCTCGACCTCGTGGACGTGTTCGACCGCTTCGCCCGGTGGGCGGCGGCCGGGCCGCCGGACATCGGCAACCAGACCCGATCGGTGCTCTCCTCCGGCCGGCCGTGGGACGTCGCCGCGGCCGAGCACTTCGCCCGTTCCGGGCACGCGGCGGGCAACGGCTCGCTGATGCGGACGACGCCGGCGGCGATCTGGTTCGCGCGGTTCGGGACCGCCGCGACGACGGACGCCGCGCGGCGGATCTCGGCCCTGACCCACGGCGACCCGGCGGCCGGCGAGGGCTGCGCGATCTTCCACGAGCTGATGCGGGTGGCGCTGGACGGCGGGGATCCGCTGGCGGCTGTCCCGTGGGCGCTGGCGCTGGTGGCCGACGAGCACCGCGACCGGTGGGCGACGGTGCTGGCCGAGGACTGGACGCCGGACCGGGCGACCGAGTCGAACGGCGCGGTGTGGCCGACGCTCGGGCAGACCGTGTGGGCGCTGCGGGAGGGGCGCGACTTCGCCGAGGTGCTGCGCCTGGTGATCGACCTGGGCGGGGACACCGACACCGTTGCCTGCGTGGCCGGCGGGCTGGCCGGTGCGGTCTACGGGATGGGCGGCATCCCGAGCCGGTGGGCCTCGGTGGTGCACGGCCGCGTGCCCGGGCACGGCGATCGCGTGTGGCGGCTGGCGGACCTGCAGCAGCTCGCGGCGGCGCTGGACACCGGGGTGCAGCAGAGCTACGACCCGGGCGTGATCCCGCGGATCGGGCCGACGGAGGTACTGCCCGGCATCTGGGCGGCCAACCTCGACGGGGCGCGGTACAGCGAGAAAGACTTCGCGGTGATCTCGCTGTGCCGGCTGGGCGAGCCGTTCGAGCACGAGCTGCAGCGGATGGCCTACGTCGCCGACAACGAGCACAACAGCGACCTGGATGTCGTGCTGGCCGACGTCCTCGAGGACATGGCGGCGCTGCGCGCGGAGGGCCACCGACTCGTGGTGCACTGCCACGGCGGCGCCTCGCGGACCGGTCTGGTGCTGCGGGCCTGGCTGATGCGCACGGAGGGGATGACGGCGGACGAGGCGACGGCGCACGTCGCCGAGCGCTGGCCGCACCTCGGTCTGTGGAACGCCAGCTTCACGAAAGCACTGCATCGAATGGGAGCCCGCTGCTGAGTGGCAGGTCACCCGCGCAACGCCTTGCACCGCAGCATGGGACAAAGCCGGCTGCGGTGGGCTAAGAGAACACGACGCCGCCCCCTCCCTGACGCCAGGGAGGGGGCGGCGCTGGTCCCCGAATCAGCCGAGATTGACCGTCACACCGTTCGAGAACATGGAGTCATGGAGCTCCAACTTGGTGAGGGTCGTACCGACCGGAACGTCGTACACGAGCGTCCCGTCCACGCCAGTCCCCGGGTTGAGCTGCTCAAAGAGCGCGCTGCCGGCGTTGTCGAGGTAAAACGCTGCCTCAGTGTCCGTCGAGTATTTGCTGCCCTGAGCGTCGTAAGCGACCTGACTGGTGGAATCGAGGGTTTGCGCCTCGTTCCCGATGTTCTCCACCCGCACGGACACCAGACAGAAGGTGCCATTTGCCTGCGTGGAGATCGGGCCCGTGCCGAGCGTCGTCTTGGAGCAGTCGACGCCGTTCACGGTGAACTCGAACTTGCCGTCGCGAACCGGCTCGTTCAGCCCCGCCTCAGCGGCAGACCCACCGGAGGACGAACCGCCGTCGCCAGAACCGTTGCCGCCGGACGACGCGGAATCGTCGCTCCCACCGCTGGTCGCGATGACGATGATGACGATGAGCGCGACGAGAGCGAGAAGGATGAAGCGCTTCTTCTTGTAGAACGGCCTGCTGGCCTTCCGGTAGGCCCTTTCGGCCTTCGCCTGCGCCTTCGCACCCCTGGGGTCCGTGAACTGACCTGGCGTAGGAGTGGGCTGAGACATGAATCCCCCATGCATAGCTGACGTTGGGCGTGGACATCGACTTCCTGTGTCCGCGCGGCCCGGATACCCGTGGCCATAGGTCACACAGGCTATGTGCAGGAAAGGCGCCAAACACCTACGACGCCTGACATGGGAACTTATCCAACATGGCAGCAGTTGCCATGTTGCTGATAATGGACAGCGTCTGCCTGGCTCAATCGCTTGAGAGCGATGACGGCCGGGTCTACGCTGGGCGACCACTCACGCCTCACGGCTTCCTGCAGGACCATCTGCATCACGATTGGAGCCGCCCCCCACGCGCTTCCGCATCGAGCCGTGCGAGCTCACCGGGGCGTTCGGAGCGCCGTAGCGCTCACTGAGTTGCGGCGGTAGGCATTGCGCTGGACGCGGTCAGCCTCGCCGCGATGCGATCACCGGTGCGGGCGTAGCCGACGAACGTGAAGACCGTGAGGGCTGCCAGCACGGCACCTCCCCACCCGTCGGAGAAGTAGTTGTACAGCCCGTGCAGCACACCGGCGATCAGAAGACCGACGACGACCAGGTGCCACAGCACGTCGCGGTGCCACGCGCCGAGCCCGACGAAGAACGCGACGATCCCGGCCATGCAGGCGTGGAAGAGGCTGCCGCAGAGCAGCCGCCATAACGTCACGGCCAGCCCGCCCTCGAGGTCCAGGAACGAGGCGTAGGCGGTGGTGTAGGTGACCGCCTCGGCGGCGCCGAACGCCAGCCCGCTGACGGCGCCGGCGTAGAGGTACGTGCGGGGGCTCCATCGCCCCCGCCCGATCATCAGGAAGATGAGGACGGCAGCTGCCTTTGCGGCTTCCTCGGGCAGCCCCACGGTCAGGATGCTCGAGAAGGGATCGTCCGTGCTGGCACCCAGCTGTTCCTCGACGGCGACCGCCAGCGCCACCCCGGCGATCGCCGTGAATGCGCTGATGCCGGCCACGACCGACCACCCAAGTGGTTCGGGCTGGACGAGTTCGCGGATGGCGACCAGCCAGAGGATGGCGAAGTAGACCGCGAAGCCGACGGCGGACCGCTCGACGTCGGCGTCCTCCGATGTGGCCTGCAGCAGCGCGAAGGGCGCGAGCGCCATCAGCAGGAAGAGCGCCGACCTCCCCTGACGCCACCAGGCGTCCGACGCCCAGCTCTGCAGCGGTAGGAGTGCTGCGAACGGCAGCCGCTGGAACTGGGCGACCACGCCGTCGAGGGCACCCGGCACCGAGGAGGGTGCCGCAGAGGCCGGCACGTCAACCGGCACAGGGTCCCCGGTCGCGCCGAGTCTGGCGCCACAGTCACCGCAGAAATGCTCGTCGCCGGACAGCTTCGATCCGCACTGCCCGCAGAAGTTGACCGACGGCCAGGGCTGGCTCATCGCGTAGGCCGCCAGAAGCGTGGCAGGCGGGGGCGCCACCTGCGGAGCACGAGACCCCCGGCGAGGGCGACGTCGAGCAGGGCGACACCTACCCGCCACGCGCCGTTCTCCCGGCAGGACTCGCGCACGTTGTTCGACGCCGTCACCTCGTCGGCTGCCACCCGCTGTTCGTGGAACCACTCCGCGATCGCTCGATCGTGCTGGGCCTCCAGTCCCGCGACGCGGTCGCGAGCCGAGTACAGGCGCTGATTGGCGGCCAATTCGCGATCCGCGAGGTCGGCGGCGGCGTCTGCTGCTGCCTGCTCCGCCGCCTCGGCCGCCGCGTCGAGCTGCTCGGCGGTGGCCTCCGCGTTCTCGGCCTCCGATTCGCTCGCCGCCTCCTCGGCCTCCGCCTCGGCCAGCGCAGATTCCGCGTCGCTGAGTTCCGCCTTCGCCTCGTCCAGATCGGCCTGAGCGTCCACGACGTCGTCTTGCGTGTAGAAGCTGTAGCCGGAGGTGTCGGCCGCTCGACCCTGCACGTACTCCAGCCAACTCTCGGCCGACTCGACCGCACTCTCGGCGATGTCGACCTCCAGCTCGGCGCTGTAGGAGCCCGAGTAGTAGGAGGAGTAGGGCAGGTCCCACAGATCGGACTGCGCGTCGGCGGCTGCCTGGCGTGCGGCGTCGGCCGCCGCTTGGAGATCTTTGACCTGGGCGCGTTCCGACTCCAGCTCGGCCACCGCCGCACCGGCCTCGGTGACGGCACGCTGCGCCTCGGTGAGAGTCCGCGGCTTCTGGGGACGATCTTCTTCGGTCAACGAGGCTGCCGGCATCGCATAGGCGGCGAGGACGTTGGTGCATGAGCCGCCGTCGTAGGGGGTGCCGACCAGGACAGCTGCCGCCCCGACGAGCAGCAGGCCGGCCACGGCGTCCGCGGTGAACCTTCGGGGCAGGCGCATCAGTCGTCCCCTATCGAGAGCTGCAGCGACCAGTCGGCCTCGGTCAGCTCGTCGTACGAGTACTGCAGGTGTCCCCGCGACACGCTGGCGACGCTGACGCCATAGAACTCCGCACGTGGCACGTCCTCGACCTCGAAGGAGAAGACGCAACCGAGGCCGTCGAACTCGCCGCGCGACAGGCGCCCCGTGGACAGCGTCTCACCGTCGCCGTCGGTCAGGATCACCTGCGCACCTGCGCGCAGGTCGTCGTATCCCAGCTCACCGCTGCAGGTGCGACCGGGAGCGAGACCGAAGTAGGCCGAGTCGACCAGGAGCACGGTGCCGCTCACCGTGTGCTGCTCGACGCCCCGCCAGATGGCCCACCCAGAGAGCAACAGCGCCACGAGCACGAGGGGCGCGATGACGTTGGTTCTCGTGCGGAGTGCGGCCACGGTGGGTCCACCTGACCACGGCGGAGCCGACTCCTGCGGCGGGGCAGCTGCCATGGGGGGCTGCGCGGCGGTGGCCGCTACGGCCCTGGCCAGTGCAGGCACGCCGTCCGTGACGCGGTCCGGGGCGTCGCTAGGCGCGTGCCCGGCGGTCTGGTCGACCGTCGCGGGCGCCGGCGCAGGCGTGCCGCAGGTCGTGCAGAACGCCTTGCCGCGCAACGGCGTCCCACACTGCGCACACGGGGGCGCGATCTCCATGTTTCTCCGATGCTCGGGCTCGAGAAGACTTCGGCAGAGAAGGCGACTTATTGATCCGGACAGGCTCGGAAGAACGCTTCGCCTGTCGAGCGCGACCGCCTCAGGAGCCGCGCCTCGACGCCTCACTGCTCACGTAAGCGATGGCCGCGCTGGTTTCTCGTTAGGACCCGGGCGCGGCAACCGACGCCCGCGCCTGTGGACAACGTCAGCTGAGGTCCCGTCGATGCGCCAGAGTCCTGGTCCATGTCGACCCGCCCGCACCCCACTGTTCCTGTCACCAGCGACGCCGAGCTGACCGAGCGCTGGCGCGCCCTGTTGCAGCTCGACGGCCCGCCCTCCCGTCGCACGCTCTTCCTCGCCTGGCTCCGCCGGGACGGCAGAATGGTCCCGCTGCTCATGCCGTTCGAGGACGTGCCGCTCGAACCCGACCGCGCGACCCTCGGCAATCTGGTCGCCCTGCACGACACGTTCGCCGAGACCGAGGACGTCGATCCCGGGGAGCTGCACCTGGCTCTGCTGCTGGAGCGCCGTGGCCCGGCCGGGCTGTCCCCTGACGACCACGCCTGGTGCTCGGCGGTCGAGGCAGTGGTGCGCGACCGCGCCGGTGTGGACTGCAGCCTGCACGTCGGCAACGGCCGCACCGCCGTCCCCGTGTTGCCCCGCCGACGCTGGCCCGACCGGCGAGTCTGAACGAACCACTCGACCGGCGGCCCCAGGCCCTTTCCGCCCGTTTCAGCTGGTCAGCGCCTCGGTCATGCGCTACACTCGAACACATGTTCGACACTGAGGTCGTCCTCTCCATGGAGGAGTACGCGGACTACCTGCACGCGTGTCTCGAGACCCCGTTCGGGGACGACTACCCCGACGCCGCGCTGTTCGTGCGCGACGAACAGCAGCGCTTCCTGGACTCGCGGATCCGCCTGCTGACCTCGGGAGCAGCGCACCTGGACGACGCACTGGCCGCCGCGAAGCAGCTGTCCCGGAGCGAGGCGCGGCGCGTCCGGGCCTTGGCCGCCTTCGCTCGCAGCCGCCCGGCGGCGATGTTCGACCGCGCACCCGGTGAGCGGGGCGCGGCGTCCGAGGCGTCGCGCGCGGCCCGGCCGGACGCACTCACCGAGGTCAGCGAATGGGCCGTCGACGAGGCCGCGGCCACGCTGAAGGTGTCCGCTCGCACGGCCTCCCAGATGCTGGTCGACGCGGTGACCCTGGCGGAAGGCCTGCCGGCCACCCTCGCCGCCCTCGAGGCAGGCGACATCTCTCCGGCGCACGCGAGGGTGATGGTGGAGGTCGCCGGACAGGTGGCCGATCCGGCCAAGCGCGCGGAGATCGAAGCTGCGGTCCTGCCGCGGGCCTCGCGCCAGACCACGGCCGCGCTGCGGGCTTCGGTACGGCGGGCGGTCGCCCGGATCGACGCCGCCGCGGCCGCCGACCGGCTGGCGAAGGCGGTGCGCGACCGGCACGTCCGGTTGGACGCCCGCGACGACGGCATGTCCACGCTGGCCACGCTGCTGTCGACGCCGGTCGGGCGAGCCTGCCGCGAGGCATTGAGCCAGTACGCCAAGGCGTGCGCGTTCGACGAGGCCGGCAACCCGGATCCGCGCACCCACGAGCAGCGGATGGCCGACTGTCTCGCCGACCTCATCCTGCGGCCGCACGCCGACCACCCGGTGGTGCGGGTGGTGCTCACCCTCGTCGCGGGCGTGGACACCGTCACCGGGGACGGCCCGGGTGCCGACGAACCCGGTGAGCTCGAGGGCGACCTGGTCTCCGCGGCGCAGGTACGGGAGTTGGTGCGCCAGTTCGGTCTGCTGCCCCGACGGAAGCCCGCAGGCGCCGCCGACCGAGCCGCTTCCGGATCGGCCGAACGAGAGACCGCCGAGGCCGACTCCGCCACTGCCGGCTCCGGTTCACCCACCGCCGACAGAACCGCCGAGGACCGCGCCGCCGAGGACGAGCACGAGGCGCGGCTCGCCGCGCTGCGCGACGAGGAGCTGGCCGCGGCGGACGAGCTGCTGACCGCCCTGGCAGCCGCACGAGGACGGCCTTCGGGCACGGATGATGCGGAGGCGGCGACGACCCGAGCGGCGCTCACCCGCCTGCTGGACACCCGCCGGCTGATCGACACCGCGCTCGCCGAGCGGCCGCGGATCGCGGTGGTCGACCAGCTCACCGGTTCCCTGCTCGCGCTCACCGACAGCACCGAACTGCGCGCGGCGGCCGCCGCCGGCCGGGGGCTGGGACCACCGGGCGCCACGGATGCCTACCGACCCACCGATCCTCTGCACCGCTTCGTCCGGTTGCGGGACCGACGATGCCGCTTCCCGGGCTGCCGGCTGCGCGCGCGGTGCTGCGACCTCGACCACCAGGTGCCGCACCCGCACGGCGAGACGGCTCACGACAACCTGGCCTGCCTGTGCGAGCACCACCACCGGCTCTCGCACCAGGCGCCGGGCTGGAGCCTGCACCGCAACCCCGACGGCGGCCTGGTGTGGACGCTGCCCAGCGGGCTGACGATCACGACCTACCCGCCGGCGTTCGGCACCGACGACGGCGACACCCGCGCCCAGGCGCCGCCGCGACGGACCGGCCGGCAGCGCTACGAGGACGCGCTCGCCACCCTCGCGAGCAGCCGACCGGTCCCGCGGACGCCCGACATCCCCTTCTGACAGCCACCGAGGACGGCGGCGCGGGTTGCCCGCCGTCCTCCGGCCATCGACGTCGACCGCTGTCAGCTGCGTCGGCCGGGCCGGGCCCGCCGCATGCGCTGGGTCGCCTCGGCAGCGTCGAACGCCTCGGGATCGATCCGGCCGCCGAGCCAGTCCAGGAGGTCGGCGTGGTCGGGGTGGGCAGGGTCGGCGAGCACCTCCAGGAGGCGCTCGTACCCGGGCGCACCGCCGCAGTCCTCCGGCGGGCAGGCGCGGGCCCCGTCGAGGCAGGTCGGCGCCTCGGCGGTGCGGTGGTCCACGACGCGGACGTCGTGCTCCCAGCCGTCACCGAAGTCGTAGTCGTAGCGGAAGACGGTGCCGTCGCGGATCGAACCGACCGACGCCGACCGCGGGTCCTCGAGGTCGTCCATGTCCTCGACGTCGCCGTAGCTGACACCGTCGAGCTCGAACTGCCACAGGTGCGCGTCCTGCCACCCCATGGCGGCCTGGAGCAGGGCGTGCAGGTCGGTCAGCGTGGCCCGTTCGGGCACGACGATGCGCCGCTCCACCGGCGGGTCGACGTCCCGGAGGGTGACGGCGAGCTCGACGGCGGGCACCCGCTTGACGGGTGCGGGCGGTTCCTCGTGCAGCAGGGCGGCGCGGGCCAGTGCCACCGCGGACGGCGTCGGCGGGTCCGGCGGATAGCTGTGCCGGCCGAGGAGGCCGAGCCGCTCGAAGACGACCCAGGTGGTGTCCCGGACCACCGAGAAAGCGGTCCAGCGGTCGATGGGCTCGTCGACGCCCAACACGTAGTCGAGCGCGGTCAGGCCTTCCGCGACGGCGACCTCGGGTTGCCGGGAACCGGCGGCGACCGCGAGCAGCCAGAGCAGGCCGGCGGTGCGGTCGACGTCGTCGCGCGCCATCGGCAGCCGGGTCGCGATGTGATGCCACAGGCTCGCCGGATCGTCGGCGAGCCGCCGGCCGACCGTGGTGGGCAGCAACCGCCCGCGGTAGACGCGGACGAGACCGAGCCGGCGGGCGGATTCGCGCAGCTCGGCGACCGGAACCGTGTGCACCTCCCGGTTGGCCGTGCCGAACCAGTCGGCGTCCCAGCCGAGCGAGCGCATCGTCTCGCTGACCAACGCCGGAGGCAGGTGACCGGCGCCGGTGAGCTTCACGCCGTCACCGAGGCGGGCGAGGAACCACCGGTAGGGCTCGACGACGTCGGGCTCGAGAGCGGGAGCTCCGGCGTCCAGCCCGGCGTCCTCGATCAGCCGCAGCAGCCGGGGGCGGCGGGTACGGCGCAGGGCGTCGAGCAGCTCGGCAAGACCAGGGCGCACGTTCCGCAGCGTGCCAGTCGGGTCCAGACTTCGGCGGGTGTGAGGTCCGGGTCCCGTCAGGGCGCCGGCGGAAGCCCGCACTGGTAGGCGAGCACGACGGCCTGCACCCGGTCCCGGACGCCGAGCTTGGCCAGGATCCGGGTGACGTGCGTCTTCACCGTCGCCTCCCCGAGGTACAGCCGCGCCGCGATCTCGGCGTTGTTGAGGCCCTGCGCCATGGCGGTCAGTACGTCGGTCTCCCGGTCGGTGAGCGACCGCAGCCGGTCGGCGGAGCCGGTGCGCGCGGCCGGTCCGCTGAGGTAGGCCTCGACCAGGCGGCGGGTCACCGTCGGGGAGAACAGCAGCTCGCCTCCGACGCAGGCACGGATCGCGGCGGCCAGCTCCGCCGGAGCGGTGGTCTTCAGCAGGAATCCGCTGGCCCCGGCGCGGAGCGCGCCGGCGACGTACTCGTCGAGGTCGAACGTGGTCAGCACCAGCACCCGGCACTGCGGCCGGGCCGCGAGCACCGCCTCGGTCGCGGCGATGCCGTCGCTGCCGGGCATCTCGACGTCCATGAGGACGACGTCGGCCTCGCGGGCGACGACCTCCCGCACCGCTTCGGCACCGGAGGCCGCCTCCCCCACCACGTCGATGTCCGGTTCGGCGGCGAGGATCGCGGCGAGCCCGCCGCGCACGAGGTCCTGGTCGTCGGCGACCACCAGCCGGATCATCGCCGCGTCCCGACCGGCGCCGGCAGGGTCGCCGTCACCCGGAACCCGGCGTCCGGCTGCGGTGCGGCCACGAGGTCGCCGCCGAGCGCCCGCACCCGCTCGCTCAGCCCGACCAGCCCGAAGCCGGACGACGGCGGCGCGAGCGGCGGGGTGCGTGGGCCGTCGTCGGCCACGGTGATCGTGAGCCGGTCGCCGTCGCGGCCGACCGTCACCTCCACGCAGCTGCCCGGCGCGTACCGGACGGCGTTGGTGAGCGTCTCCTGCGCGATGCGGTGGATCGTCTCCGCGACGTCGTCGTCGGTGCGCAGGTCGTCCGGGACGCGCAACCGCACGGTGACGCCGGCGCCCTCGATACGGGCGGCGAGCTCCCCCAGTGCCCGACCGAGGGTCGGCGGCCGGGCGGGCAGGGCATGGCCGGCCACGCCGGCGGCTCCCGCGTCGAGCAGGCCGAAGAGCACGTCGAGCTCGGCCAGCGTCCGGGCGCCGGCGTCCGTCACCGCCCGGACCGCCTGCCGCGCCCGGTCGGGGTCGCTGCCGCGCAGGGCGAGCGCCGCCCCGGCCTGGACGACCATGACCGAGATCGCGTGGCTGACCACGTCGTGCAGTTCGCGCGCGAGCCGCTGCCGCTCCGCCCGGACCGCCTGCTCGGACGCCGACCGCTGGGCGGCCTCGAGAGTGGTGGCGGCGGCCTCGGCCGCCCGGCCGACCCGGTCGCGGGAGATCCACAGCAACCCGGCGACGGCGGGCACGGCGAACGTCGCCACGGTGATGGGCACGTTGCCCGGCGTGAACCGGTAAGCCTCAGCGCTGGTGGTCGCGGCCAGCACGGCCAGCGCGGCGAGGGTCCGCGGGCGGCCGTCCGTGCCGGCGGACCAGGACAGCAGCGCCCACGCCACCATGGTGGCCATGCCGGCGGGCAGCGGGAACCCCTCGGCCAGCGACACCACCGGGGCGAGCGCGGCGAGCAGGCAGGCGAGGCCGGCGTCCACCCGGCGCAGTGCCACAGAGCCACCGATCACCGCCACGAGCAGCACCCCGAGGACGCCGGTCTCCGGGATCTCTCCGGCCTCGGTCAGCGTGAGCGCCTCGCCCGCGGCCAGGGCGGCCAGCGCCAGCGCGGTGCCGACGTCCACCCAGCGGGCCCTGGTGGGCGTCGGGGGCGGTTCCTCCGGCGACCGCGGCTCGGGCACCTCACGCAGCAGGCCGAGCAGCCGCCGCAACTCGCCGACCGCCCGCCGTCCCTCGCTGCCGACGGCCTCCAGATCCGCGACGGAGAGGGACTGCTCGGCGGCAGCCGCGTGCCCGCGCATCGTCCGGACCGCCTGGCGGACGACGTCGAGCGTCTCGCCGGCCAGCCGGGAGCGCTCCTCCGCGACCACGCGCGCGGCGAGCTCGGCCGGGTCCCGAGCGCCGAGCTCTGCGGCGGCGTCCTGGGCGGTGCGCGCCTCCTGCTCCCGCCGGCGGATCGCCGCGCCGAACGCGGCCGTGCCGCCGACGACGACTCCGACGAAGAGCAGGTCCGGGAGGCCCGGCTCGCGGACGACGACCGTCGCCACGATCGCGGGCAGCAGGGCGAGGCCCCACCGGCCGGCGTCGTACCGACGGAGGGCGAAGACGACCACGAGCAGCGGCGGGAGCAGCGCCACGCTGTCCGGTGGAAGATCCACCGCCCAGGCGATCCCCTGGAGAACGATCAGCGCCAGCCCGGCGACCAGTGGCCGGCGACGGAACGGGACGACGGTCGCTGCCGTCGCGGGCCCGAGGACGAGCGCCTGCACCGGGTCAGCCAGGAACCCGACCGCCCAGATCCCGCAGGCGAGCGCGATCGCGATCTCTGCGCCCCAGCCCCGGATCCGGCCCACGCCGGGAACCGTAGGGCGTGCGCCCGGCTCCTGGGATCCCCCTGCGGTCGGACCCGTGGGTCCACCGATCCGCGAAGCAGGTCGGTGCTTCGTGGCGGACGCGCGACGTGCGCCGCCGCGGACAGCCTTCGTGCTGCACCGGCGGACCGCCCGCCGGGCCAGGACGAGGGAGGCCGTCATGGGACGGAAGGCGACGTGGTTCGGCGCGGGCAGCATCGTCTCGGCGCCGCTGCTGATCGGGCTGGGCGATCAGCTGCGCATGGCGGAGGTCGACACGTCGGCGTCCGCCAGGATGGTGGAGGGCGAGTACGGGGCCGAGCAGGCCGCGGAGTACCTCGAGCAGGTCGCGGCCGCGTCGGGGGCGTACACCGCGGCCGGGGCGCTGACCTATGCGGGGGCGCTGCTGCTGGTGCCCGCGCTGGTGACCATCTGGCGGCTGTCGGTGGGCGGCTCACCGCGGTGGGCGTGGGCGGGTGCGGTGCTCGGGACCCTGGGCGTGCTCGGCCACATGGTGCACCTGCAGGGCTACTACGCCACCAACCTGGCGGCCGCGGAGTTCGCCGGCCAGCCGTGGACCGGTGAGCTGATGATGGCCCTGGAGGAGCAGCCGTTCACCCTGGCGCTCTTCGTCCCGTTCCTCGTGGGCTGGCTGGCTGCCGTGCCCCAGGCGGTCGGGCTGCGGCGGGCACGGGTGATCCCGACGTGGGCGATGGGCTCGGTCCTGGCCGGCACCCTGGTGTTCCTGGTCGTCGGCTCGACGCCGTGGAGCACCGGGCTCTGGATGGTGGCGTTGATCGCCGGCTTCGCGCCGGCCGCCGCGGCCGCGGTGCGGACTGCTGCTCCGGCGGAGGTCGGTGCCCCGGTCGAGCCGGTTCCCGCCGGCCGCTGAGAACCCGCCCTCGACCGCAGGTGCGGTCGAGGGCGGCACTCCGCCGTCAGTTGCTCTCGTTGAAGTCGATCCCCTGCTGGAGGATCGCCACCCCCTCCTGGACGTCGACCACGGGGATCACCTCGAACTGGAGGAACGGGGTGAAGATGGCGCAGTCGCGGGCGATCGCGGCGGCGTCGTCGGTCTCACCGATGGCGTAGCCACCCTCCGCGTCCGCGGTCAGGACGAACTGGTGCACGGTCGTGCTCGGCTGCCACTTGCTGAAGAGCTCGAGCGACCGCTTGGCCGCTGCCAGGCTCTCCTCGGCGGAGCCGGCGGAACGGTTCTTCCATGCGAGAAGGAACTTCACGGCTCTCCTCCAACTCGTCGGGCTCGCGCCGCGGCCGGGGAGCTCGTCGAACCGGAGTGTGTGCCGTGGCGTCGAGCCCGATCACGCTGGCAGCGGGCGGCGGGGCGGAGAAGGCTGCGGGTCCTGCGGGTCCTGCGGGAGGCGGGCGGCCGGCCGTCGTCCGGCGATCCTCTGCCGCGAGTGAGCGGCCGTGACCGAGGGTTCGGCAGCTCAGCAGACCGGCAGGGTGATCGCCGACGGCGACGCCGCGGAGTGCCCGATGACGTGGTTCGTCGGAACGCCGCGCGTGGCGTGGCCGGGCGGCTCGCCGGTGCCGAGGTTGCGGGCGTAGCGCGGGTGCGCGCCGCCGGAGACCTGCAGCCGGATGCGGTGGCCGGCGAGGAACCGGTGCGCGGTGTCGGGCAGCGTCGCCTCGATGCGGCGCTCCCCCGTCGTCGCCGTCTCGCCGTCGGCCGGGTCGAGCCGGACCAGCCGGTCGGTGACGTTGATGGAGCGGCCGCGGTTGTCGACGTCGCACAGCCGCAGGAAGACATCGGCGTAGGGGTTGTCGGAGGCCAGGCAGAGCGTGATGCGCGCGCCGCCGAGGAGCTCGACGGGCTCCTCGAGCGGCGCGGTGGTGAAGGTGCGGACGTCGTCGCGCAGCTCCAGCCGGCGGTTGTCGCGACGGCCGGCGCGGAAGCTCAGCACCCGCCCGCCGACCGACGGGGTCGGGTTCATGGGGTCGTAGCGGAAGTTCGTCGTCCCGCCGTCGGGCTCGGGTTCGTCGGCCAGGCAGCCGCCCGGGGCGAGGAACCAGGTGCGGTCGGTGCGCTCGGCCGGTGGCCAGTCGGGCAGCCACCGCCACTTCTCGACGCCGGTGACGTAGATGCGGACGCGGTCGGCGCGCTCGCGCGGCGGCGCACCGCCGTCAACCGGCAGGTGGGTGGCGAGCCAGGCCAGGCTCTCGCCGGTGGTCACCTTGGGGTCGATGCCCAGGTGCGTCCAGGGGCCCATGGTGAGCGCGACGTCGACGCCACGGTCACGCAGGGCCGCGTACTGGTAGAGCGTCTGCTCGACGAACCAGTCCTGCCAGCCGCTGACCAGCAGGGTGGGCACGGTGCTCGAGTGGACGGCGTCGGTGGCGCGGTAACGCTCCCAGTAGGGGTCCGAGAGCTCGACGTGCTCGAGCCACTCGTCGAACCACGGCACAGGATTGCCACCGAGCCGCTCGGGCAGGCCGCTCACCGGGAGCTCGTGCAGGTGCGGAGACAGCCGTCGCTCGGCGGTGAACATGCGGGTGGCGCCGCGGACCGGGCCGAGCAGCTCCTGGTGGGCGACGAGCTCGGTCCAGGTGGCGACGTTCTGCAGCTGGAAGGCGCCGTCGAGCAGGCCGGCCGCGGCGAGGTCGTGCGGGCCGATGTGGACGACCATCGCCTGCAGCTCGGGCGGCGGATCGAGGGCGAGCGCCCACTGGGTGTAGCCGAGATAGCTGGGGCCGAGCGTGGCCAGCCGGCCGTCGAACCACGTTTGGTCGCGCAGCCAGGTGACGGTGTCCTGACCGTCGCGCGCCTCGTTGACGACGGGAGTGAACTCGCCCTCGGAGCCGAACGTGCCGCGGACGCTCTGCAGCACCACGGCGTAGCCGCGGCGGGCGTAGGGCAGCGCGAACAGGGCGGCGAACGCGCCGCTGCGCCGGTACGGGGAACGGAGCAGGACGGTGGGGTGCTGCTGACCGGTGTCGGGCAGGTAGACGTCGGCCTTCAGGACGGCGCCGTCGCGCATGGGGACGTCGACGTCGCGTAGAGCGCTGACCTGCGTGGTCGCGGGCGGTAGGCCCCAGCGGCGGCGGATGGCTTCCGCGGCGAGCCGGGAGGCGCGTGTCATCGGCTTTCCGCTCGGCGGCTGCGAGCGGTCGGCGGACGGCACGAAACCTCCAGGTGTGGACGACGTCGGTGCCGCCCGACCCTAGTCAGGACCCTGCTTGGGCGGGAGCTCCTGGATCGCCTCGTGGACGAACGACCCCCGCTGCGCGGAGGCGCTCGAGCGACTCGCGATCCGGCCGCTCCTACGCGTGACCGGACAACGAGTCAACGCCGCTCGTAGACGTCCCTCCGGTGCCCGACCTTGACGACGAGGACGACGAGCTCCGCGTCGTGGATCTCGTAGATGATGCGGAAGTCCCCCGTGCGGACCCGCCACTCCCCCGCGCCGCCGACGAGCCGACGCGCAGACGGCGGCCGCGGGTCATTCGCCAGCAGATCGATGGCGGCCTGGACGCGGCGACGTCCGGCTGGATCGAGGCTGCGGAGCTGACGAACTGCAGCAGGTGCGAGCCGGACGGCGTACCTCACGTCAGCCCGAGGTCCGCCTTGACCTGCTCCCAGGGCACGGGCTCCTCAGCCGTCTTGCGCATCTCGGCGCGTGCCGCCTCCGCGTCGAGCACGTCCGCCATGTCCTCCGCCAGGGCCTGCAGACGCTCGAGTTGCTCGGCGTCGATGATCGCTGCGATGCGCCTCCCGTGGCGGCTGATCCAGACCGGCTCGTGAGTGCGGCGAGCTGCATCAATGACGGCCGGCAGCTCGCGGCGCGCGTCGGAGATGCTCTTCTCAACCGGCTCGGACATGTACCGAATGTACATTTCGCGCCTCTCTCGCGGCCGTGCAGCGGCGCCGCGTGGACGCCTGTTGGCGCGGGGGCTCACCGGTCAGTCCCACCACAACCGCCAGATTGGCTGTTTGACGAGGTCGGCGGCCAGCGCCTCGAGGGTGCAGGGGCGTTCCACGTACGGCGGCAGCGACTCGGGCTGCCACAGCGCGTCCGGGCAGAGCGCGGCGACCTCGGCCGCGACGTGCAGGGCGTCGTCCTGGCTCGTGGGCGGACAGGTGACGAGCAACGTGAGCGAAGCGAAGCCCAGCGCGACTGGGATGACGCCGAGCCGGTCCTCCCAGGACCGAAGCACGACCGAGACCTCGGCCGGCCGCCGGTAGTTGATCGCCCCGCACCAGCCCATCAGACCGACGGCGTCGACGGGTCGCCGGCAGGCCACGAGCCCGAGCCGAGCGCTGCCGGATGTCTCGGCGGCCAGGTCCGCTTGCGACGGCAGCTGTGCCGGGGCCAGTCCGGGAAGGCGGGATTGAACGGTGCCAGCGGTCCGGTGCCGGGTGGCCACGGGTTGCGGATCGGCACCAGCCACCCGGACCAACCGTCCTGGAGGACTGCTTCGGCATCGAGCTCGCCGATCGCCGCTTCGGAGACCGGCTCCAGCTCTCCGCTGGACCACGGCCGCCCGGAACCGTCGTACAGGCCGGAGAGCAGCAGCGGCCAGAGCCCCGTGGACGGGAATTGCGCGGCGAGGGCGGCCCACGCCTGACCCGGCGCGGGGATCTCGTCGTCCGTGATCCACACGACCGACTGCTGCGGTACGCCGGCCGTCTCGCGTGGGATCACTGCCCGTCCAGCGGGGAAGGCGATCGACCCGAGCCGGAGCGGGCCGGCGGGCGGCATGCGGCCCGGCTGCTCGGACCGCTGCGGTCGGCGTGGCAGGAGGGGGGAGTCGGTCAGCATCGAGCCACCCTGGCAGGACGAACGCGCCCGCGATCCGGGTTTCCACAGCTCACGGATGTCACACCTGCTGGTCAGGTTCACCGCCCCCGCAGCCAGAGCCGGCCCGGGTCGTCGTCCTCCATCCAGCATCGGTGCACGTCCGCCGGACTCCTGTTCCTACCAGGCCGGACGCGACCGACGCGTCAGCAGGATCGAGGACCGCTTCCTACGGGCAGCGCTCTTCGCGCTTGACCACGCCGAAGTCGATCTGCCCTTCGACGTCGCCAGTGACGCGCTGGCCGGGAGCGACGTTCTGGTCGCAGACGATCCAGTTCGAGTCGATCACCTGGTTCCGGCTGCCCAGCAGGTCGTGCGACACGCTGTAGAACACGTCGAGCTCCTGCACCGCGTCCTGCGCCGACTGCAGGTCCGAGCCGACCAGGTTCGGCATCACGAAGTCCACACCGGTCGCCGTCGTCGTGGGCGGAGCTGTCGTCGGCGGAACGGTCGGAGCTGCCGACGACGTGGTCGTGGGCACGGGACGACTGGAGGTCGTCGACGGCGCCTCGGTGACCGCTCTCGTCTCTGGCGACGACGAGGCCGCTGCGGGCGAGGACGACGCCGGTTGGTCGCTGAACCCACCCACCGCCGCGCCACCGAGTCCGATCACGGCCAGGCCACCGACGACGAGCCACCACGGCTGCGAGTGCCGCGCCGACGCTCCCCCGCCGGGGCGGTACGAGGGGCCGCTCATCAGAAGATCGCCCGCTCGCGTAGCTGCTCCTGCGCATATGGCGGCAGCGGCACGTCGACGAGCAGTTCACCGATGTTGAACCAGGTGCCGCCGCGCGCGGTGCGCGCCGCCACGATGGCCTCCGCATGGGCGGGGTCGATGTCGGTCACGCGCGCGATCACCTCGGCCGGGGCAGTGTTGACGTCGATCAAGCCGCCGTCGTCATACCCCCTCCGCAGGTCGGGCCGGCCGATACCCAGCTCCCGCTGCAGACCCGGTTCGCGGGCGAGCAGCTGCCGGCTCTCCTCCCGTCGAGCTCGTCCGGCCAAGGCGCGGGCGACGACCGGGTCGTCGTGGACCGGCACGACGCCAGCCCCGCCGTACACCTGACGACGCAAGGAGCGCAGCTGGATGCAGGCGACGACGATCACGAACACGGCGCTCAGTCCGCCGATGGTGCTCAGGGTCTCGTTTCCTGACGTCCCGTCCGGCTGCTGCGGCGGGGTGAGCGACAGCAGGACGATCAGGTAGATGTCGGCCGCCGTGTAGGCGAGCGCGAGCGTCCGGACGTCGCGACGACGCAGCCGGCTGGCCGCGTGCCAGAACGGCACCGCTGCCAGGAGGCCGGCGGTGGCGATCGTGAGCACGTAGTACCAGCCGCCCGCCTGGAAGCGCTGGCCTGCCGTGGGGCTGGACGGCACCCGGGCCGGCAAGGGTGGCGGGGTCATGCGGTTCCTCTCGATGCAGCGTTCAGAGCGGAGCGGCGACGGCTGAGGCTGCGGCGCAGCTCCGTCGCAGGCACGTCGCGGAGATTGAGCGGCGGGTCGGCGAGGCGCAGTAGTGCTGCCTCCCCGGCGGCCACCGCTTCCGGTGGCAGTGGCAAGACAGCAACGCGCAGATGCCGGTGCATCCAAGCGGTGACTGAAGCCTCGTCGACCGGGGCTTCGTGTGACTCGGAGAGAGCAGCGGCAAGCGTCAGGCGGAAGGTGGAGAACTGCCGGTTGCCGCCCAGGTGCATCTCGCCGATGCGGCCCCACAGCGTGTTGGCCGACGCCTCGCCGTTGGGGCGCACGCCACCCGCGCGACCCGCGTAGACAAGGCCCGGAGTGACCCGATGACCGAGGCCCGCGGACAGGTCGTGCGCACCGGCCTGGTCGACCCACCAGCTGTAGAGACCTGGTCGGGCAGCGGCGGTGCGCCCGTCGGCCAGGAACTGGGCCGGCGGGACGCTGTTGCTCGCGTCGAGGAGCGGTGCGACGTCAGGGACGTCGTCCTCATCCGGCTCGGGTGCGGCGCCGTACCAGGCCAGGCGTTCGCCCTGCCGCAAGCCGGCGAGCGGCTCGTGCAGCGTCGCGCCGAGGCGGCGCAGTGGCTCGCGCAGCGGAGCGGTGTAGGCCTCGCTGGCGTGCACCTCGACGGTGACACCGGCGAGAAGCCTCCGTTCGGCGAGCTGGGCGACCACCCACTCCCCCCAGGCAGCCCGGTACTGCCCTGACTGATCGGTGAGATAGACGTCGTAGGGGCCGACGACGTCATCCGGGGCGAGCAGGCCGTACTTGGCAGTCAGCACGAACCACGGCGCACCGCACGCCTCCGCGTACGGCGAGCCCGTCGGAATCCAGGTCCCTGGAACAGGTCCTTGGCCGGGGCGGCGACGGACGCCTTGGTGCGGGAGCACCCGACCAGGAGGACGTGCGCCGTGCCCTGCCGGCGGACAGACGGGATGCTCGACGTTCCCGCGGGAACGTGTGCCGGCCGGGAGGGGGAGGCAGCGCTTCCCCCGCGGTAGCGCCGGTAGAGGCCTCGGTCGACGCGCTCGAGCAGCGGCTCTCGCGAACCGAGGGGGTGCCGGTCGCGGTTAGGCGTCTCCGCCACGGCGTAGGCGATGTGCGTGCTGATCGACGACAGCTCGACGTCCGTGCGCCGCTTGCTGATCCAGCTGATCAAGGCCTGACGGCTGAACGGCTCGGGCAGCGTTCTAGCCGCCTCGGCGACGAGCTGCCAGATCGTGAGCTCGGAGGTCGTCACTGCCGGGCTTCCGGTGGGACATAGCGGCGGCGGAACCGGGCCGACCACGGGACGAGAGCTTCCACCGCATCCGCTGCATCGGCGAGTTCACCGTGCCCGACGAAGGCCACGTCGGTCTGCAGGTCGCCTCGTTGGCGCCGCACCGCATCCACGGCACCGCGCGCCGCTGGGTCATCGTCCCGCGCCAGCACAAGGGTGACCGCGTCATCGAACAGCGGCTCGGCCGCGTCCGCACCACCCCGTCGCACGCTCTCGGTGAGCAGGACGTTGCGCAGCAGCTGGCGCGTGGCCGGCCCTTGGAGCGCTTCGAAGGCGGTCGGAGCCAGCCCGAAGCGCTCGCAGATTCTCCGGTACTTGGCGTCCTTCTCGGCGTTCTCCGGGTCTCGACTGAACGAGTCGATGTACTTGACCTCGACCGCGATGAGCAATCGTCGGCCGTTCGCCTGCCGTGCCGCCGCGACGGCATCGAAGGCCGTGCCGTCGTCGAGGTGGTCGCGCCGGGTCGGAGCCCATTCGCACTCGATCCCCGCGATGGTCCGCGAGCCGACCACGACGGTCTCCAGCTCGGTAAGGGTGCTCCCCGACAGGTTGGACAGCAGGACGAGCGCCGCACCGGGGTGAGCGCGAAGGTGACCGAAGACGTTGAAAGCCAGCGGCATCGAGCTCAGCATGTTGGTGAACAGCCGGTTCTGTTCGAGTTGGCCGCCCTCGTTCCGGACAACATCCGCGCGCGCCGCCGCGTACGTCGCGGCCTCGTCGCTGAGGAAGTTGCTTCGACGATCGCCTGCCGGCAGGTAGTTGCCGAACGTGCGGCCGCGGGCGTCGGTGCCGGCCGGCAGCCGCAGCACCTCCTCCCGGTACGCCGACTGTCGACGCCGCTCCCGCCGGGTGACCGGGTTGTCCGAGGCGACGAAGGTGATGTCGGGGTCCGTCACGAATGCCTCCCATGGTCGAACATGGCGTACTCCAGTTGGTCTGGACGCACCGGGTCGCCCCCGTCCTCGTTCAACTCGTCGGCCCACCTCGTCAGCAGGTCGCAGTAGGCCGCGTATTCGTCTGCAGACCAGACGTACCGGCCGGTCAGCCCATTCCAACCGCAGTCCTGCCGTAACGCCTTGGCCACCAGTGAGTCGAGGACCAGACAGGGGTGTGCGGGGCTGCCCCCGCCGGCGAAGTACAGGAACTTCGTGAAGAACGGTGGCCCGAGGTACCGCACCGTGTTCCGGCCCGGCCGCATCAGCCGGTACGCGGCCCGTGAGTCGGTGCGGCTGACTTCGGCGGCCTGCTGCAGCGCCGCCGAGACGTCGTCCTGCCGACCGAGCACCGACCTGAGGCGGGCCCGGTTCAGTCGGTGGCGACGGCCAGTCCCCCACGCCACGCTTGCCCACAGCAGCCGTCGGGCGTCCTCCGGCGACTCGGTGGCCCGCTCTCCGAGCCGGAAGAGCTGCGTCCGGCGAAGCCTCCCGTCGTCGGTCTCGAACACCTCGTCGGCGAAGGGCGTGTCGCCGAGCGCGGCCACCCACCAGTCGCGGTTCACCCGCACACCCATCCCCAGGACGTCGCCCGCGGATGCGCCTCGGGCCTTGGCTGCGAGCCACTCCGGAAGGGGCAAATCAGTGGTCGAGCGGGTCACGTTTTCTCTCCAGTTCCCGCGGTCAGCCGACGGGCGACCGCCTCGCCGCCGACTCGTCGGATCAAATCGAGGTCACCACAGACGACGAGCAGGTCGCGTGCGCGGGACAACCCGACGTACAACATCTCCCGGGCCCGCGCCTCGTCGCGGAACCCGTTGACCGCCAGGACGACGGCCGGCCGCTCGAGCCCCTTGAACCCGAGCACATGCCCGTAGAAGAGGTCGTCGTTGTCCCAATACGTCGCCCAGTACGCGTCCTGGCCCTCGGCCTGCCGCTCCACCTGCACGGGGTGCCGGCGGTGCGTAGTCAGCAACGCCAGAGCCTCCGGTGGCCAGCCCTCGTCGAGCAGTTCCTCGGCGACACCGTCGGCAGCATCGACCGCCTCGTCAGGCGAGCACTGGACGAAGCGCACCGGCACGCCCGAGGAGCCGCGGATCCGCATCTGCTGCGGAGCGAGGCTGGAGAACGTGCCGGCGATCTGCTTGGTGTTGCGCAGGTTCTCGTTGAGCGAGATCGGCATGAGGTCGACGGTCGGCCGCCCCTGGCGCGCGAAGATGCGCTGCCCTTCGTCCGAGAAGACGTAGATGCATCCGCGCTCGGGGTCGCGCAGCGCCGCTACGACGGCGTCCCACCAGCTCTGCGCGAAGTCCTGCCCCTCGTCGATGACGATGGCGTCGAACCGCTGCTCCTCCGGAAGCGCGCCGGCCAGCTTCACCATCTCGGCGGGCAAGAACTCCTCCCAATAGCGGCTGTCGTCGTCGGAGCCGGCGGGCACTCCCCAGTCGATGCCGAGGTAGTGAAAGGTGCCGACGTAGGCCGGCCGCTGCCGCTTGGGCAGCTTCTCGACGCGGCGCTTCAGGAACTCGGCGAGGCCGCGCGAGTAGCACATGAGCGCGACCCGCTGCCCTTCCGCCGCGAGCCGTCGGGCCTTCTCCACCGCCAGCCAGGTCTTGCCCGAACCTGCCCCGCCGCGGATCTCCACGCGGGAGTACTCGCCAAGCAGATCGAGCACCTTGGCCTGGTCTCGGGTGAGCAAGTCGCAGGCGGCTTCGCGCTCGGCCAGTTCGGCCAGGAGGTGCTGCTGCGGGATCGCGGTCCCCGCCAGGCAGTCGACCAGCTCTTCCACATCCTCGGTGGTGGGCGGGTCCGGCTCGTCGCGGACCTTCTCCAACGCCGCCCGGATGCGCGCGGCGGCATGCGGCACGTCGGTGACGTCGAGTGCCATCCAGCGGGCGAGGCCGGGCGCGACGAAGTCAGCAGGCAGAGTCGTCGCCGGCGCGGCGACGAGGTGGGCGGTGCGTGGACGCCCGCCGGACCACCGGGAGTGCTTGGCCAAGTAGTCGCAGAGCAGGTACTTGCAAGCCACCGCCTGGTCGACCGGGTGGATGACGCGGTCGACGCCCTCCTGGCGCTGCCGCCACTCCCCTCGGTCCAGCGACACACTGCCGCCCTTGACCTCGACGACGGCGACACCGACGCCAGGCCACGCAACGATCAGGTCCGCTTCCCTGTCCTCCCTGCCGTCGCTGAAGCGGAGGTTGCAGATGAGGACGACGTCGTCCGGCAGCTGCTCGCGCACCTCCTCGACGAAGAGCGCCTCGGCGGCGGATCCGAACCGCGGGTCGTCCGGGAAGAGGCGCGCCGTCACGCCGGTGCGCCTACGACCGGAAGTGACTCCCAGAAGACGGCCTCGCTGATGACCCGCACGCCGAGTGCGCGGGCCTTGGCGGCCTTGCCCGACTGAGAGTGCGGATCCGCGCAGACCAGGACGGCGGTCTGCTTCGAGACCGACGAGCTCGGAATCAGACCGGCGTCGCGGGCCGCCTGCTCCAGGTCGGCCCGGCTGCGGCTCATCGCACCGGTGAAGACGACCTTGTCTCCGGACGTGAAGACGTCCGCCCGCCGGGGCAGCGAGACCTGCGCCCCGCTGCGCACCACGGACAGCGCCAGGTCGACGTCGCGGCTGCTCATGCCGAGCAGCACCGCGACCCGGTCGAGGTCGGCCCGCTCGTCATCGGTGACAACACCGTCGGCATGTGCGGCGGTGGCGAGCGCCTCCAGGTAGATGCGGTGCGCCGCGAAGACGTGGTCGCCCCCGCACCCCAGCTCTTCAGCGAGAGCCATCAGTTGATCGGCTTCCGTGACGCTGACCAACCGGTCCTCGAGAACCTGATCCAGCACGGTGAGGTAGGGAGCCATGCTCGGCGGCGCGTCGTCCAGCGGCGGCAACGCGGCGACGAGTCCGCCGAGGTAACCGTCACGCTCGCGCACCGCCGCAGTGGCGGCGTCGCGGGGCAGGCTGCGGCACGGGGCAACCGGGGTGTCGTCGGCGTGGGCGGCGGCGGCCGCGACGAGATCGGCCCATCCGCCGTCGAGGGCCTCGAAGCCAAGGTAGCTCCCGTCGTCACCAAACTCGACACGGACGCCGGCTCCTGCCAGGGAACCCTGGCCGAGGTCGGAGGCCAGCATGGACAGCATCAGTTCCGCAGTGGCGCGGGCGTCGTACAGCGCCGCGTGCCCCCGCTCGAGCGGGATGTCGAGAAAGCCGCACAGCGCCTGCAACGAGCGCGTGCCCGAACCGAAGAACGACGGCGCCAGCCGCATGGTGCACAGGGACGGGAACAGGTCGAAGCGCAACCCGGACCGCGCGAACTCGCGGGCGAGGAAGCGCAGGTCGAACAGGGCGTTGTGGGCGACAACGACCCGGCCGGCCAAGAGTGAGCGCAGATGCGGCGCGACCTCGGAGAAAGGCGGCGCGTCGACGACGTCGGAGGCGGCGATCCCGTGCAGCCCCGTTGGCCCAACGTCGCGACCGGGGTTGATCAACGTCTCGAACTCCGCCTCGACGTCACCCCGGGCGTCGAGAAGCACCACGCCCACCTCGACGACGCGGTCCGTGCGCGGGGACAGCCCTGTTGTTTCGACGTCGATGACGGCAACTGTCACGGGGCGTCCTCCACACTTGCGGACTCGGTGCGCCGGAACGGGGGCGCCCGGCGGACGCTGCCACAGCCGGCCGACATATCCGGGGTTCCGAGCCCAACGCCTCCCGCATCCGCCCCAACCGTCCCAGGACGCAACTTGTCCTCACGCGCCGGGGCAACGCTCGAACCGGGTCTCAGCCTTCAGGCACCGCCGTTGATCACGCCGGGCCGTCGAGCGCATTTGTGAGCTGGGGCACGAGAAGTGTCACACCTCGCTGTTACGGTCCGACCCGGTCCGAGTCACGGGGGTGGGCATGGCTGGTTACGGGCGGGAGGCGCTCGAGGAGCTTCGCGACGTCGTGCGCGAGGCCAAGCAGGGCGATCCACTGGCGCCGGTGACAGTGCTCGTGCCGAGCAACATCGCCGGCATCGTGGCGCGACGCTTTCTCGCCCGCGGCTTGGGCGACGGTCACCACGGGGTGGCCGCCCTGTACCCGACGACCATCGCCCGGCTCGCGGAGCAACTCGCCGCCCCCTCGTTGCACGACCGCCGGCCCGCAACGGGGCCGGTGGTCGCCGCCGCGTGGCGCTCGGCGTTGGAGAAGGACGCCGGGATTTTCCACTCCGTCAAGGACCACCCGGCGACCGTGCAGGCGCTGGTCCGGGCCGGCCGGGAGCTCCGTGACATGGATGCCGCTGCCCTGGACGCACTCGGCGCCGTCCAGCCTCTTGGCGGCGACCTGGTGCGCCTCCACCGCTCGGTCGTCGCCGAGCTCTCGGCAGGTTGGTACGACCAGACCGATCTGCTGCACGTGGCGGCAGAGATCTGCCGCAGGCATCCAGAGAAGGCCGCGGAGATCGGCACCGTCGTCCTGTACCTCCCGCAGTCCTTGACCCAGGCAGAGTCCGCGTTCGTCGCGGCACTCGGGGCGGACTCCACCGTCCACGTCGTCGGTCTGACCGGCCAGCCGAAGGCGGACGCGGCGGTGCACCGCTCGCTGAGCCGCATCGGAGCGTCGGCACCCGCGGCCCCGACTCGTCCCCCTACGGCCACCCGGGTCCTCACCGCCTCGGACGCCGACGACGAGGTGCGCTGCGTCGTACGCGAGGTCGTCGAGGCGCTGACCCGGCACCCCGCCCACCGAGTGGTCGTCCTCTACTCAGCCCAGAACCCGTACGCCCGCCTTCTGCACGAGCACCTCGGCGCGGCGGGCATCACGATCAACGGCCCGGGCACCCGCCCCATCCATGAGCGCGCTGTCGCCCGCGCGATCCTCGGGCTGCTCGACCTGGCGGGCACAGGGCCGGAACGCGACGTGCCGCGCGGTGACCTCTTCCGCGTCCTCGCCACCGCGCCCATGCGGGCGCGCGACGGTGAGCGCGTGCCCGTGGCCCGGTGGGAACGGCTGTCCCGTTCGGCGGGCGTTGTCTCCGGGCCGGACTGGGACAAACGGCTGACCGTCTTCCTCCAGGAGGAGCGCGACCGGCTCGCCGACGAGGAGGCCCGAGACGACGTGCGCCCCGGCGTCGTCGCGCGGCTGAACGCGAGCATCATCAACGCCGAGCGACTGAGGAGCTTCGTCGCCGACCTCCGCGAGCGGCTGGCCGCGGCGCGCGGGCTCACCAGCTGGCGGGAGCTCAGCGACTGGGCTCTCCAACTCATGCACCAGCTCATCGGGCAGGCCGAGGAGCTCACAGCGCTCCCGCCTGAGGAGCAGTACGCCGCCGTGGCCGTCGAGCAGGCACTGCGCGGCGTCGCCGTCCTTGATTCCTTCGACGGCGCCCGCGCCGGCTTGACGGAGCTGCACGAGACGGTCGCCAGCCAGCTGGAGGCGGCCCTTCCGCGCGTCGGACGATTCGGGGACGGCGTCCTCGTCGCCCCCGTGTCCGCGGCCATCGGTCTCGAGGCCGACGCCGTCTTCGTGCTCGGTCTCGCAGAAGCGACGTTCCCCGGACGGCTGCGCGAGGACCCGCTGCTGCCTGAACGTGCTCGCGAGGCGGCTGGAGGCCAACTCGTCGGGTACCGGGAGCGGCTCGACGAAAAGCACCGGCACCTCCTGGCCGCCTTCGCCGCCGCACCGGATGTCCTGGCATCGTTCCCGCGCGGCGACCTACGGACGAAGAGCCAGCACCTGCCCAGCCGCTGGCTGCTGCCGACGATGAAGGCCCTTTCCGGGCGCCCAGATCTCTCGGCGACCAAGTGGGATGCCCAGCCGACCGACTGGATGCTCACCTCCGCCTCGTTCGCCGGCTCGCTGGTCACCACACCGCGCCCTGCCAGCGAACAGGAGTGGCGCACCCAGGCCGCGCACGCCCGAACGGCTCCCCCCGACCCGGTGGCCGAGGCGGCGCACGCACTGCTGCGGGCGCGCGCCAGCTCTCAGTTCACCCGGTATGACGGCGACCTCACCGGTGTGGATGACCTGCCCGACCACGCGGACGGGACTGCGGTCATCTCCCCCACCGCACTCGAGAAGTACGCCCGGTGCCCGCACGCGTACTTCATCGAGCGGCTGCTCGGGGTGGCACCCATCGAGCTGCCCGAAGACGTGATCACCATCAGCCCGGCCGACATCGGGACGTTGATGCACAACAGCTTCGACCGGCTCGTGCGCGAGTTCGCCGGCCGGCTCCCCGACTACGGGGAGCCGTGGACCGAGGCGCAGCAGCAACGGTTGGCCGCGATTGCGCAGGAGGAAGCCGACCGCTTCGCCGCCGAGGGCCGCACCGGCCACCCCCGGCTGTGGGAGCAGACGCTGAGCCGCATCAAGGCCGACCTGCGGGCCATGCTGATCGCGGACGACGAGTGGCGTGCCGAGCACCGGGCTGCCGTCATCGCCAGCGAGCTGGCCTTCGGCATGCGGGGCGCAGAGCCCGTGGCCATCCCGATACCTGACGGCGGCACGGTGCTGATGCGGGGGGCCGCAGACAAGGTGGACCGGGACGTCGACGGCCGCCTGTACGTCACCGACATCAAGAGCGGGAGCGCCCGCGACTTCCAGGAGCTGGACGAGGCCAACCCTGTCGCAGGTGGGACCAAGCTCCAGCTGCCCGTCTATGCGCACGCGGCGCGGGCCGCCTATGACCCAGAGGCCGAAGTCGAGGCCGCGTACTGGTTCGTCCGACGCGACAAGGGGCGCATCGAGGTACCGCTGACGGAGGCCGTCGAGCGCACCTACGCCGAGACGCTCCAGACGATCATCACCGGCATCCGCCGCGGGCTGTTCCCGGCCCGGTCTCCGGTCGACCCGGATTTCGCCTACGTCCAGTGCGCCTACTGCAATCCAGACGGCATCGGCCACGCGGAGGCGCGCCGCCGCTGGGAGCAGAAGAAGTCCGACCCGCGGCTTGCCGACGTGGTCGCCCTCATCGAGCCGCTGCCCGACACCGACGGAGGTGCTGCATGAGCACGAGCCTTGTCGACGCCAAGGCGCGGCGGCGGATCACCGAGGACACCGACGCAACCCTGTTCGTCGAGGCCGGCGCCGGGTCGGGCAAGACCAAGAGCCTGGTCGACCGGATCCGACAACTGGTGATCGTAGACGGCGTCCCGCTGCGGTGCATCGCCGCGGTGACGTTCACCGAGAAGGCTGGCGCCGAACTCCGCGACCGCCTGCGCGAGGCACTGGAGAAGGAGGAAGGCGAACGCGCCCAGGAGGCGCTCGACGACCTGGACGGCGCCGCGATCGGCACGCTGCACTCGTTCGCCCAGCGCATCCTCGCCGAGCACCCGATCGAAGCGGGGCTTCCGCCGCTCATCGAGGTCGCGGACGAGCTCAGCTCCGCCGTCGCCTTCGAGGAGCGCTGGGCCGAGCAGCGACGACAGTTGCTCGACGACGACGAGATCGCCGAGCCGCTGCTGCTCGCCATGGCTGCCGGCGTCGAGCTGAAGCATCTGCGCTCGCTGGCCAAACTCTTCACCGCCGACTGGGACCTCGTAGCCGACCGGGTGCTCACCGGCGAGGAACTCGGCCGCGCGGAGCTGCGGGGGATCGACGATTTGGTGCAGCGCACCACGGAGCTGGTCGCGCGCGCCGACGAGTGCACGTCCTCCGACGACAAGTTCCTCCCCTACTTGGAGAAGTTCGGCGCCTGGGCTGACGCGCTCGCCGCCGCAGGTGACCCCGGTCAGCAACTCGAGGTGCTTCGGACGGCAGCCAACCTGAAGTTCAGCTACGGGCAGGGAGGCAACTGGGGCGGGAAGGCGGTTCTCGACGCCCTCAAGGAAGACTGCCTGCAGGTGAAGGAGCAGGCCGCCGACGCGGTCAAGGCCGTGCTCGAGCCGACCCTGCGCGCGCTGAGCCGGTGGATCGCGGCACGGGTCCTCGAGGCGGCGGAAGAGCGACGGGCCGCTGGTCGGCTCGAGTTCCACGACTTGCTCGTACTCGCCCGCGAACTGCTCCGCGGAGAGAACGGCGCTTTGGTGCGGGCAGCGCTCCAGGAGCGTTA
This sequence comes from Blastococcus sp. CCUG 61487, assembly GCF_005222955.1. GTDB lineage: Bacteria > Actinomycetota > Actinomycetes > Mycobacteriales > Geodermatophilaceae > Blastococcus. The sequence continues at coordinate 35,507 of NZ_LWUA01000113.1, read as the reverse complement.
CCAGCGGCTGCTGCTGGACGAGTTCCAGGACACCGACCCGATCCAAATCGAACTCGCTGTCCGCATCGCGGGCGGCGCCGCGGCCAGCGCGGAGCGCTGGGAGGACGTCGACGTGCCACCGGGATCGCTGTTCGTCGTGGGTGATCCGAAGCAGTCGATCTACCGCTTCCGTCGGGCCGACATCGCGATTTACCTGCGCTCGCAGCAGGTCATCGGAGAGCCCGTGAGCCTGACGACGAACTTCCGCACCGTCGACCCGATCGTCTCCTGGGTCAACGACGTGTTCGGCCGGCTGATCACCTTCGAGGAAGACCGGCAGCCCGCGTTTCAGGCTCTTTCCCCGCACCGGCCACCGGAGCCTGGGTCGCCGCCCGTGGTCGTGCTCGGGGCCGAGGCACACCTGGACAAGCCCAAGGCGGCCGAGCTGCGCGAGCGCGAGGCAGCCGACGTCGCCGGAGTGATCCGCCGAGCCATCGATGAGCAGTGGCGGGTTCAGGTAGACGGCGCGTGGCGGGCCGCGCGACTGGATGACGTGGCGATCCTCGTGCCGGCACGCACGTCCCTTCCCTTTCTCGAGGATGCGCTCGACCGTGCAGGCATCCCGTACCGGGCCGAGTCGAGCTCCCTCGTCTACGAGGCGCAGGAGGTCCGGGACTTGCTGGCCGCAGCGCGCGCAGTCGCCGACCCGAGCGACCAGCTGTCGCTGGTCACCGCCTTGCGGTCGCCGTTGTTCGGTTGCGGGGACGACGACCTGTGGACCTGGAAGCGGGCTGGCGGAGCGCTCAACGTCATCGCCCCGCTGGACGACAAGCCAGCCGAGCACCCGGTCGGCCGTTCGCTCGCCTACCTGCAGCGTCTGCACTACGCCGCGCGGTGGATGGCACCCAGCGAGGTGCTCGCCGCGATCGTCGCGGACCGGCGGATGCTGGAGGTCGCCGCCACGGGTCCGCGCGCCCGTGATCACTGGCGCCGGCTGCGCTTCGTGGTGGATCAGGCACGCGCCTGGTCGGAGTCGGAGCACGGCGGCCTGCGGGCCTACCTGGCCTGGGCGGCTCAGCAGGGCGAGGAGACATCCCGGGTTGTCGAGGCAGCACTGCCGGAAACCGACACCGAGGCAGTGCGCATCATGACGGTGCACGCCGCCAAGGGCCTGGAGTTCCCCATCGTGGTGATGAGCGGCATGACCGCGGCGCCGCGCAGACCCAACGGGGTGCGCGTGCTGTGGACCCGCGAGGGCGGCTACGCCGTATCGCTGAAGCAGGGCGTCACGACCGGTGACTTCGAGGCGGCCGCACCCATCGACGAGCAGATGGACGATCGCGAGCGGCGCCGCCTGCTATACGTCGCGGCGACGCGGGCCAGGGACCACCTCGTGGTGTCGCTGCACCGCTCGGCGGCATCGAAGACCGTGACGAGCGCCAAGCTGCTAGCGGAGGACGGTCACGGGACGGAGGCTGCGGAGAGGTGGTCAGTCATCGATTCGCCGGCGGGGGCCTTCTCCCCCGTCCCGACCCCGCAGGCGGCGAGCCCGCAGGATTTCGAGGAATGGAGCGCCGCGATGGAGTCCGTCCGCGCTGCCAGCCGACAGCCTTCCGCGGTCTCGGCTTCGGGGTTGGAGGGCACAGAGCCTTCCGTGGTGCTTGAGGGTTCGGAGGAGACGGCCGGCGGCGCGAAAGGTGCGCTGAACATCGAGTTGCCGGCGTGGACCAAGGGTCGGTACGGGACCGCGATCGGCCGCGCCGTGCACGGGGTGCTCCAGTCGGTCGACCTCGCTACCGGCGCCGGCCTAGAAGAGGCTGTAACCGCCCAGTGCGTCGCCGAAGGGGTCGAGGGCGCTGCCGACCTCGTCACCGATCTCGTGCGGTCGGCCCTTGCATCCGAGACGGTGCAGCGAGCTGCAACCCGGCCCCACTGGCGCGAGATGTACATGGGCACGGTGCAGGACGACGGCACCGTGCTGGAGGGCTACGTCGACCTGGTCTACCGCGAGGACGACGGATCGCTGGTCATCGTCGACTACAAGACGGACGCCATCCCGGCTGAAGCGGTGGCCGCGCGTACTCAGCACTACGCCCCGCAGGTTCGCGCGTACGTCGACGGCATCACATCGGCGACAGGCGACGACGCGGTCCCGGTGCTCCTCTTCCTGCACCCGGAGCGAGCCGTCTCGTCCACGATGTGATGCCGCCAGGCGATACGTGGCGTGCCGTGAGCCGCCCAGGACTCGTCGGCCAATAGCTTGATCCGTACGGGCGTGGCCGGGATCTTTGAATCGAGGAGCGACATGCTGGACGACGCGCAGGTTCGGGCAGCGATGTTCGTCCACCTGGAACGAGTCAGCGCGCTCCATCCCGAGGGTGTGACCTCCGCCGAGATCAACCAGTTCAGCGTCGCCGGCCAACCGATGAAGCTTGTCGTCCAACCGGGCATCTGGAAGCCCGCGGCCTTGGAGGCGGCCCTCACGATCCGGACCACTTACACGCCTCCGAGCCAGCTACCTCCGTATGAGGACGCCATCGCGCCGGGCGGCTTGGTGAAGTACGCCTACCGCGGTACTGACCCGAACCACTCCGACAACCGTGCCCTCCGTACCGCGATGCAGGACGAGCGACCGCTGGCGTACTTCATCGGCGTGGCCAAAGGTGTCTACCAAGCCCAGTTCCCCGTCTACGTGGTAGCCGAGCAGCGCGAGGAGCTTGCATTCCTCATAGCCGTCGATGAGGGTCAAAGGCTCGTCGACCCTGATCTGGTGGCCTCGTTGACCCCAGATCGAAGGTCATACCTGGAGCGCCTCGTCCGCGCACGGCTGCACCAGCCAGTTTTCCGCGCCCGGGTGCTGCAGGCATACGAGAAGCAGTGCGCCATGTGCCGCCTGCAGCACACGGACCTGCTCGACGCTGCGCACATCGTCAGGGACTCAGACGAGGGCGGCCTGCCCGTGGTGCCTAACGGGCTAAGCCTTTGCAAGATCCATCATGCGGCGTACGACCGGAACATCATCGGGGTACGTCCGGATCTCATCGTCCAGGTGCGACGCGACGTGCTTACCGAAATCGATGGGCCGATGCTCAAGCACGGCATCCAGGCGATGCACGGCGTGCGGCTGACCGTGCCAAGCCACCGCGCGGCGCGTCCCGACGCCGACCGTCTTGATCAGCGGTACGACGAATTCCTCGCAGCTGGGTGATCTCTAGACGGCAGGGTCCGCGGACGGCGAAGCGTCAGCGGTGGCTGGTACGTCTCCGCCCATGAGCTCGGTCGTGACCAGAGATGTCCCAACGAGCGTGGACCCCGGACCGCATCCCGGCGCCAGAAGCTCGGCGGTTGCCCGTCGCATGAGCAAGCTGCGTCGACGCAACAACAAGCCCGAGATGGCGGTCAGAAGGCTGCTCTACGCGCGAGGCTTGCGCTACCGCGTTTGCTTCCGGGTGCCCGGCCAGCGACGCAGGACGATCGACATCGCGTTCGTGGGGGCGCGTTTCGCGATCTACATCGACGGGTGCTTCTGGCATGGCTGTCCCGAGCATGCCCACCTCCCGAAGGCCAATGCCGGCTGGTGGACCCGGAAGATCGCCATGAACAAGGCTCGCGATGCGGCGGTCAACGAGCAGCTGGCCGGGCTTGGGTGGACCGTCCTGCGGGTCTGGGAGCACGAGAATCCCCACGCCGTCGTCAGCAAGGTCGTCGCTGCCCTCGAGGGCACAGGCAAGGAAGGGCCCGCCTCCAGGGGAGAGCGGGACACGCGGAAGGCCCCGTCAGCTTCCGGGCGGGTCCACGTTTGCCCCAGCATGGAGGCGTGACGATGCTCTTCGAGGTCGCCGGCAGCACCGCGCGCCCCGCCGCGACGCATTCTCTGACCGAGATGGGCCTCCATGAACGGGCCCATCTGCAGGAATGGGTGCTCGACCAGCCGCAGGTGCTCGGCGATGACGTGCTCATCGTGACGTCGGAGTTCGACCGGTGGTCGGGCCACGACGGCACTCGCACACGCGACCGGCTCGACGTGCTGGGTTTGGACGCCGCCGGCCGGCTCGTTGTCGCCGAGCTGAAAAGAGACGACTCGGGCGGGGACGTCCACCTGCAAGCCATCACCTATGCGGCGCTCGTATCCCGGTTCACGCTGGAGACGTTGGCCGAGGCGCATGCGCAGTACCGCACCCGTCGCGGCGATCCGATGACCACCTCCGAGGCGGCGGACCGCATCGCCGAGCATGTCGGCGGCGAGCTGGACCCTGACGTCCTCCGTCGGCCACGCCTCGTCCTGATCGCGGGTTCGTTCCCCCGGCAGGTGACCCACACGGCGGTGTGGTTATCGGAGATGGGGGTCGACATCTCGCTGGTCTCGGTGACGGTGTGGCGGGTCGACAACCGACTGGTGGCCGGATTCACCAAGGTTTACCCCACGGCCGAGGTCGAGGAGTTCACCCTCGCCCCCGCTCGCGCCGAGGCGCGGGTCGCCACGGAGAAGGCGGCTGAGCGGAACCGGGCAGCCAACGCGGTGCGACGACTCGTCGAAGCCGAGCTGCTCTCGAACGGCGAAGCTTTGACACTGCAACCCACCCACGGGACCACCGCCCAGACTCGGGCTGCCATCGCCGATTGGGTGGCAGAGGACCCCGCCCGCGGACGCGCGACATGGCGCAACGATCCGGTATCGCCTCTGGTGTGGGCGGCTGATGGGCAGCCATGGCGCCCGACAACGCTGGCCAAGCACATCCTTCTCGAGGCCGCAGGGGTTGATGCGGCCGTTCGGGGTCCTGCTTGGTGGGTCACCTCTGCCGGCGCTGACCTGGCTGAACTGGCCGACGGAGGCTCGGGCCGTAAGGACTGGTCTTACCTGCACCGGCTGCTGGACGCCGTGCCAGCTGGCCGCTGGACGACCTATGGCGACCTGGCTCAGCTGGTGGGCACCGCCGCCCAACCTCTCGGCAATCACGTGATGAAGTGCCCGGAGTGCACGAACGCCTACCGCGTTCTGGCCAGCACGGGCCGCCCCTCCCCCGGCTTCAACTGGTCGGACCCGGGCTTCACGAAGTCGGTCGAGGAGGTGCTGGCAGAGGAGGGCGTCCGTTTCACCAACGGCGCGGCCGACCCCGCTCAGCGGCTTCGTGCCGATGATCTCCGGCGCCTGGCGGGCGCTGTATAGCCATCGCGGGCGTCCGTCAATAGATCGGCGGCTGCAGATCGATGACGTCGGCGCGGTCGATCTCCTCGTTGGTCCTGCGGTCGAGGAGCTTCAACAGGTCCTCCTGCCGCGGTTGACCGAACGCCAACCGGTACATCGCGAGGTCGCGCTTGAGCCGCTCGTACCGCGGACCGTCGAGACTCAGTGCGTACGGGTAGACGTGACGCTCGATCTTCGCCTCCCCGCCGTAGACCCAGTACGGCACGAAGTCGCCCTGGTCCTTCGTCGCGGCATCGGCGGCGTCGTAGGCCGCCTTCCACAGGTCGGCATCCTCAGCGCGCAGGGCGTCTGCCCGATGGGCGGCGGCGACGTTCCGACGGACAGCGTGGCCGCCGAAGCGGTGCACACGCCCCTCCCGCTGTTCGAAGTCCACCGGGTTCGCCGGCGTGTTCCAGTGGACGATCGCCGAGCACCACCAGTGGAAGTCGATGCCCTCCTGACCGGCCGAAGTGGTCGTCAGCACGAATGGCCAGAACGGGCTGTTGAACGCCGTCCGGACATCTTGCTGTCGGATCTGGACCCCCTCGGCGGCGTCTGTGGCAACACCACGGGGTGAGCCGTAGCGAAGCGCAAACCGGCTGCGTAGGCGGGGACCGTCCTCGTCCAACGGGTAGTAAGGCGCGTAGGAAGCCGGTCGGAGGCCGACCGCTCGCACCACGTCGTCCACGAGGGCCATGAGGCCCTGACCGCTCAGCGGCACATCCGAGACGGAGCTCCGCAAGTGGTGGAGGTATTCGTCGAGCACCGCCTGCAGATTGCCGGCGGCACAGTAGTCGAGGACGAGGCGCCAGTAGGCGTGGTCGTCCCCGCCGCGGTCGAGGAGGAGGGTCGTCTCCAGCCGGTTGAACAGCCCTCGGAGGTGGGCAGCGAGGTGCGCCGCTGCGCGCCAGTGCTCGCGCGGGTTGATGGCGTCCCCATCCCGCAGGATCCGTGACACCGCCCGCCAGGCGATATTGCCTGGGGAATGGACGGCGATCCGCACGATGTCGTGGAGGGCATCCCCGCGCGGCAAACGCGGTGTCATCGTCCCGACTGCCGTGGCGAGAGCGAGGTCAAGATGCGCCGCCAAGCCGGTGTGGCCCTCGGCGGCCGGGCGGTCGACGTCGTCCTGAGCCTCCGCTCCCCCGGCCAGCGCCCCGAGCATGTCGTCTCGAGACATGTCGGGAACGGCGCCCGGCCAACCGAAGACGGTCGTCCAGGCCGCTGATTCCCGGTCGCTCGACTGAGCAAGGTGGTCGGGGGCGCGGCTCACGAGCCGTTCGTGGACGTTCTCCTCGACGTCTTCGCGTCGGAGCGTCTCGTCAGGACGGCTCCGCGCGACAGCGAGCGGGTCGCCCAGCTCGGCAAACGCAGGGTGCGGCCAGAACAAGGCGAGCGCACTCATCGCGGCGGGACGTTCGCCATCGACGCGGTAGTCGAGACGGCTTGCCACCGCTGCGCGGGCAGGGGCCGAGTTCTCGCGGAGCCGACCGTCGACGAGCCGGCGCTCGGCCTCGTAGCTCAGCAGCCCAGCAATGGCGGTGGGCGTGGCGGACCATGAAGAGAAGACCAGCCGCTTCGTGATTCCGGCGTGCTCGACGAACGGCGCCCCCAGCTGGAAGTACGGCATCGACGGTGGCAGCCAGAGCAGCTGCCACCAGCCCTGCCCCACCGTCTCCTCGGCCAACTGCCGGAGCCGGGGATTGCCCATGTCGATCTCGCCGAACCTGGCGAGTGCTGTCGCGTCGATGTGCTGCGTCCGCGCCACTAGCGTGCGCAGGTCATGTGCCCCGCCGTCGCCCAGCGCCTTCTTCAGCTTCTCTCCGAGCTGGTAACCATCGGTGAAGTTGACGAAGTACGGCGCTGACTTCCAGTACTCGAGCGTGGCGTTGGCATCGACCGCTGAGGCGAGCTCGCGGAGCCGAAGATACCCGCGGACGTCGTCGGTCTGCAGGTGGGTGATGTCCAGACGTCGCTCCTGCACCATTTCGCCGGCGCGTAGCCGAGGGCGCTCGGCCCGAGTCATGACGGTGGTCAGCAGCTCGCGGACACGTGCCGCCGCATCGGCGGCCGAGCGACCGCGGGTCAGTGCGCCGCGGTAAGCCGTCAAAGCGTCCTGCACTGTCTTGAGCCAGTCCGGATCACCGTTCAGGAACCGCAGGGTCTCCAGGAAGTCTTTGTGGTGGCTCTCCCCCGCCGTGATCGTCTCCTGGTCGAGGGTGAAGGGCTTGTACGGCGTCGCGGACAGGAGAAGGACCTTGGACTGGCCGTGGTCGAAGAGCTCGCGGGCCAGCTCGGCGCTTTCTCCGCCGTCTTCGACGGAGAGCAGATTCCGGAAGCGCTGGAACTCGTCGAGGATGACTAGGTCGGGCTGCAGCGAATCGATCGAGGCCTTCGCTAGCGCGCTGCGCAACTCCCCGATCAGCTTCGTCGACCTTTCCTTGAGATCGTGGGGTAACTGCTCCCTGCGACCGATGTCGTCGAAGAGCCGCCGTGCGCGCTCCTCCACCCCCGTCACTCTCAGCGCTTCGGCGAAGGATGCTGCGATCACAGGATCGAGGTCGCCCTTTAGTGAAGCGCGCACCCAGGAGACGACGTCCTGGAAGCGGTGGAACGACCGCGTGGTCGCCTGGAGCGCGCGCAGAGCGCTGCGTCGCCCCCAGCCGGACAGGCCCCACTCCTGCTCCAGCAGGAGGAAGATCAATGCCCGTTCCTCCGCCTGCCCGGTGCGCCAACCGCTCTCGAAGCTGGTGCCGGGGGTGAATGCCACCAGGTTCACCGGCTTGTCGAGTGCGTCAGGTGCCGTGGCCTTCAACGTCGCGGAATGCCGAGCGAGCATCGTGAGCCGGGTCGACATCTGAGTGGCTCGGCTCCCCGTGACCTCCAAGCGGGCCAGGTTCTGCCGCGCGATGTCGGCGTTGGAGCAGATGTAGACGATGTCGATCCGATCGACCGAGTCGTCGTCCTGAAGGTGTTCCAACGTCTTGGCGATGACCCCGCGAGCCACCACGCTCTTGCCGAGGCCTGTCTCGTCCGCGACCAGGAACCGCCGCGTCGGCGAGGGATCAACGAAGAACCTCCGGGTGACGTGCTCCACGGTGGCGCGCTGGAAGTCCTTCAGCCCGGCCAGCACCGGGGCGGCGTCGAAGCGTGTCACGCGGCGATCTCCCTGCGGACGGCGTCGACCACGGTCCAGACCTCGCTGAAGCCCGGCGGCAGGACCGTGGCTCCGGCCCCTTGCTGGAGCCTCTCGACCAGGCGCGCGAGGTCGTCGAGCCGCTCGGGGTGCTCGACGAGGGCGCGCATGAGCAGCTCCAGGAGGCCCGGCGCCTCGAACGTCGAGCCGGGCCGCTGTTGGGCACCAGCGCCTTGACCGGAAGCCAGTGCCCAGGCGGGCTGTCCCATCCCCAGCAGCAGGGCGAGGAAGTGTAGGAACTTCTCCGGGGAGTCCACCTGCCGGGCGACGATCTCGTCGAGGCGGTCGGCGGGAGCGCCGATCAAGTCGGCCAGGACGACGGCGGTCGCCGTGACATCGCCCGCGGTTGCGGTGATCACCACGAAGGCGCAGATGTCGTCGATGCTGAGCGGGCGGAAGGTGGCTCGGACGGCTTCCCCGGCCGGGACGTCGGCGGTGAGCTGCGGAACCGTCACTAGTCCGACGGTGATGCGCGTGCCCTGCGGTGCGGCGACGACGACCGGCCCATCGAGGACGACTCGGTACCGCTCACCTTCGTTCTCCACCGTGGCGGTGAAGGGTTGCGACGCCAGGTCGATGAGCAGGTGGTCGAGTCGCTTCCCGACGTCATCCTCCTCGACTGCCGGTTGTGGCGAGTACTCACTGAGGATGCTTCGCAGACCGCCGTCCTCAGCCGTCAACCCGGCGACGCCGAGCTTGGCGGCCGAGCCGACCAGAGAGACCAGTAGCTCGACGTTGCCGCCGAAGGCCGCCTCCGTCGCGTTGGGCGATCCCACGCGGATCCACGCCCTCCGGTTGTAGGTGAGGACGTAGCACTTGGCGTGCAAGCCGCTGAGTCCCGTGGCCGTCGGCCCCGCATCTTCGCCTCGGTCCACCACCTCGCTGGTGAGCGGGTCGAGCACGAACGCCTTGTGCTCGGCGAGCGTGCCTGACGGAAGGGCATCCAAGGTTTCCTGCCGGCTGATCAGGGTGGCCCGGCGACCACCTGAGACGGTCGCGAGGCCCGCCTCCGTGCAGAACGGCGAGATGACGACGTGGTTGTCGCCCACGAAGAAGTCGTCCGGAAGCCGCTTCCCGAGCCCCAGGACGTCGAAGGACACCTCGTCGACGTTCTCCGGGAATTCCCACTGGGTGCGGCGGAGGTCGTCGGTGAGTCCCTCCAGTCGAGTGGCGCGCTCCCGTGGCAGCGCCGTCAGGCTCATCCCGGGAAGGACGCGGATCAGGTCTACGAGCGGCTTGTTCCGGGCGTTCGGCTGGTTACCGATCCAGCCGTCGAGCTGCAGGCAGAGGTCCCAGCTCCGATCCGCCGTGAGATTGCGGCTGGGGACGAGGAGCCGCATGTGGACGTCATCGCTCTCCGGCGCGGTGTAGCGGAGCAACCACAGCTTCGGATGAAAGAGGTGGCCGGCCTTTGGGCGGCGTACGGCGTGGAGGACCGGCTCGAGGAAGGAGAAGATCGGCGACCGCGACGGCGGCATCGACACCATGCCAGCCTGGTGGAAGACGTCGAGCCGATCGGCTGCGGAACGGACTGCTTCCATGAGCGCGATCGGGTCGCCCGACTCGGCCAGCCGGCGCGGCAGGAACGAGAGGGGCACGGACAGAGCGGTGTCGAGGTGCAGCGTGAACGTCGTGGCAACCGCGTAGTCGAGTTCGTAACCGTCCGGCGCCCGAAGTGCATCCAGCAGCAGCGTGCGACCGTCAGGCTCCAGCACTGGTCTCCCCCAGACCTACGTGGATGTCGCGGATCAGCGTGGCGACGTTGCCCCATCGGTAGGCCAATCGTCGGCTGCCCGACGCGCCGGCCCAATTCCGCAAGAGCTTCTCGTTGCGAAGTCTCGACTGCGCTCCCTTCACCGCACGCTCGCGCTCAGCGACCAAGAGACGCAGCGCTTTGCTGTCCGCCACTTCTCGGAGCTCCTCATGGACGAAGGCGTCGAGCCAGTCGCTGATGAACCGACGCGCTCGCACGTTCGCCGTGATGCGTGGGTTCTGCTCGATGACGCGCTGCCACATCGCACTCGTGTCCCACGAACTGCGGCGCGAGTGCGACGCCACCTCTACTTCCCAGACGTCGAGCGCTTCGCGGTACGTCTGCACCGGCTCCGGTACGCGGGTCAGCTCCTCCTTCTCGTACCACTCGGCGATGAGGAGGTTGTAGAGGAGCGCGGCGCCATGCATGGCCAGCGAGAACAGCTCGGCGTCGTGGACGAGAACACGCGTCTGCGGTGCAGCCGTCGCGAGAGCCGGGTGGGTCCACGGCCAGTCGACGTCGTCGACAGGAAGCCTGGATTGCAGCAGGTGGGTGAAGTAACTGCCGGGAGTGCTCGACGCGATCTGCTCCGACAGCCACGCGGCCTCCTCACGGGTGAGGCGCACCCCTCCTTCGACGGTCTTCGGGAAGCCGACGGGCGCGGGCGGCAAGGAGGACACCCAGCTACCCAGGGCTTGCCGAGTGACGTGTTCGCCCTGCTCCTCGTCATCGGCGACGAACTCGACAGGACTGCGGGCGATGCCGTACGTCTCCAACGCATTCGCATAGATCACAGAAGGCAGGTTCTTCACCGCCGCGCCTGCTCGTGCGCCGATGATCCCCAGCTCGTCCGGTGCGGACGCCTTAAGGGCCACCAGTGCACTTCGCTCGACGGCATCCATCGTGAGCGGGTTCGCCCGATGCGCGGTCTTTTCGGCATGTTGAGCGCACCAGGGCACGATCAAGAAGTACCGAGCCCGGGTGAGCAGCACCGACGTCCCGGGGAAGAGGAGGTCGGAGAAGGCGTCGCGCACCTGGCCGATGCCCAGTTCGTCCCGGCTCTCCGTCTCCTCGAACAAGCGGAGGATCTCGCGGGTGCGCCTCTGGTCTTCGGCGGAGAAGTCGAGCCACGCCAGTCCAGACATCAGGCAGCCGGCTCTGCCTCTATGCCCGACTCCAGTTGCCGAGGCTGCATGTTCTTCGACGTCATGTATGAGAGCGCACGACGAACGACATCACGCTTGCGGCGCAGGTCCTTGAGCCGTGGTGAGTTGCTGTCGCTCAACGGCTCGAGTCGATTGAGTTCGGCTGCTAGCTCTGCCTCAAGCGCGACGACGTGGAACCAGAGGATCGGATCGATCGACAGATCCAGCAACTGGCGGGCGCGGGCGGCGGAGATGCGGGCGGTGAGGTCGATGACGATCTGCTCGAGGGGGGCGTCACCCGCCCCCGCGGCCACCGCCCCAGTGGTGACGGCAGCTCCTGTCGACGCCAGCCCGCCCAGCAGGGCGATTCCACCCACCATGCCTCCTGGCCCGAAGGTGGCAAGAGCGCTGGTGATCGCGGCCGCTCCCGACAACCCGACGGGCGCTGCGAGGGCGATGCCCAGAGGGCCGGCCGCGAGGAGAGCGACGCCCCCGAGACCGACGGCGATGCGCGTCCAAGGGACTCCGGAGCTGGCCTCGAGGACTCCCCGGACTTCCTGGATCGCCTTCCCGATCGTCGTCCCGCTTTCGGGCTGGATGCCGACCTCGATAGCCATGTCCCGAAGCGCCGCGGTGGGGGCCTTGCCAGGGTTGATGTCGTAGGGCTGCACCAGGTTGGACAGCGCGCAGAGGACCAGGGGATCGATCGCCGAATCCAGGTCCCAGTCACGGTGCGAACGCGGCGGCTTCCCGTCACCCAAGGTGTCGACGAGGGGTGGAACCGGCCTCCCCTCGTTGACCAGCATCACCTTGAGCCGATTGGCCATGTCCTCCTGCACGAGGGAAAGTGCCTGCTCGTAGCGCTCGGCAACCTTGCGGTCGTCGATCTTGCGGCGGACGTGGTGCGCGAACGCGAGGAAGAAGACCGCCTGCTCGACCGGCGCCGGGATGCGCAGTTCGACGCTGCGCTCGACCGGCACGACGCTCTTGTCCTGGAACCCGTGCATCGCCTCGCCGACGAGGGTGCGGACCGACGGGTGCTCGAAGTACGCCTTCGCGTAGTGCCTCGGCCCGACCGCGACGACGAAGTCCTGTGCGGCGGGGAAAGTGCCGGCGAGGCCTCGCCCTGCCGTCACGACGTCTCCGCGCCCATAGACATTGGCCCAGTCCTCGACGATGCCGTACGGGAAGCGCTTCAGGAGCCTCTCGCACTTGTTGTGAATGAAGCTCGACCCTGCCGGGCTTCCCAGAGTGATCAAGCGCCGCACCCGCAGGGTCGGCGGCAGGTGGTCGAGCAGGTCGATCGCCACAACCGATCCGAGGCTGTGACCGACGATCACGATCTCGCCCTCAGCGGGGAGCGCTTCCAGGACGCGACGGAGGATCGCGCCGCGAAGCCCCTCGTTGTCGATGTACCGATCGACCTGGCCGAGTTGGGCGAGCCGCCGGTCGACGATGGTCCTCTGCACCACGTCGACGACGACCTCGGGCACCGCCTCGAGCCCAGTTGCCCAGGCGTCAGGATCGTGGCCGATGAGCCGACTCACCCGCGCTTGCCGGCGTTCGTAGTCCCGTCGGCGAGCGTCCTCGTCCTTTGCCGAATACGTCCGCGCCGGCAACGAGGCACGGATCCCGTCGGTCTCCAGTAGGTCGCTATACCGCGGCGCAATTGTCTGCGACTTGTCGAGCGGCTCGTACCCTGCCTCCACAAGGCCGTCGTTCAGCGCCTTGAGCCAGGATCCGGTCGGATCGCCATCGCCGACCCCGTGCAGGAATACGAGCACCGCAGACAATCAACAGCTCCTTCGCACCAGTTGCTTCACCGCCGCCGCAGACTGCCACGGCCCACCGACAGAGAGGAACCGCCACGCTCCGTTTCCTCGTCCGAGGCTTCTGAGGCGTCTGCTTGCTCGGCAGCCTCGCGAGGTCACCGGCACCAGATGGCGACGATCCGACTGGGAGCCTTACTGGTCGAGCCGGTCGGCCGGGGCGCGACGCAGCTCGTCGGGCAGCGCCTTCGAATGGACCACTGCTAGAGAGCGGTTGGCTCGGGTCAGGCTGGTGTACAAGAGCCCGTGGCGGCCCAAGTTCTTCGGGAAGTCGCTTGGCTCGACCACGACGACGCCGTCGAACTCCAATCCCCGTGCCGCATCCGCCGCGAGCACCCGCACCGTCAGTTCCCCGTCCGAGAACTCGTCGCTCCCCGCAGCGCGAGCCCGCCAGCCTTGCATCGCGAATGCCGACCGGATGGGGCCCACCCCCACGCCGATCACGGCCACCGTCCCGCCTCGGTGGTCTCGCGCCAGCTTGGCTCCCTCTGTGACAGCGGCCGCCGCCACGTCGGCCGGACGAACCCTCCAGGTGACCGGCTTGCTCCCCTCTTCCTGCACGGTCATGCGGTCCCGCTCGTGACGAGGTAGGAGGAAGCTCGCGAACCGGTGGATGGCCGACGTCGAACGGAAGACGCTCCTGTAGTCCTCGACGTGCGTGTCGGTGGGGAGCTCCAGAAGCTCGAGACTCTGCTGCCAGGACATGCTGCTGTGGTCCGAGCGGCGCTGGTTCATGTCACCGACGAGGGTCCAGCCGGCCTCCTCGCGCACCAAGTGGCGCAAGATCCGCCATTCGATCGGTCGCACGTCTTGCGCCTCGTCGACGATGACGTGCCCTGGCGGCGCGAAGCGGTGCATCCCGGACGCAAGCGCGCAGTAGGCCAGCAGCGGCCACAGGCGCTGGGTGCGAAGCGCCGTGCCCCAGTCGGGAAGCGACCGCAAGTACGGGACCCAATCCGATGGGGCAACGAGCGCCTTACCGACCATCTCCTGGTAGATGACGCGGGCGGCTTCTGTCCTCGTCTGGACGCCGGCGAGCGCGCCGCGCCTGCGCACCATGTCGGTAGCCGACTCGACCAGCTCGACCAGCCCCAGGTCGAAGTCCCGATACGTCTCAGGACGGCCATCCCCAGCCCCACCCCGAACATCCAGCTCCGGGATCAGCCTCCTGAACACCTGGTCGAGGCTGCGCACGATGACGCCGCCCCGGGGCGCCAGATCGTGGACCGCACGCGCCGTGTGCTGCACGTAGTTGTCGGTAGGGCCGAGGAGGAGCACCTGCCCCCTGATCGCTGCGCCTTCTCGGTCCGGATGGACCAGGTAGGCAGCTCGGTGGACGGCGACGATCGTCTTCCCAGCGCCAGGATGCCCTTGCACCACGAGCGGCCGGGCGGCATCCCACTTGACGAGGTCGTGCTGGCGTGGCTGCAGTGTGGCGAGGACCTGGTCCAAGCCTGCCCGGCGAGGTTGGGCCAGCGTTCGGAGCAGCGCATTCTTGTGCCTCAAGGCCGCCGCATCCGAGGGGCGGGGACCGCTCGGCTTCGCGATCGCCCTCGTCACGGCTCCGCCGGGCTCGGGTTCCGCGCTCCGCGGCTGGGGTGGCTTGAAGCTGGATGCCCCCCGAGGCGCAGGCACCGCCGGTTGTCCGCCGTTGCTCTGCGCCCTTACGGCTCTCTGTGGCGGTCGCGGTACCACCAGAGCAACTTTGCGGTCGAAAGCGGTCTCACCTTCGCCCGAGTCCCGGCGTTCGTCGTCATAGCCCACGATGTCGTCGCCGCGCGCCGTGAACGCACGGGTGACTTGGACGTCACCTAGCAGGTCCGCGTCTGCTCCATGGCCGTAGAACGCATCGGCCGCAGGCGCGGCCCAGCTGATGACGACGAAGTCTCGCTCGCGGGCGAACCATTGCCCGATGTAGACGTCGTCGGTGTCGAGCAGTTCGTGAGGTTTGGCCAGCGCCATGCGCCCGACGAAGGGTTGCGGGACCGGGCGTTCGAGCTGAGGGACACCCTTTCTGCCCCGGACCGGTACCGAAACACGTGGCTTCGCTGTCCGTACCGCCCGGTTGGCCTTGTCCGTGAGCGTCTGCACGTACCGCTTGTTGCGGGCCCGCTCGTCGGCCAACACAGCCGGGTCTTGAGCGCTCACTCGCTCACCTCGAGCACGCACACGGCGAGCGGCGAGACGCTCACGTCCGGCGCCGCGGTCCTGTCGAGGTCGCGCATCGTCTGCCGGTGGGCCTCTTCGCGGCGCGCCAGCTGACTGTCGAAGAGCTGGACACCTCGCGTCTTCCCGCGCTCAAGGGCGGTCCGACGGCGGGCCCGAATCGACGCACGCGCCCTCTCGTGCTGATTCTCCAGCAGGACTCGGCGGGACTCGATCAGCGAGGAGATCTCGTTTCGCCGGCGCTCGTTCTCGCGCAGCATGCGGTCGTCCATCAGCTCCTGCAAGGTGTGTACGCACCTGTCGAGCGACTGAGGCAACGGCTGGCGCCCCTCTGCCAGCTCTCCGGCCGCCAGCCGTGCGAGCAGCGCGTCCACGTACTCGTCCCCCACGAGACGGCCCTCTGCGTTGACTGCGGTCCCCCAGATCTCCTGCCCGGGGCGGGGGGCTTGCCATCGCGCCACCGCGAGCTGGACGACGAAGGTGCCCGGGGGCAGCTCTCCCTGAGCCGTCACCCGAACAACGGCAAAGCGGGCTCGACGGTGTTCAGGCACGTTGGCAGCGGCCAGCACGAGCGGGTGCCGCGCCGACAGCAGATCCATCGTCTGGCTCGTCCGCGCGGTCTCCTGGTCCAGCACCAGGTGCAGCTCCTCCTCGTTCCGGAGCGCGCGCTCGTAAGGAGCCGCCTCTTCGCGGCTCAGCCGTTCATCGACGACCAGGCGGTACAGCCGGTCGGCCATGTCGCGGTTACCGCGGAAGCGCAGCCCCGCGCCACCGTCCACCACAACCGGAGAGGGCGCCTGGCACAGCGTGGCCCAGTCCTCGAGAAGGTGCCGGAGTTCTGCGGCGCCGACATACCGCCCGGAGGCGATGAGGTTCCGCTCTAGACCGGCGACGTCATCCGTCGACGCGCCGAGCAAGAACGGTGTCGCCGTCGCCAGATCCTCGAGACTGCTGCGCTGCTCCTCGATCGCGGCGAGCGCGTAGTCCGCTTTGGCCGCCCGCTGCTCGTCGCTCAATTCGAAGTCGAAGACGACGTCCTGGAGTGCCTTGAGCTGACCTGTGACGATCGGTTCCAGCGCGCCGATGCTCCCCTCGAAGACGCCGATCCGGTCGAGAAGTCGCTGCTTGATGCGGTCGTCCAGCGCGGCACGGCACCACACGTTGAGGATCGAGATCCTCTCCTCCGCTTGCCCGATACGGTCGATCCGTCCGATGCGCTGCTCGACCTCCATTGGATTCCACGGCAAGTCGTAGTTCACGATCACGGAGCAGAACTCGAAGTCCAAGCCCTCGCTGGCCACCTTGTTGGCAAGCACGAGGTCGTACAGACCAGCACGGAAGTCGGCAATGACCTGGTTCCTGCGGTCGCGGTCGATCCCACCGTGGAGGACTGCGACCCGGCAGCGGTCGCGAAGGCGAGCTTCGAGGTAAGCGAGCGTCGGCCGAGAGAAGGTGAAGAGAAGGGCTTGACGCCCAGAGTCGATGACCTCCAGCAGCTTTGGGACCACAGTGTCGAACTTGCTGTCGACACCGGCGATCGCCTCCGCTGCCTTCAACAGTTCGACGTGGGGTCGGAGTATCGGCGGCTTCGCGGTGGCTAGCGGGACGGCGGTCGAGTCCTCGTCGGTGACCTCCTCCGGAGTGCTCCACCGCAGGACGGCATCTCTGGCGGCCGGAAGGCAGGCCGAGGCCAGACGAAGTGGCATTTGCATCGCGAAGCCGGCCGGCTGACCAGCGGCCGCGGCTCGGTTCCGGCACCACGTGACGTACTCGTCGTAGAACCGGGACTCCGCCGGTGTCCACACCACTTGGGCGTCCGTGGCCTGCCGCACTGCCTTTTTCTCATCCACCTCCATACGTCGGGTGCGGGTGAAGACCGAGGAAAGGACGTTGAGCTCGTTCAGGTACCGGCGTGCCTGCACGATCTGCCGTGCACTCAACTGGTCACGGCCGACCAGCTCGCGCAGTGACGCGAATTCGCTCCGCCTGATGAGCGGGCGTCCCATGGAAAGGGAACGCATCTCGTCCAGGGCGCGCTGCCGAGCCGCGCCGGACGCGCCGGGCGCTGTGAGGAGGCTACCGACGCGATTCAGGACGACGTTGGGCGCCAGTTGCAGCTCCAACGACCCCACGTCACCGAAGTCGCCCGGCGCAAGGAGCTCCAGGAGGTTGTAGAGGTCCTCGTTGCGCAGGTTGATCGGGGTCGCCGTGAGCAGGACCAGCGCTTCAGCCCAGTCGCTGAGCAGCGCGCCTGCCTGGTGGGACGCCGTGCTCGCGTTCCGCATGTTGTGCGCCTCGTCGACGATGGCCAGGCTCAATGGCCCTATCAGGCTGGACAACTCGTCCATCGACTCCCACATGCGGAACCGCTCGAGGCTGACGACGTACGCGAACCGGCGTGGGAGCCGCTGTTCCCGCGCTCGCTGCTCGAAGTCCGTGGCGGTTGAGCCCGATAGCTCGACGAGCTGGAATCCGAACCTGTCCTCCATCTCCCGGCGCCACTTGGCCACCAGCGACGCCGGGCAGACGACGAGCACCCGGTCAGCGGACTTCCGCGCCTCGAGCTCCGTCCACACGAGGCCCGCCTCGATGGTCTTTCCGAGGCCCACCTCGTCAGCGATGAGGATGCGGGACTTGCCCGATTCGAGCATGCGGATGACCGGGCGGAACTGGTAGGCCCGGAAGATGGTGCGCGTAGCCCGGAACGAGAAGAGGGTGTCGGTGAAGGCGCCGGCGAGCTTCTCTCTCGTCAGGGTCGCACTCAGCCGACGAGCAGTATCGGGCGACTGCTTGATCCAGTCGTGCACTGTGTCACTGAAGTGCAGGCCGGTCAGCATGTCCTCGCCAAAGCTGACCATCCGCCCATCTACGCGGAGTTCGTAGATCCACTTTCCGGCGGAGAAGCGGCGGCCTCGGACCGGGTGGTCGCGGCCGGTACTGATGACGACTGCGTCGTCGTTGATCGCAAATTTCGGGGCAGGGACGTCAGCTCCTAGGGCCCAGAGGTGGTCCATCCATGCCTCTGCGTCCCGCAAGGAGTGGTCGTCGGGGAGCGTGCTGTTCTCTACGAACTGGCTCATACCGGCTGACGCCCCCCGCGACACGACCATGGCGCGGGTCTGCGCGGGTTCAGAGAACCAGTACACGCCTTCGGGCAGTTCCACTTCGGGGTCCGCGAGTTGGCGGACCTCGCCGAAGATGTCTCGGTGCTCCAGCCGGGCGGGCCCGACAAAGAGCGCTTGGACACCAGGAACAGCTGCAGCGAGAGCGGCAGCGTCGGCGACTTCGGGGTGGTACCCGCAACTCGCCCTGACCTGCTCCGCCGTGTACCCGAACAATCCTCTTCGCTCCCCGTTTACAGACTGCGCTCAGGAAATCACAGAAGGCGACCCGGATCACTCTCGTCGGATGCGACTCATTCCGAGGAGTGGGTCACCGCCCCAGCTCGCCCGAGTCGCTCTTGGTCCACGGACTCCGGTATACCGACCCCGAAGGAGCCTCATGTCTCGACCTGCGTCCCCGGCCTAGGCAAGTTGTCGTGGCGCACGCGGACGCGGACGCGCAGAATCCGACTTGTGGTGGCGTCACGGAATGCCCGGAACGCTGTCATTCATGACTTCGCTCAGCCGGCGAATCGCGGAGCCATCGCCTCCATCTGCTCGATCACCAACCGAATAGCCTCAGGCTGCTGGTCCGGCGGGTACTTGTAGCTGATCAACAGCCGCTTGATGGACGACCGAAGCTTTGCCCGGACGTCGTCACGCACCGTCCAGTCGGTCTTGACGTCGCGACGCATGACCGCAACGAGTTCACGAGCGATCTGTGCGAGGACGTCGTGGCCGTGCAACTCGACGGCCGACTCATTGGTGTTGACCGCGTCGTAGAAGGCCAGCTCGTCCGAGCTCAGCGGCGGATCGAAGGTGGCGCCACGCGCAGCCTCCGCCGCGACATCGCGGGCCATCTCGATCATCGCCGCGATGATCTCGGCCGACGTCAACTGCTGGTTGGTGTACTTATTCATCAGCTCCTGAAGCCGGGCCGAGAACGCCCGCTGACGCACGAGGTTGTGCTGCGTGACCATGGCCGACTCACTGACCAGCAGGTCACGCAGAGCCTCGATGGCCAGGTGCGGGTTTGGTGCCTGCTGCACCGAGGCCGTGTACTCAGGGGTCAGATCGGTCAGCTTGGGCCGCTCCATCCCGGCCGCCTCGTAGATGTCCACGATCTCTCCGGTGACCGTCGCCGACGCGACGAGCCCGGCCAGCATCAGCTCGATCTCCGCCGGCACGGGGCGACCCTCGGCCTGGCGGGCAGCGGCGTCGAACTTGCCCATCCACACCCGCACCTCCTCGTAGAACTGCGCAGGGGCGCGCAACTCCGGGAGGTTCGTCCCGCCGGCGGACAGCGCCCAGGCTCGGGACAGGTTGTTGGTCAGCTCCCTGAACCTGTCGACGAGTGGCTTCTCGTTGTCGCCGACCTGATTGCCGGGTGTCGTGGGTGAGCGAACCCAGTTGGTGAGTCCGAGCAGGGCATCGCGGTAGCTCCGGGCGTCGCCAGTGAGCTTGGAGCGCCAATCGAACCCGGCGCACAGGTCGTCCAGCTGGCCGATCAGATCGCGGGTCAGCTGCACGGACTCGGCGACATCGCGGCCGACCGGCTTCTCATCCTGGTCCCGCTCCGTGTACTCGGCCAGCGCGGCGGCGAGGTTCTGGGTGATCGGTGCGTAGGCGACCAGCAGGCCGGCGTCCTTGGCCCGGAAGGTGCGGTTGACCCGGGCGAGAGTCTGCATGAGCAGCGCTCCACGGAGCGGGCGATCCAGATAGAGGGTGTGCAGCGGTGGTGCGTCGAAGCCGGTCAGCATCATGTTCTGCACGATCACCAGCTCGAGCGGATCTGCGCCAGACTCCTCCTTGAGCCGGGCCTGGATGACCTTGTTCTGGGACTGCCGCCGCACGTGGTTGGAGATCGGGGGCTGGTCGCTTGCCGTCCCGGAGTACACGACCTTGATCACGCCGGCATCGAGCGCGTCGGACTCCCACTCGGGCTTGAGCGCGACGATCTCGTCATAGAGCCGGGCACAGATCTCACGGGTGGCTCCGACGATCATGGCCCGTCCGGACCAACCGAGGAACGGCCGGACAGCTTCTCGACGGCGCTCCCAGTGCTCGACGATGTCAGCCGCCAGCGCCTTCAACCGTGCGGGCGCGCCGTACACAGCATTCAGGACGGCGACGGCGGATTCGACTCGGGCGCGCTCGACATCGTCCAGGCCCGTGGTCGCCTCGTCGGCGGCGGCGTCGAGCTGCTCTGCAGTGAGGTCCTCGGTGCGCTCAACGGTGATCAACCGGGGCTCGAACATGACCGGCACGGTCGCGCCATCGGCGACTGCACGGGTCAGGTCGTAGGTGTCGATGACCGGCCCGAACACCTCCGCCGTGTTGCGGTCAGCGAGTGCGATCGGGGTTCCGGTGAAAGCGATGAACGTGGCGTGCGGAAGGGCGTCACGAATGTGCCGGGCAAAACCGTCGAGGTCGTCGTAGTGGCTGCGGTGCGCCTCGTCGACGATCACGATGATGTTCCGCCGGTCCGACAGCAGTGGATGGGCCTGCCCGCCGGAACGCTCGGCATCGGTGCGGCCGAACTTCTGCAGCGTGGTGAAGTAGATGCCGCCGGTGTTGCGATCGGCGAGTGCGGTACGCAGTTCCTCGCGGCTGCTGACTTGTACGGGGCTTTCGCGGAGCAGCCGTGAAACGGCGAAACCGGTGAACAACTGGTCGTCGAGTTCGGTTCGGTCGGTTACGACGACAAGGGTGGGGTTGCCCAGCGCCGGATGGTCCGCCACAGCGTGGGCGTAGAGCTCCATCTCCATCGACTTGCCTGAGCCCTGCGTGTGCCAGACAACGCCGGCCCGTCCGTCGGTCCGCACAGCGTCCACCGTGCTCCCGACGGCCTTAGTGACGGCGAAGTACTGGTGCGGCTTGGCGACCCGCTTGAGCCAACCGTCCCCGAGCTCGTCGAAGGCGATGAAGTTGCGCAGCAGCTGCCCGAACCGCTCCTGGTTTCCCAGCCCGGCGATCAGCACATCGAGGGCGATCTGGACGTCGACATCCGCCGGGTTGCTGCCTGTGGCGACGACGGCTCCGTCATCGTCGACGTTCCATGGTGCGTAGTGGTTGAGGGGCGTGAACGGCGTGCCGTACGCCGCGGTCAGACCGTCGCTGATGATGGTGAGCGCGCAGCCACGGAAGGCCAACGGGAACTCGCGCAGGTAGGTGGCCAGCTGGCCGTAAGCCTGGGACAGGTCGCCGTCGGCCCGCTTGAGTTCGACAATCAGGACGGGGATGCCGTTCAGGTAACCGACGACGTCGAATCGTCGTTCGATGTCGTGATCGCGAATGGTGACCTGTGACGCGACGAAGTAGTCGTTGTCCTCGACCCGATGGCCAACCACCCGGATGGTTGGGTTCTGCTCGACACCGGCGGAGTCGGTGTAGGTCAGACCACGGAAGCCGCCCACCATGATCTGGTGCATCCGGTAGTTCTCGGCGATCGCATCCGCCGACTTCGGCGCCAGGATGTCGGCGACGGCCTGCTCGCGGTACTCCAGCGGCACGTGCGGATTGAGCCGATGGACCGCGGCCAGCAGGCGCCCCCGGCAGAAGAGGTCGGCCCAGCTAGACCGGCCGTCCTCCGTGCCCGGCGCGATGGCGGCGCCGCTGAGCGGGGCCCAGCCGTGCTCGGCGAACTGCTCGATCGCGATGATCTCCCAGTCAGACTCGCTGAAGGTCATTTCGGCTCCCCGTGGACGGTAGCGGTGTCTGTTCTGATCGTGCCTTGCGAGCTCGCGGCGCAGGCATTCATTGGCCGATAAGGCGCCCTATCGAGGGCTTGCGACCGTGGGGTCAGGCGTACTGGGATCCAGCGGGCGGTCGGTCCGGGTCATGTCATGGCCGCCGCGCTGTCTTCGACACCGCGGACGGTGATCCGATCACACATCAGCAGGGGCAGCAGTTCGTCCCGCGTTTGCGCCAGGTGTAACGCCTGCTGATCCATTGCTGCAGCTGTGTCCAGAAGAGGCCGGGCGACTTGGCCCCACAACTCGAGAACGTCAGTTGCGGGTAATGGGACTAGCAGCCGCTCGACATTTTGCTTGTTGACATGCTGCTGCGCTGCGCCGGTTGCATGCTTCAGCAGCTCAGGAAGTTGCTGCTGGACGGCGAAGTACAACCAATCATTCATCCCTTGATCCTCGTGCCAGATCCCAATGAGGGACTGATTCCCACAGGCGTCGATCTCGAGCCGGGCAACCTGACCAAGAGTCGCTCCAGTGATCGCGAGCAGCGTGGCCCCTTTGGGCATCATTTTGGAGGCACTAGAAGCCAACGCCTCTGCCGTGATCCAAGCAGTAGGCGTTAGAACCCTGGGTTCGTTTGCTTTCCCTGACGCCAGCCATGGGACTGTGCCATGGACCCAGAATTCAGGCACCGAGCGACTCGGTGTTCCGCCGAGCGCCGTAGAAGCCACCTCGCCTAGGGCGCGGACATCCGTCGACCTTTCTGCCAACGCCTCGTAGTGCGCCGCCGCTAAGGACGTGGCCGCGTTGGCCACGAGCGCGTTCGCGGCGATCTTGTCGTCGAGGGCGGCCAGCACTTCCGCGATCGCCCGCTGGTCGCGGACGCTTGCGGGAAACGTCACAGTCATCTTGCGCAAATGCGATGGACCGAAGTGCTTCATGACGGAGCCCACACCCATGGCCTGTATCTGCTGCACAAACGTGACGTTCGTGAGCATGTGAGGTATGAATTCCGGCAGAATTCGCTCGTCCCGGGGGCGGAAAGCGATTATGCCCGTATAGGGCACTGCCCCCTCGTGACTCTTCCCCGCCACAGCAACTTCGCCAAGTGAGGCCGACGTGCTGAGAAGGACATCGCCCTCCTTGACCCGGAACTGCTTCCAGCGACGCTCAACCTCGACGGGGTCGAGATAGTTGCACCCCGTGAGCAAGTCGCTGCCTCGCTTCAAGCCAGCGAGACGAATCAGCGGCACTCCGTGGCTGCGGAAATCAACCGCCATGATTCCCGGGCCCTCTCGAAACTCGAGTACCTCGTGTAGGGGGGCAGTCAGCCAGTCAGGCATGGAGGCGCTCCAGCTGGTTGCGGACGAGCTGTTCGAGGCGGTTCGACTCGTCGAAGGCGGCCAGGAGCTCGCCGCGCAGCCGTTCGATTTTCGCGTCGAGTGGTTCGCCGTCGTCTTCGGCTGCGGCGGAGCCGACGTACCGGCCGGGTGTCAGCGCGTAGTCGGCTTCCTTGATCTCGGCCAATGGCACCGAGCGGCAGAAGCCGGGCACGTCCTCGTACGACAGGCCCTTGGTCGCCGCCGATGGCGAGCCGCGCCAGGCGTGGAAGGTGTCGCCGATCCGCACGATCTCCTCGTCGGTGAGCGCCCGCTCGGCGCGGTCGACCATGTAGCCCAGCTCTCGGGCGTCGATGAACAGCACCTCGCCTGCGCGGGCGCCCTTGTCGCGGGCGAAGAACCACAGGCACACCGGAATCCCGGTCGAGCGGAACAGCTGCGTCGGCAGCGCCACCATGCACGACACCAAGTCGGCCTCGACAATCGCCGCCCGGATCTCGCCCTCACCGTTGCTCTGCGAGGACATCGACCCGTTGGCCATCACCACGCCGGCCTGACCGCCCGGCGCCAGCTTGGACAGGATGTGCTGGATCCACGCGTAGTTGGCGTTGCTCGCCGGCGGCACCCCATATACCCAGCGCGGGTCGTCAGTGCTGCGCGTCCAGTCCTTCACGTTGAAGGGCGGGTTGGCGAGCACGTAGTCCATCTGCACATCGCCGTGTTGGTCGCGCGCGAAGGTGTCACCCCACCGCGCACCGAGGCCCTTGTTCTCGATGCCGTGGATGGCCAGGTTCATCTTGGCCATCCGCCAGGTCTCCTCGATGGACTCCTGACCGAAGATCGCCACCTCGCTCGGGTCGCCGTCGTGCTCGCGCAGGAACTTCGTCGTCTGCACGAACATGCCGCCCGACCCGCAGCACGGGTCATAGACCCGGCCCTTGGTCGGCTCCAGCACCTCAACCAGCACCTTCACCACCGACGGCGGGGTGAAGAACTCCCCGCCGCGCTTGCCCTCCGCCCGCGCGAAATTGCCCAGGAAATACTCGTAGACCTCGCCCATCAGGTCCCGGGCCCGGTGCTCGCCCTGCCGGCTGAACCTGGCGCTGTTGAACAGGTCGATCAGCTCGCCCAGGCGGCGCTGGTCGATGTTGTCGTTGTTGTAGAGCCGGGGCAGCGTGCCGCGCAGGTTCTCGTTGGCCACCATGAGCGCGTCCATCGCCGCCACGACCAGCTCACCGATCGTGCGATCGGGTTCGTGGCCCTCGGCCGGCTTGCCCTTGGCGTACTGCGCCAGGTAAGCCCACCGCGCCACCGGCGGGACAACAAACACCCCGTACCCCTGGTACTCGTCCCGATCGTCGATCAGCCCGGCGATCTGGTCCTCGGTCCACCCGTCGGCCTCGGCCTCGGCGCGGATCTGCTCGCGCCGCTCGTCGTAGGCGTCGGACACGTACTTCAGGAACACCAGCCCGAGGATGACGTCCTTGTACTGGTGCGCCGACAACGAGCCGCGCAGTTTGTCAGCGGCCTTCCACAGGGTGTCCTTGAGCTCCTTCATCGTCGAAGGAGCCGAAGACTGCTTGGCACGGGGAGGCATGGGGCTCACCTGTTCTCGAGAGTTGTAGTGGCGTCGGGGATAGCGAGCGAACCCGCCGCGACCCCGGTAACAAGCGCGTCGGCCCAGGCGTTCAGGGCCTGTTCCCGCCGACGGAGTTCGGTGCGATACCGGTTGACCTCGGCCAGCCGGGTGCCTAGTGACTCAGCCTCGGCGCGGGGAAGCGCGGGCACCTCCCAGGTCCGCCACTCAGTGCCCGGCCGGGCCTGGTTGATCCGCTCGGCCAGTACGTGTGCACTGACCGGCGCGTTCTCGGCCAGGCGCAGGATGCGACTTGGCGTACCAACCAGGTTGCCGCCGCGGCTGTCTACCACAGCTCGGGGCTGGGGCTTCTCCAGGAAGACGACGTCGCCTGGCTCCGTCCAGCCGCCGCTGCG
The DNA here is from genome assembly GCF_005222955.1 of Blastococcus sp. CCUG 61487. GTDB lineage: Bacteria > Actinomycetota > Actinomycetes > Mycobacteriales > Geodermatophilaceae > Blastococcus. The sequence goes on along the minus strand of NZ_LWUA01000113.1, from coordinate 10,129 downwards.
GACGCGGGCATCGAATGGGTCGAGCAGGACGCCGTCTAGGCTGCCGTCAGCGGTAACGACATCGACCGTGCCGGCGGGGTGACCGTCCCCGAGCGCTATCCGGCGCCCCTGACGCAGCCTGAGTCTCTTGGCGGCGACGAGCTCACCCAGCGACACGGAACTCACGACCGGGCGCTCGCTCCCGGCCGTCAGCGACGTCGTGACCTCGGGCAGCGGCTCGACCAGCACACTCGCCGCGGCGTACGCACGGTCCAGCACTCCGTCCTCGACAGACAAGTGCTGAGCCCGGGTGCCGCGCGGCACCAACGAGCCACCGGCCAGCACCTGCTTGAGTTCGCGAGGGCGCAGGTAACGGTAGGCGCGGGCCTCGGTCCTGCCGCTGCCCATCGGCGTCACCGCCTGAGCGGTGTCGGCGGACAGGTCGGTCAGATCGATACCGCCGCCGTTGTCCAGGTCTGCCAGACAAACCTCCTTGCGACCGTCGCCTCCGCTCAGGACCCAGACCGCCGGACTCTGCCGATGGGCGGTGCGCCACATCCCTCGAGGGAGGCGAAGCGCAGCAACCAACGGCCCGGGGCGCAAGGTGTGGGCGCGTAGCTTCTCGGCCTCTCCGGTCAGCGCGTCGGTCATGGTCGCCGCGGGTCCGAGCGCGACGGCGACATCCTCGGGCCCGAGGCTCACCGTCAAGCGGTCCAAGGCATCCAGGACGTCGTCCCTCGACTGACCGAGCAGCGACCGCACCCGGACAACAGGGCTGGCGGTCCCGCCGTCCGCTACGGCCCAACCCAGGATGGCGGCGTGGCGGCGAATCCGACGGTCATCAGCTAGCAGAGCGGTGAAGAGCGGCGCCAGCGCTCGGTCCAGCAACGGGTCACCGCTCGGGTCGAGGACGGCGTCGCTTCGCCCAGCGGCGGCAACACTGGCGACCAGGTCGACCAGATCCTTGGTACAGCCGCGGGCGCCGACCCTACGGGCGAGACGGCCACCGTCCAGGCGGTTCAGCGCGTCCTCGGGGCCAAAGGAGGCCGCGACCAGCTCGTCGATGTAGCTCGCGAGCTCAGCAGCCCAGTCTCCCTCTCGTACCTCGGTGAGCAAGAATTCGTCGTCCGGGTCGATTGCGGTGGCCAGGGCGGTCAGGTCGGCGCCGGTCAGGTCCTCGTCGGTGAGCAGAGCCAGCGTCAGCAGCGTCTCCGCCGAAATGTGGTCGGCATCAACCGGCGCGGTGAACGTCGCGGCGTCCAGCGCGGACTCCGGGTTGCGGCCTCGGCCGGTGGCGGCCAGATAGGCGAGGACGGCGTCCATCGCGAAGTACTCGACACCGTCGATGACGTCGACAGCGGCCGGGAACGAGACGGCGACACCGCGGACGGAGGTCCGGGTACGCCACATCGATACCACCGGGCGTTGCACGCCGGCCAGGGCCGCGATGTCAGGCAGGGTGAGCAGGCGCGCTGCGTCGGACGTCGACATCGGGCACCTCCTTGGCTGGCATCGGTGGCGAGACCGTACCGGACTGGGCAGCGTCGGCCACCCAATGAATCGCGATAAGCCGGGTTATCAGGGATTCTTGTCGACTGGTGCGGCGCTGTTTTGGACGGTTTGCCCAGGTCGCCCGCCGGGTGGCCCCACCTGCTAGGAGCCGCGCCATGAACCAGCCCGAGCAGTACGAGCCCAACGTCCACCTGGACCTACGCGGGCCCTCGCTCGTCATCCGAGCCATGTGCCTGACGGACGAGGTCGTGGTCCGGGAGGCGCGGCACTGGACGACGGGCCGGCGCGGGCCGGCAGTCGAGGACGTAAGCCCAACCGCCGACTTGTCGGTGTTCCTGACCGAGGCCGTGGTGCTCGGGTCGCGGGCCCTGGCGGCGATGGGACACTCCGGTGAGTCCCGTGCCGTCGAGGCGATGCTGCGGGAGGTCGGGGAGAAGACGGCCTCTGCCACGGGTGAGGCCGCTCAGCTGACCCAGCGCACCGTGTCGGCTGCTGTAGAGACAATGGACAAGGCGACCGCAGCGGCCAAGCGATCGATCACCGAGGCCGAAGAGCGCAGCCGCAGAGAGCTGACCGCGGCAGTGGATGCCGCGCAGAGGGCCATCGTCGCGGAGATGCAGCGCACCCTCGGCGGGGAGAACCCCGCCCTGGTGGAACGGTTGAGGCCCCTGCTGGACAGCTTTGGCACCACGGTGAGCGAGTCCGCGCGGGCGGCCACCGACGCGCTGCTTCGGCAGGCGGTCAAGCAGTTCGACCCGGCTGACCCGACGTCCCCGGTGGCAAAGCTGAGCACCGCACTTGCACAGCAGCAGGAAGTCGTCACCGCCCGGCTGGACAAGAACCACTCCGAGCTGACCGCCGCGGTTACCGAGCTGGCAACCGTGGTCAAGATTGGCCGGGAGCGGTCCAACGTCGTGAAGATGACCCCGCTGAAGGGACGGGCCTACGAGGACTCGATCGGCGAGCTGATGCACGAGTTCGCCGCCGGGTTGGGCGACGAGTATGAGCCCACGGGGTCCACGGTCGGACTGCTGCCGCGAAGCAAGCGTGGGGATGGCGTACTGCACATCAGCGGGAGTTCTGCCCGGCTGGTGATCGAGATGAGCGACTCCCCGGCGCGCGCGTGGGGGCCCTACCTGGACGAGGCAGAGAGGAACCGCAACGCGCAGGCCGCGCTCGGTGTCGTCCGCACCCCAGAGCAGAACGGCGGGCAGCACATCAGAGTGCTGGGCCCGCGTCGGGTGGTATTGGCGTTCGACCCCGAGCACGACCAGCCCGACCTGCTGCGCACTGTCGTGCAGTTGCTCAGGACCGCGGCGCTGGCCGTCAGCGCGCGAACCGGCTCTTCGGAGGTCGCGACGGCGACAGAGCACATCGCAGCAGCTACGGCGCAGCTGAGCGTCATCGACAACATCAAGAAGGCCGCCAGCGGAATCCAGAAGAGCGGGCTGGCCATCGAGGGGGACTGCGCCAAGGTCTCCACCGGGATTCGGCGCTCCCTCGATTTGGCGCTCGCCGCTCTGGACGCAGCCGGGGCCGACAGCCAGGTGAACGAAGCCAGCGGCGCCGCCTGACCACGCTGGTCACCCGGGGACGGGGCTCCGCGCTGACACGAGGGCAGCGCGGAGTCCCGTCCCTGACGGAGCACAGCACATGCCGGCGGCAAGTCCATCAGTGCCGAGCGATTGCCTCGCCGCCCGAGGCAGATAGGCGGACGCGGTGTCCTGCTGGCCCAAGGCGGGTCGGGTGAGCTACCGAGCCGAGCGGCGCATGGACCACATCTGGGCTGGACGCTCGGATTGCATGGCGACATCCCACGCTACGGCCCCGTTGACAACCTCCCTACGGAAATTGCCTACGGCCACGCGCGCCAGCTCCGGGTCGGCGGCCACGCGCTGAGCCAACTCGATCGCCCGGCCCTCGACCGCGGCGTCATCCAGGGACTCCCAGGCCAGACCGAGCTCGACGGCCTTGTCGCCGTTGATCTCCTCGCCGAACAGCGCCATCGCCGCCGCGGCCTCGCGGCCGATTAGCCGCGAAAGGATCACGAAGTGCCCGCCGCCCGGGTGCATGCCGCGCCGGAGGAAGCCTGCCAGCAGCCGGGCGTCCTTCGCGACGACCCGCAGGTCCGCCGCCAGCAGCATGTTCATGCCGGCCCCCACGGCCGAGCCACGCACCGCCGCCACCGTCGGCACCTTCACCTGCCCCAGTCGGTAGAAGGAGTCGTAGATCTTGCCCATGCCCTCGTAGGCGTCGGGCGTCGCCGGGTCCTTGCCGGCGTTCGTCAGCGTCGCGATGTCGCCGCCCGCGCAGAACGACTTGCCGACCGCCCGTACCACCAGCGCGCCGACCTCCGGCTTGGCGTCCACCTCGTCGAAGGTCGCGATCAGCTCGTCGGCCATCCCAGGCGTGAGCGCGTTGCGCCGGTCCGGGGCATTGAGCGTCACGATCGCGACGCCGCCGTCCACCTCGAGCAGCACTTCACCGGATCCGGCCACGAGCCCACCTTCCTGCCGAGCGGACCGGCCCCGACGCCGGCCACAAACACCTGACAGGCATCAGACCACGCGCTGCGCTGCCCCGCGCGACCCGGTCAGACGGCGGTCGCCGACTGCACGAGCCGGCACAGCGCGTTCACTCGGCGCAGCTGCTCCGGGGTCCGCACCGGCGCGTCCAGCAGCTCCGGGCTCAACACCACCACCGCCAACGCCTGCGCCCGCGACACCGCCACGTTCAGCCGGTTCAGGTCGTACAGGAACGATACGCCTCGTGGCGCCTCGTCAGCACTCGTGCTGGTCATCGAGTAGAGGACGATCGGCGCCTCCTGGCCCTGGAACTTGTCCACGGTCCCCACGCGGGCACCCGCCGGCAACGCCGACTTGATCAGCGCGACCTGCGCGTTGTACGGCGCCACCACCAGCACGTCCGACGGACCGATCGGGGCCTCCTCGCCCAGGTGATTGCGCCACGTCGAGTCCTGGATCGATCGCCACAGCCGCGCGACCTCGTCGGCCTCCTGCTGGCTCTTGTCCGAGCAGGTCAGCTGATGCTCGAGCAGCACCGCTCGCAGCCCACTGCCCGACAGCGGCCCCTCCCCCAGCACCGCCACCCGCTCACGGCAATCTGCCGGGTCGAGTCGGCCCTCATACGCGAGCTCCGAGACGAACGCAGTCAGGTCCGGGTGCATCCGGTAGGACCGGTCGAGGAACACCCCTCGGTCTTCCGGGATCGTCGGGTGCCCGTCCAGCAGGTGCTCCAGCGCCGAGGCGCCCGAGCCGCCCGGGTGCACCGCCTGCGAAGGCTGTGCCAGCTGCTGGGGATCCCCGAGCAGCACCATCGACCGCGCACCCCGCGCCACCGCGACCGCGTTGGCCAGCGAGAACTGCCCCGCCTCGTCGACCACCAGCACATCGACCGCCTCGGGGACGTCTGCCGGGTCCAGAACCACGCCGTCCCGCCCACCAGCTGAACGTCGCCACCCGTCAGCCGGCGCGTCACGTCGTCGTTGTCGTCGGACCACGCCACGTGGTCCGAACCGCAGTGCTGGTCCTCCTTGCACTTCTGCAGCGCCGGCCGCCCCACCGCTTTGAGGAGGTTGCCAATCACCGCGTGCGAGGTCGCCGTGACCCCGACCTTCTTGCTGGCGTCCAGCAGCTTCCGGATCAGCGCGGCCGCCGCCGTCGTCTTGCCGCTTCCGGGCGGGCCCTGGATGGCCAGCACCTCACCATCGAGCGCCAGGCCGAGCCGCAGGATCGCGTCGGTCGTCGTTTCACCGGGCCGCAGCCGCGTTCCCGCGGGAACGCGTCGCTCCACCGGCGCCTGGCCCAGGCAGTCGCGGCCGGCCAGCACGTCGTCGCCGGTCGCGGCGATCGCCGCCCGCAGCCCGCCGGTGTTCAGCGGCCCGGCCGGGCCCAGGCCGCGCAGGTGGGGCGGCTCCGTGGCGGTCGTCTTGAGGACGAGTCGACATGTCGCGATGTCGAGCTCGACCACCGTGCCGGCCCGCTTCGCGGTGTCCACGTCGAGCGCGTCTTCGCCGGCCGACACCTTGGTGTCCTGCGCCGGGAACGAGTACTCGTACAGGTGGCTCTTCTTCACCGGCCCCTGGTAACCGACGTAGGTCAGCCCGCCCAGCGCGGTCCCGTCGCGCTCCAGTTCCTCGGTGTCCAGGTCCTGCAGCCGGTAGACCTCCCACCAGTCGGGCCGGTCCTCGCGGCGGTGCCAGCCGACCAGGTCACCGAGGACGTCGTGCCCTGCGTCGCGCAGCCGCGCGGCCAGCTCCTCCTCGGCGGCCTGCGCCTCGGTCACCTTCGCGTCCGGCGCAACCACGGTCACCGCCGGCCGCGCGAGCGGACCGTGCAGCGCCTCGAGCTCGGCGCGCTGGGTCTCCAGCCAGTCGTGCAGCTCGCGGGTGGAGTCGACGTCGTCCTTGTTGTACGACTCGATGTCGTCGAGCTTCTGCTGGTCCTGGTCGAGCAGCCACTGCTCGTAGACCAGCACGCTGCCCAGACCGCTGGCGACGGAGCCCTCGTGCGCCCGCCCGTAGAACGCCTCGACCTTCTTGATCGAGTACGACTCCTTGCTGATCCGCATCGACTGCCGGACGACGGGATAGAGGTCGACGAACCGCTCCTCGCGCAGCAGCTGGTCGAGCTCCGCCTCGCGGACGCCGTAGGTGCCGGTCAGTCGCTTGAGCGCGGTCACCTCGTACGGCGCGTAGTGGTAGACGTGCATGCCCGGGTCGGCCTGCGCCGCCACCACGATCCGGTCGATGAGGTCGGTGACCATCTGCCGCTCGGCGTCCCGGTCGTGCGCCCACAGCGGAGTGAAGCCGTCTGACCGGTCGCCCAGCCCGGCGAGGTACTCGATGCCCTTGCCATCCTCGAACCACGGGTCGCCCTCGAAGTCGAGGTACAGGTCGCCCGGCGACGGCGGCGGCAGCCGCAGCAGGCCCATGCCGGGAACCGGGGCGAGCAGCGTCCGCGAAGGCATGCCGGTGTGGCGCTCGTGCAGCTGCTCGGCCGCCTGCTGCTGCAACCGCACACGTGCGTCCGCCCCGATGCCGGACTTCTTCAGCTGCTCCGGGGATGCCTCGGCGAGCTCGCGGAGCGTCGAGATGCCGACGGCCTTCAGCGCGTCCCGCTGGTCGCCGCGCATGAACGCAACCAGACCGAGGTCGTCGGCGGCCCGCAGCTCGGCGTTGCACCGCTCGGCCCACGAGCACTGGTTGCAGTAGCCGATCGGCGACGGGCCGGTCGGCGACGGTGCGGCGACGAACGCCTCCAGCCGGGCCCGCGCCCGCCGCGCGTAGGCGGCGACGTCGACCAGCCGCCATGGGCGCTCCTCGCCGTCGCCGGTCACCACGATCAGCCGCTCGGGAGCCACGCCCTGGAGCTCCGTCAGGCGCTCGGCGTACGTGGCCATCTGCAGCAGCGCGGCGACCTTGAGCTTCCGCGCGAGCTTGGTGTCGGCGATCTCGTACGACCAGTCGCCGAAGACCGGGGACGGCCTGTCCACCCGCAGCAGGAAGTCGGCCTGCCCGCCCCAGGCACCGTCGAAGAACGTCCCCTGGTAGACGACGTCGGCACCGCTGCGCATCGCCTCCACGGTCTCGGCCTCCGCGCGCCGGCGGCCGTCCAAGTCGTATGCCGCTCCGATTTCGACAACGGACTTCCCGGCAGCCACGAGCGAGGCGAGGTACTTCTTCTCGTGCTCCATCCCGCGGTCGAAGACGAACTGGACGTCATCCGGGGTCTCGTGCGAGTAGGCCGCCCACTCCCCCGTGGTGACGCCGAGGTCGAGCCGGGTCAGGTGCGCGCACTCCTGGTGATGCGTGAGGTCAGTGGGGCTGAGCACCAGCCGCCCGTCGAGTCTCTGCATCGCCTGCCTCCGTCGGCCGTGGTCCTAGGCCTTGATGTGGCCTCGCCCTGGATCGAATCAAACGGCACTGACAGGTCTCATGGAGTCTGCGGGTATGAGGCCACGGCGAGAAAGGAGCTGGAGACCCGTTCGGGTCACCGCACCGACCGATCACCTGACCTGGGTAGATACCGGCTTGAGAAGGAAGAGTTGCGAATTGCTGTTGTACTCGACCACTCGCGCAATGATTCGAAGGTTGTCTCCGACACCGATGGCGTCCGGGATGTCCGGGCCCGTCAGGTGGAGGTCGTTCGTGATGTTGACGTCCTCGAATTTGAAGCTGGGTCCCAACGAGCTCGTCGTGCTGTAGTCCCCGGTGTTGATCAGAAGGTCATACCTCGTCGTGTAACTGCCGTGATTCGCGAGGGCTGTGATGTTTCCGTCGAACTCAATGGTTCGCCCGCGATACTTCGCGGCGAACTCTCCGACTTCGGCCGCGCCCGGGTCCCGAAGCGCTACAAGCGCCGCGAGATCAGCGTTGTTCTCGACCGTGAGTGTTGCTTCCGGAGCGGGAGTCGTGGGTGCGGAAGCCGACGAAGTGGGTGCCGATGACGTGGGTGTTGAAACCTCTTCCGGCTCGCTACTCGGCTCGACCGCCTCGACCTCGGTCGCTGATGCCGCTGACTCGGTAGCGCTGCCTCCGCTCTGCATGCCAACGATGACGCCGACGGCGACCAAGAGCAGGACCATTGCAGACGCGCCGGCCAGTAGAGCCCGCTGCGTCCTCGACTCGAGGCCTCGGAAGGCGGCGAGCAACCTGGTGCCGACCGTCTTTGGCTTGACGCGGCGGAAGGTCAGTTCCGTGCGCAGCAAGCCCTGGTTGCGGCTGAAGATCTGCCAGCCGTCCTTCTGCCACTTCGCGATCGTCTTAGTTTCAGTGCCCCGCACTGCCTGAACCGATGTGAACTCGTACTGCACGTCGTCGACCACGGCGGGGACCGTAAGCACGTTCTGCGGCGCCGAACGGACGCCGCTCGGTCGAGGCCATGCCACTTCTCCCTCTCGGAACACCACAGCCGCAGCCACCGCCATGCTTCCCACTCGTTCCGAGGTGAGGGCGGCAGCGATCCGAAGCGGGAAGGACTTCCCGCGCTGTCGCCGGCGCCGACACGGCTGTCCTGCCACGCCAGCCGTCTGCCTACGTTGCAGCATCTTCCGCAGCTGTCCGCCAACGGCGGCGGGCCTCCTGGACTACGCGGTACAGCGGGTGGGAGGAGTTCGCTGACTGGTTGAGCGGCGGCCTGAGCTCCGCGATCACCTGCGACTCGACGGTCCACGGCTGCTCGTGCACGGCCCAGCTCAGCGCCAGGTGCTCCTGCATCCAGTCGTTGAGCCGCAACTCATCCTCGGGCAGGAGCAGGGGGCGGTCGGTGAAGCGGCTTCGCCACCCCTCGCGCTCATGGAGCAACGCAGCGAGCGAGCGACGCAAAGTCGATTGCCCGGTCGTCCCCCGTATGTGGTTGCCGGCCACTCGGCTACGAAGTGTGGCTCGGGACGTCGGGCCGCTGCGGGCCAGTCCCCTTCCGCCGGCAGTGCCTCCTGCGCCGCTGCCACGCGCACGACGCGGCCTCGCAGGTCGACTCCCTCCACCGGCGACTGCGCCATCGCCGCCGCGGCACGGACGGCGTCTCTGAGGCCGCTGTATGGAACGGGCTCACCTGCCATGGCCTCGACGCGGGACAGCGCCAAGCCCTTCTGGCCGGTCCCTTCCACGGCTCGCCGCGGAAGCACCCAGAACTTCCACTGATCGAGATCCAACGGGTCGTAGGACTCGTGGTCCGGCGCAGTCTCCAACGCGAAGACGTAGACATCGGCGTTATAGCTCGACCCAGAGGCATATCCGGCTGCGTCCCAGGTCCGCCCGTTGAGGCCGCCGAACCTGATCTCCGACGGACGGGCCTGCGCCCACGCCTGCACGTAGGCGCTCGACTTCACCTCCACGCGGATGCCATCCGGCGTCACGACGTCATACGCCTCCCACTCGACGCGCGGTCGACCGACGGCGTCGAGCGCCTGCGCGACGAGGAACTCGGCCATCATCGGCCGCACGGTGTTGCCGCGCAGGTCGGACAGCACCCACGCCCAGAAGTCGCGAATCCGTGCGGGCGTGCCCCGGATCGGCTCGTCCCCCGTCAGCAACTGCGCTCTAGGCGGCAGCAGGCCGCCGTCGTCGGTGCTCACGGCGCCGGCACCTCGACGTCGACGACGTAGCAGTCGTGGTCGCTGAGCCCGGTCGCATCGAGCCGCCGGGCGTCGACCACCTTCCACGACACCGGGACACCGACGTGGTCGATGGTCAACAGCCCATCCAGGCGGTGCGGTAGGTCCGCGGTGGGCACTTGCAGACCGAGCTCCGCGACGGCGGCCAGCAGGTGCTTGCGCCCACCGAGTGAACCGGCGTTCTCGGGACCGGTCATCGAGTGATTCCAGTCCCCTCCCCAGACCAGGTCGCCACTAGGCAGGTCGCCGAGCAGCGTCTTGAGCGCGTACTTCGTCCGCCCCGCATGCAAATTGCGAGGAGGTTCCGCGCCGGGCCACGTCGGCTCACCGCCGGAACTTCGCCACGGCAGGATGGACGAGCAGTACGTGACTCCGTCGATGACCGCGGCCGCACTCGCGACGTGCGGATCCGGCAGTGGGTCCAGGGCCGCCTTGCTTAAGACAGCAGCCCAGTGGCGGTTCGGAGCCATGAGGTCCTGGCCGGCCGTGCCCCGTGGGGTGG
>NZ_LWUA01000112.1 GCF_005222955.1 Blastococcus sp. CCUG 61487 | reverse complement strand
ACATCCTCACTGTCAGGCGCGGGCGATCGCCGCGTCGATGAGCTTCTCCGCCAGCTGCCGCCCGTGCGCGGCCGGCCCGTCCGGGCCCAGCAGCCCGCCGGACAGGTACATGCCGTCGATGATCAGGTGCAGCTGGGCCGCGAGGTCCTCGCCGCCGCCGGGGACGACGTCCTCGGCCAGCCGCTCCAGCCTGCTGTAGAGCTCGAACTTGTAGTCCGCCGCCGCGCTGCGGGCGGGGTGCTGCGGGTCGTCGTACTCGCTGCTGACGTTGTTGAACGGGCAGCCCCGGAAGCCCACGCGGGTGACATCGCGCTCCACGGCGTCCACGACCGAGAGCAGCGCCGCACGCGGGTCGCCGTCCAGCCGGGCGAGCTCGGCGTCGATGAAGCCGAGCACGGTGGCCGCCTTGCGGGCGAGATAGGCCCCGACGAGGTCGTCCTTGCTCTTGAAGAGCCGGTAGACCGTCATCTTGCCCAGGCCGGTCTCCCGGACCAGCTCGTCCATCCCGACGCTGCGCGAGCTGCGGCTCGAGAACAGCCGGTCGGCGGTGTCCAGGACGATCGTCTGGCGCTCGGCGCGGCTACGACGCACGGGCAACGAGAGGTCGTCGGCGGCGAGGGACATGGCGGCGGTCACGCGGGGAATCGTGCCCGAGCACGTGACGGATCAGTTCGCGGCACGCCGACCTTGATCGCTCTGAGTGACGAGTTGACCACGAGTCGAACGGGACGGGATGGAGAACTGAGGCCGATGTGGTGACCCCGCGTCACCTCGGCCCCCTCCAGGGGCCCGCGGCGAGCGTGCGAGGCGTGGGGGAAGGGTGGTCCTTCCTCAGGCGCGACGGACCCGGCGCGGGTTGGCCAGCATCCGGGCGACGGTGACGGCAGTGGTGCCTGCGTCCCGGGGCTCGTCGGCGGAGGTCTCCGGCGAGGAGTGGGTGGGACGGGTCTCGCGCGGCTCGTCGGTCATGGAACCAGACTGCCCTCCGAGTGCTCGCGCAGAAACCGAAGGTGGCCGATTGCACCGCATGGAGCAGGGAGATCTCGGTCACGTGCCGCCGGTCAGCCGCCCGGGGTGTCGGCGCCCTGCCCGCGGTCGGCGCCCTCCGCCGGCTCGTCGGGATGCGGCGTCCGGCCGGTGCCGTCGGCCTCCCGGGACGGCGCCCCGCCGTCCGGCTGGTCGACGTCGGATGCGCGGTCGGGCTGGGTCATGGTGGGTCCTCCTCGGGATGGCGCTGTCGCCGGGGCTGTGCCCGCCCCCACCCGGGGGAAACCGTCACCCCAGCTCGACGGGCGCCGGCAGCCGGTCGAGCACCGCGCGGACGTCGTCGTCGTCGGGCAGCGCGCCCCGCGCCCCCTGGCCGGTCGTGGACAGGGCGGCCGCGGCGACGGCGTAGCGCACCGCGGCGGCGAGGTCCTCCCGGCGGGCCAGCGCCTGGGCCAGCGCCCCGGTGAAGCAGTCCCCGGCGCCGGTGGTGTCGACGACGTCGACCGGCGGCGCGCCTGGAGCAGATCCGGCGCACCGTCCCGGCCCACCAGCAGCGCACCGCGGGCGCCGAGGGTCACCACCACGACCGGACCGCGGAGGTCACGGGCCAGCGCGGCGAGCTCGGCGGGGGGCCGCTCCCCGGCGCGGGCGCCGGCGAGCTGCACCAGCTCGTGCTCGTTGGGGACGAGCACGTCGACCTCGGCCAGGAGCTCGTCGGGCAGGTCCCGGGGCGGAGCGGGGGTGAGGACGACGGTGCCGCCGGCCGCCGCGGCCGCCGCCCGGACCGTCTCGAGCGGCACCTCCAGCTGCAGGAGGAGCACGTCGGCGCGGTGCACGGGCTCGACGTCGACGTCGGACGCGGTGAGGGCGTCGTTGGCGCCGGGCACCACCACGACGACGTTCTCGCCGGTGCCCTCCTCGACCGTGATGGTCGCGGCTCCCGTCGCGGACCCGCCGGTCCGGTGCACGCGGCTGACGTTCACCCGCGCCCCGGCGAGCGCGGCGAGCTGCCGGTCACCCGCCGGGTCCTCGCCGACGCGGCCGACCATGTGCACGCCCGGCCCGAGCAGCCCGGCGGCCGCCGCCTGGTTCGCGCCCTTGCCCCCGGGAGCCCGGACGGACGACCGGCCGATCACCGTCTCGCCGCGGGCCGGGAGCCGGCCGACGGTGACGAGCACGTCCTCGTTGATGCTGCCGACGACGGTGACGGACACGCGGGACCTCCCAGGCGGATGCGGGTTCCCAGCAGTACCAGACGGCGGTTTCCGCCTCCTCGGGGAGCGGTACCGGAGACGACGACGCGAGCGGAGGACCGATGGCGCACGACGACCCCGACACCATCCGGCGCGAGTTCGCCGAGGCGGTGAACATGACGCCCGCCGAGCTCGAGACGTGGCTCGACACCGACGAGTCGCAGGCGGTCGGGCAGAAGGACGGCGACGGCGAGTCCACCGGGCACGCGTCGGGACGGCGGATCGTCGACCTGCTGCGCACGGCGAAGGGCGACCTCACCGGCGACGACCTCGCGCACATGCGGAAGGTGCACGGCTACGTGCAGCGGCACCTGGCGCAGGAGCCGGCGAAGGAGGACGTCGCGACGTCGACGTGGCGCTACTCCCTGATGAACTGGGGCCACGATCCCCTGAAGAAGGGCGGCTGACCCGCGTGCCGTCGACGTCCCTCCCCCGCAACGACCCGGCGCAGTACGACCAGCTGGCCGACCACTGGTGGCGGCACGACGGCGAGTTCGCCGCGCTGCACTGGCTGGCGGCCTCGCGGGCCGAGCGCATCCCGCCGGCGCCGTCCCCGGATGCCGTGCTGGTCGACCTCGCCTGCGGCGGCGGGCTCATGGGCCCGCACGTCGACCGGCTCGGGTACCGGCACGTCGGGGTGGACATCGGGCTCAGCGGGCTGGTGCTCGCCCGGGACCACGGGGTGCTGCCGGTCCTGGGCTCGGTCCTGGAGGTGCCGCTGGCCGACGGGTGCGCGGACGTCGTGGTCGCGGGGGAGATCCTCGAGCACGTCGCCGACCACGCCGGCGTCCTCGCCGAGTGCGCGCGCCTGCTCAAGCCCGGGGGCACGCTCGTCATCGACGCGCTGGCCGCCGGCCGGCTCTCCGTGCTGATCAACGTCCACCTGCTCGAGCGGTTGCCCGGCGGGCCGCCGAAGAACCTGCACGACCCGGCGCTCTTCGTCGACCGCGCGCAGCTCCTGGCAGCCGCGGACCGGCTCGGGCTCGACCTGGAACTGGTCGGCCTGCGGCCCTCGCTGCGCGACGCGGTGGCCTGGCGCCTGGGACGGCGGTCCATGGTCCGCATGAAGCCGATCCGCTCGACCGCCGTCGTCTTCGCCGGCTACGGGCGCAAGCGGTGAGCGGGCGACGGCCCGCCCGCGCACGTACCGTCGGAACATGATCCCGAGCAGGGCGACCGCGGAGCGGCGCGGGTGACGGCGGCGGTCGTCACCGGTGCGGGCTCGGCCTTCCCGACCACGCTGGACCAGCAGGCCGCCTGGGACGGGTTCTTCGCCCGCCACTACGCGGGCGTCCGCGCCGCCGAGCGGATCTTCCTCGGCGCCGGGGTGCGCCGGCGGCATGCCGTGGCCAACCCGATGGACGAGGACCTCAGCGGCTGGGGCACGGGGGCGCGGATGCAGCGCTACGTGCAGGAGGCGCTGCCGCTCGGCAAGCAGGCCGTGGCCGGGGCGCTCGACGCTGCCGGCCTGGCACCCGGCGACGTCGGGCTGTTCGCCGTCGCCACCTGCACCGGGTACGCGACGCCGGGGCTGGACATCCGGCTGGCCAGCGACCTGGGCATGCCGCCGGGCCTGCAGCGGCTGCTGGTCGGCCACATGGGCTGCTACGCGGCGATCCCCGGGCTGGCCGCCGTCGGTGACTTCGTCACCGCCAGGTCCCGGCCGGCGGTGCTGCTGTGCTGCGAGCTGACCAGCCTGCACGTGCAACCGGCCCAGCGGGACCTCGAGCAGGTCGTCGCGCACGCGCTGTTCTCCGACGCCGCGGCGGCCGTCGTGCTGGAGCCCCGAGCCGGACGGGGCCGGCGGCTGGCGGGCGTCGTCGCCCGCACCGACCCCTCCACCGCCGACCACATGACCTGGGACGTCACCGACCTCGGGTTCCGGATGGGGCTGTCCCCGCGGGTGCCCGACGTCCTGTCCCGCCACGTCGGCGACGTGGTCGACGAGCTCCTCGTCGGCGCCGGCCTGCGCGTCGAGGACGTCGCCGGCTGGGCGATCCATCCCGGGGGACCCCGCATCATCGACGTCGTCCGCGACGAGCTCGGGCTGGCCGAGGAGCAGGTCGCGGCCTCCCGCCGGGTGCTCGCCGAGCACGGCAACTGCTCGTCGGCGACGGTGCTGCTGGTGCTCCAGGAGATGGCCGACGTCGACGGGCCGGTCGTGGCCATGGCCTTCGGACCGGGGCTCACGTTGTACGCAGCATTGTTGCTCCCGGCCTGACCCCCCTACTCTCTGTGATCCGGATCACAGGGCTGCGGAGGTGGCAGGTGGCGGACGAGGGCAGACGGATCAGGGTGTTCCTCGTCGACGACCACGAGGTGGTCCGCCGGGGCGTGGCGGAGGTGCTCGAGGACGATCCCCGGCTGGTCGTGGCCGGGGAGGCGGGATCGGTCGCCGACGCGCTCGCCCGGGTGCCGGCCGTCCGACCCGACGTGGTCGTGCTCGACATGCGGCTGCCGGACGGGGACGGCGCCTCGCTGTGCCGCTCGCTCCGGGCGCTCCTGCCGGGTCTGCCGTGCCTCGTGCTCACCAGCTACTCCGACGCCGACGCCCGGGACGCCGCCGTGCGGGCGGGGGCCACCGGATTCGTGCTCAAGCGGGTGCGCGGCCCCGCCCTGGTGTCCGCCGTCGTCACCGTCGCCACCGGCGGCACGCTGCTGGAGGACATCCCCGCCGGCCCGCGGGCCCGCCAGCCGGGCCTGGTGGGCGCCGACCGGCTGGAGCGGCTCACCGATCAGGAGCACACGGTCCTCCGGCTGATCGGCGAGGGCCTCACCAACCGGCAGATCGGCATGCGGATGGGCCTGGCGGAGAAGACCGTCAAGAACTACACCAGCCACCTGCTGGCCAAGCTCGGCCTGGAGCGGCGGACGCAGGCGGCGATCCTGGCGACGCAACTGCGTGACCGGGGCGACGACTGAGTAGCGGGGTCAGCCGGGGGGTGTCCCGGGCAGGGGCACGGACCACTCGACATCGGTCCCCGACGGGCCGCTGTCCACCGCGAGGCGCCCGCCGCGACGTGCCGCCCGGTCGGCGAGGTTGGCCAGACCGCTGCGGACGGTGATCGCGGGCAGCCCGCCGCCGTCGTCGGTGACCCGTGCGCGGAGCGCGTCGGTGGCCGTCACGGAGATCGTCACCCGGGACGCGCCGGCGTGCCGCAGGACGTTGGTGACCAGCTCGCGCACAGCCGCAACGAGGTCGGGGACGAGATCGGCGGGGAGGTCCTCGACCTCGCCGGCCACGCGCAGGTCCGGGTGCAGGCCGTGCCCGTCGACGACCGAGCGCACGACCTCGGCGAGCCGGGCCCGCACGCCGCCCGAGGCGGTGTCCTCGTGCTGCAGCTCGAAGATCGACGTGCGGATGCGCGCGATGGTGCCGTCGAGCTCGTCCACCCGCTCGGCCAGCCGGGCGGCGACCTCGGGAGCCTCGGACTCCAGGGACCGGGCGATCCGGTCCACGGCCAGCGCCGTGGCGAAGATCCGCTGCACGACGTGGTCGTGCAGATCGCGGGCGATGCGCTCCCGGTCGGCCTGCCGCTGCAGCCGGCGCTCCCGCTCCTGGCTGCGGACCAGTTCCAGGGCGACGGTCGCCTGGCCGGCGAAGGCCGAGGCGAGCTCGAGGACGTCGGGCGGGAAGGTGCCGGACTCCCGGCGTCGCGCGAGGGCGATGGTCCCCTGGGCCGGCGGGCCGCCGACCGGGATCAGCACGGCCGGGCCGTAGTCACCCGAGATGTCGCCCAGCAGGCCGGGCGGATAGCCCTCCGGGACGTCGAGCGCGAAGTCCGAGAGGAGCGCGGGGACGCCGGTCCGGTGCGCCTCCCACAGCCGGCCGCCGACGAGTGGGATCCGCACCCCCTCGGTGTCCGACGCGCTCGGGCCCACCGCGGCCTCCACCCAGAGCGAGTCGTCGTCACCGGGCATCGGCACGAGCACCGCGGCGATCTCCGCTCCGCACAGCTCGGCCAGCCGGCCGGCCGCGGTGTCGAGCACCTGGTCGGGCTCGACGCCGGAGAGCAGCGCGTTCGAGGTCTCGGTGCCGGCCTGCGCCCAGGCGCGTCGTCGCTCGGCCCGCTCCAGCAGCCGGGCGTTGTCGATCGCGAGCCCGGCCACCGCGGCCAGCGCTCGTGCGATCTCGGCGTCGGCCTCGGTGAAGCCGCTGCCCGTCCGTTTCTCGGTCAGGTAGAGGTGGCCGAAGACCGTGTCGCCGACGCGGACCGGGACGCCCAGGAACGAGTGCATCGGCGGATGCCCCTCGGGGAACCCGCGGTGCGCCGGGTGGGCGGTGAGGTCGTCGAGCCGCAGCTCGCTCGGCTCGCTGACCAGCACGCTGAGCACGCCCTGGCCGGTGGGGAGCCGGCCGATCCTCTCGTGGGTCTCCTCGGTCATGCCTTCGACGACGAACCGCTCCAGCCGGGCGCCGTCGCAGCTGAGGATCCCGAGCGCGCCGTACGCGGCGTCCACGTGGCTGACGGCGGCGCGGAGGATCTCCCCCAGCGTGGAGTCCAGCTGGCCGCCGGTCGTCGCGGCGAGCACAGCCGCCGCCAGCTCGGGGCCGTCCTGGTGGGCGCCGGTCACCGGCGCGGCGCTCCGTCGGGCGGGGTCACGGCCCTACGGTCACGCGCCACGGGCGATGCGGCGGTGGGACGGGCGGGGGAGTGCCGGGCGGAGCAGGCGCTTGCCGTCGGCGCCCACCACGACGAGATCGGAGCCGTGCGTGGCCGCGGACAGGGCGTCGAAGACCGGCCGCTCCAGCACCGCCGTGCGCGAGCGGCCGTGCACGCCGGTCTCGGCGATCGCTCGGCAGAGGGCGGCGTCCAACTGCTCGTGGGCCGTGTCCAGGGCCGTCGCCGGAAGCCGCGTCGGCTGGGCCGGGTCCCGGTCCGCGCAGGGCAGGACGCCGACGGCCACCACGACGGCCTCCCGTCGCGCGGCCTCGCGCAGCGCCCAGACGAGCGCACGCTGGGCCTCCGGGGAGCCGTCCACCTCCACCAGCAGCCACGGAGCGCGCCGCCGCGGTGTCATCGACACCACCTGCGGGCTCTCGGCACCGACGGCCGCGTACGAGGTCATGACCGAATAGTGACGCGTTCGGACCGGTATCCCCAGGGGCCAAGGGCCCGGATCCGCCGCGGGAGGGCGGGGCATCGCGCTGCCCGGCGCGCGGCGCTCGCACCTCGTCGCGGAACCGCCACGGATCGCATCTACGAGGCGGGGAGCCGGCCCGTCTGGAGCGGGTGACGGGAATCGAACCCGCACTGTCAGCTTGGGAAGCTGATGTTCTACCATTGAACTACACCCGCGTACGCGCCTGACCTGCGGTTTTGCCGTCCATCGCTGTCCGGCGCCGGGTCGGGCGGTCCGGGGAGAGACTACACGGGCCCCTCCGGGGCGGGGACACCGGCGCCGCTCCATGAGAGCGCTCTCATCCGCCTCTCACCCGCCGGACACTGGCGGGGTGCAGGGTGGGCGCGTGCGTGCCCGCCTCCTGCTGCTTATCGCCGTCGCCGTCGGCGTGCTCGCCGTCGTTGCGGCGACGTGGTTGCTGCTGCGCCCGGTGGATCCGGCCGGCCGCGGCGTCCCGGCGCCGATCACCGTGCCCGAGCGGACGTCCGCACCCTCCGCGCCGGGCACCGTCGATCCCCTGCCGCCGCCACCGGTCCCCACGGACGTCGTCCCGCCGCCGCCGCTCGACGACGACGATGACGACGACCCGGACGACGACGACCCGGACGACGACGATGACTGAGCGCCGCCGCTTCCGGTGGGCGCCCCGGGCCGCGCGCACCCGGATCATCGGCTGGGTCCTGCTGCTCGTGCTGCTGGCGCTCGGCCTGGTCACGCTGGTCACCTGGCGGCTGCTGGTCCGGAGCGTCGACGAGCGCATGGACACCGCGCTGCGGGCCGAGGTCGAGGAGTTCACCCAGATCGCGTCGTCCGCCGTCGACCCCGACACCGGCGAGCCCTTCGCCTCGGTCGGCGACGTCCTCCAGACCGTGATCACCTACAACCTGGCCCGTCCGAACGAGAAGTTCCTCGGCTACGTGGACGGGGTGTACCGCTTCCAGAGCCGGATCGAGGCGCCGGTGCTGCTCAGCGAGGACACGAGGTTCACCGAGCTGGTCGGCTCGGTCACCGAGACGCAGGCGGGCACGTACGACAGCGCTGCCGGGGAGGTGCGCTACCTCGCCGTCCCCGTCGCGCTGGAGGGCGATCCCTCGCAGGGGGTCGCCGTCGTCGCCTACTTCGCCGACCAGGAGCGCGAGAGCGCGAACGAGACGGCGCAGCTGATGCTGGCCGTCGGCGCCGGGACGATGCTCCTGGCGGCGGCCGGCGCCTGGGTCGTGGCCGGCCGGGTGCTGGCCCCGGTGCGCGGTGTGGTCGCGACCGCCCAGGGCATCACCGAGACCGACCTCTCCGGCCGGATCCCGATCGAGGGGCGGCCGGGGGACGAGCTGACCGAGCTCGCGGCCACCGTCAACGCCATGCTGGACCGGGTGGAGCGCGGTGTGGCGGCCCAGCGTCGCTTCCTCGACGACGCGGGGCACGAGCTGCGTACGCCGATCACCATCGTGCGCGGCCACCTCGACGTCCTCGACCCCGACGACCCCGTGGACGTCCGGGAGACCGCCGCGCTGGTCGACGACGAGCTGGGTCGGATGAACCGGTTGGTCAGCGACCTGCTGCTGCTGGCCAAGGCGGAGCAGCCCGAGTTCGTGCGCCCGCAACCCGTCGACGTCGCGGCGCTCACGACCGAGGTGTTCGGCAAGGCCCGCGGGCTCGGGGAGCGCGAGTGGGTGCTCGAGACCGTCGCGCGCGCCGACGTCCGCCTGGACCCGCAGCGGATCACCCAGGCGGTGCTCGCGCTGGCGGACAACGCGGCGCGCTACACCGCCCCGGGGGACCAGATCGCGCTCGGCAGCCAGATCTCCGGCGGAGAGCTGCGGATCTGGGTCGCCGACTCGGGCCCAGGGATCGCGGAGCAGGACCGTGCCCGCGTCTTCGAGCGCTTCGCCCGGGGCGCCGCGGGGGCACGCAGGTCCGACGGCGCCGGGCTGGGGCTCTCCATCGTCCAGGCCATCGTGGCGGCGCACGGCGGGCGCGTTCTGCTGGACACCCGCCCGGGCAGCGGCGCCACCTTCACCGTCGTGCTGCCCGCGGACGAGCAGCTGCACGAGCCGGAACCCGAGGAGGACGCATGAGCCGCGTGCTGATCGCCGAGGACGAGCCGAGGATCGCGTCGTTCATCGAGAAGGGGCTGCGGGCCAACGGCTTCTCGACCGCCGTGGCCACCGACGGCGGGACGGCGCTGGCCCAGGCCTCCGGGGGCGAGTTCGACCTGCTCGTGCTGGACATCGGCCTGCCGGTCATCGACGGCTTCGAGGTGCTGCGCCGGCTGCGCGAGCGGCGGGTGACCATCCCGGTGATCATCCTGACCGCGCGGGACAGCGTGCAGGACACCGTGGCCGGGCTCGAGGGCGGGGCCGACGACTACATGCCCAAGCCGTTCCGGTTCGAGGAGCTGCTGGCCCGCGTGCGGCTCCGGCTGGCCACCGACCGCACGACCGAGCCGACGGTGCTCACCGCCGGCGACCTGTCCCTGGACCTGCGCACCCGGCGCGCGCGGGTCGGCGAGACCACCGTCGACCTGTCCGCCCGCGAGTTCGCGCTGGCCGAGACGTTCCTGCGGCACCCGGGCCAGGTGCTCGCCCGCGAGCAACTGCTCAGCCACGTGTGGGGCTACGACTTCGATCCGGGCTCCAACGTCGTCGACGTCTACGTGCGGTACCTCCGCAAGAAGATCGGCGCCGACCGCATCGAGACGGTGCGGGGGATGGGCTACCGCCTCGTGGAGGACTGACCCCCTAGACGACGACTCCCGAGGTGCGCCCCCCGTTCCGGGGTCCGGTGGGACCCCGGAGCGGGAGGAACACCCCGGGAGCGGGGATTCCGGGCCGGTCAGCAGATCAACCGGTCAGCCGGTCAGGCGGTCAGCCGGTCAGGCGTCATCGGGGGAGTCGGTCGAGTCAGGGGACTGCGGCGAGTCGGGCGAGTCCGGGTCGTCGATGTCGTCCGGCGAGCCGTCCGGGCTGTCGAACGGGCTCTCCTGCGGGGAGTCGGCGCTCTCCGGCGAGGCGTCGACGGGGCCGTCGGCGGGCGCATCGGCCGGCGCATCGACGGGCGCCGCCGACACGGAGACGCCGTCCGGCAGGGAGGTGTCGCTGTCGGCACCGGCGGCTGCGACGCCGACACCGGCGGCGCCCAGTCCGGTCAGCGCGACACCGAAGGTCACGATCTTCCAGGTGGCGGGGCGATTGCTCATCTCGATCACTCCTCGAGTCGGTGGTCCTCTTCGGGCTCGACTCCAGGTTGTCCTCCGGAGGTGAGGCCTCGGGGAGAACTCGATGAGGGCTCTCTCATCAGCCTCCGGGCGCCGCCCAGCGCTCGGCCAGCGCCACACGCTCCACGGTCGCGGTCGCCCAGTTCGCCTGGAGCACCCGGAAGGGCCCGGTGGCCAGCCCGAGCAGGACGGCGGCGATCCGGGGACGCAGCTGGGTGGCGGGCCAGCGGCGCAGCGCCGCCTCCAGCAGCTCGGCGCCGTAGCGGCGCGCGGTGGCCGGCGCCGGCAGGATCGCCTCGAGCAGCACGAGGTGGCCGAGGAGGGTGGCCCAGTCGTCGATCCGGTGGCCGCGGCCGACGGTGTCCACGTCGAGCAGCCCCACGACGGCGCCGGCGTCGACGAGCACCTGGGCTTCGTAGAAGTCGCCGTGCACGGGCACCTCGGGGTGCTCGCCCGGCTCCGCGGCCGCGAGCAGCTCCCGCAAGCGGTCGAGCCGCGGCCGCAGCTCCGGCAGCACGAGCCCGAGGACCGTCGCGTGGTCCGGCACGCGGCCCAGCGCGTCGCCCGGCCGGCTCCGGCCCACCGGCGTCACGGCGGCCGCGGCTGCCGGCAGGGCGTCGAGGAGCGCGTCGAGCGTGGCCGCGTCGGGGAGGCCCGCGCCGTCGCCCGCGACCAGGTCGCGCATCGACGTCCCGGGCAGGCCCGGCAGGACCACCACGCCGTCGGCGGTCGATCCCAGCACCGGTGGCACCGGCACCGCGCCGTCCAGGACGGCGTGCCGCTCGACGAGGCGGTGGACCGCCACCGGCCGGACTACCTTGAGATAGGTCGAGCCGGCCGCGGACCGTGCCTCGACCACGGCGCGTCGGCCCGGCCGGTAGGAGCGCAGCCGCATCCGCAGCGGCCCCTCGGCGATCCCGAGCTCGGCGAGGCGTTCGGTCGCGCCCGCGGCCCGGCTCGCCCAGGCGAGCGCCGGCAGCGCCGGGTCCAGCGGCCACCGCCAGACCCCGACGGTCACGTCGTCGTCGTCGCCGCTCCGCCCCTCGAGCACCGTCGCGCCGTCGGGGATCCGCGCGCCGGTCACGGCCGCGAGCGACTCGCGGGTTCGCCGTCCGTCCGCCCACTCGACCTCGGCGGTGTAGCGCACCGTGGCGCTGCCCCGGGGCTGCACGGCGGTGCCCATGGGGCGCAGCCGGGCGAGCCGGCCGCCCGCCGTCGCGAGGACGGCGTCCCAGAGGCCGGTGGCCTCCTCGCCCAGCAGCAGGCGGAGCGCCGGGGGCCACTGCCGGCGCAGCTCCGGCGGCGCCGGTGGGTCGAGCACGGAGGAGGGCATCCGGTCACGCTAGAGGTGCCGGATGACACGGGGATGAGAACGCCGGCGGGTCAGCGGCGCATCTGCTCCAGGAAGGCGATCGCCTCGGTCCGCAGCCGTTCGGCCATCTGGGACAGGCCCATCGGCGCGGTGCCGTCCACGTCGGAGGAGCCGTCGACAGCCGTCGCGATCCCGTCGACCAGGCCGTTCATCTCGCCGACCGTCGTCCCGACCGTGCTCATGCCGGCGGCGACGGCCTCGGAGGCCTCGCGGATCTGCTCGACCTGCGCGGTGACGCGCTCGGTCGCGCGGCCGGTCTGGTCGGCCAGGTCCTTGACCTCCGACGCCACGACGGCGAACCCCTTGCCGGCTTCACCGGCCCGGGCGGCCTCGATCGTCGCGTTGAGCGCCAGCAGCCGGGTCTGGGCGGCGATGGCGTCGATCATCGCGATGATGTCCTTGATCTCCGCCGAGGACTGCGTCAGCGACGAGATCGTCTCCTGGGCGGTGCCGACCTCGGTCGTCGCGGCTCCGGCCGCGCTGGTGAGGCCCGCGGCGGACGCGCTCATCTCGGTGGACGCCGTCGCCACCTGCTCGGACATCGCCAGGACGACCGACTCGAACTCGTCGGCCAGCTGCAGCCGGGAGGTCTGCGCCTCGGTGACCCGTCCGGCCGTCGCCTGCATGGCGTCGCGCGCGTCGTTGATGTCGCTGGCGCTCTTGCGGAACGCACCCAGCAGCCCGCCCTCGAGCAGCCGGCGGTGGAACCGCCCCTCGGCGGCCGAGGCCAGCGCGGCCGAGGACTCCCGGACGAAGGCGTCGGAGACGTCGAGCACGCGGTTGAGCGCGTGGTGGAGGGCGTGCAGCTCGGCCATCCCCTCGATCTCGGGCGAGGGCCGGCTGCGGGCCTCGAGATCGCCGCGGGCGGCCGCCTCGCAGGTCTCGGTCAGCTGGCGGACGAACGCCCGGTAGATCGCGAGCTCGTCGGCGTCGGTGCGGCCGCTGGTGCGCTTGCCCAGGATGGCCATCTCAGCGCTCCTCGGTGTTGATGACCGACCAGACGAGCTCGTCGTAGGAGCCGCCGTGCTCGTCGACGAGCTCGGTCAGCAGCTGGGACGACGCGGCGACGGCGGCGCGGGCGGTCGGGTGGCGGCGCTCCTCGGCGAGCAGCCGCTCGTAGAGCGGACGGATCGCGTCGACGGCGCGCGGTGAAGGCTTGCGGCGGCTGGAGTGGTAGCCGGTGACCGAGCCGTCGGGGCCGAAGGACGGCGTCATGTGGGCGAGCACCCAGTAGTGGCTGCCGTCGGCCGCCAGGTTGTTCACGTACGCGAACAGCTCCCGGCGCGCGGCGAGGGTGTCCCACAGCAGCTGGAAGACGGCGCGCGGCATGTCGGGATGGCGGATGAGGTTGTGCGGCTGGCCGATGATCTCGGCCATGGCGTAGCCGCTGACCCGCAGGAACACGTCGTTGGCGTAGGTGATCACGCCGCGGAGGTCGGTCTTGGACACGATCAGCTCGTCGCGGCCGAAGGTGCGCTCCACGCCCGTCGGCCGGATGGAGCGGTGAGCGCCGCGTACCGCGGGCGCGGGCCTGGTGTCGAGCACGTTCCTCCCCTGCCGGATCCTCTCCGGAGGTCATCGGCAGCCGCGGACCGCAACGGGAGGTGACGCAGGACACCGCGCCCCGTCCGCACGGGGAAGTCGGACGGGGCGCGGGGCTCGGGGGCGCGGGGCTCGGGGGGATGGCGACGGGGACGAGCCGCCCGCAGACCTCCCAACGACGTGATCCGGGCGGTGCTTGAGGGGCGGGGACGCGGATTCACCCGCCGGAGTGCCGGAACCGGTTCCCTAGACTCCGCGCCATGCTGCTGAGCGACCGCGACATCACGGCCGCGATCGCCGAGGGACGCCTCGGCATCGATCCCTACGACCCCGGTCTGGTGCAGCCGTCGAGCATCGATGTCCGCCTCGATCGGTACTTCCGGGTCTTCAACAACTCGCGGTACACCCACATCGACCCCGCGAAGCAGCAGGACGACCTCACCACCCCCGTCGAGCCCGAGGGCGACGAGCCGTTCGTGCTGCACCCGGGCGAGTTCGTGCTCGGCTCCACGCTCGAGGTCATCAGTCTCCCCGACGACCTGGCCGCCCGCCTGGAGGGCAAGAGCTCACTGGGCCGGCTGGGCCTGCTCACCCACTCGACGGCGGGCTTCGTCGACCCCGGCTTCTCGGGGCACATCACCCTCGAGCTGTCCAACGTGGCCAACCTGCCGATCACGCTGTGGCCGGGCATGAAGATCGGCCAGCTGTGCATGTTCCGGCTGACCAGCCCGGCGGAGCACCCGTACGGGTCGGCGATCTACGGCTCCCGCTACCAGGACCAGCGCGGGCCGACGCCGTCGCGGGCGTACCGCAACTTCACCCGCGCGGAGACGCGGCGTCCGTCCTGACGACGACGGGCGGCTCGGCGCCCGCCGGATCGACGACGTCGTCGCGCCGGCTCGCCGGTGACCAGCCCGGGACGGACCGGTCCACCTCGTCGTCGACGTAGACCTGCCGGGTCGCAATCCACCCGGCGACGGCGAGCACGCCGACGGCGGTGAGCACGACCACGAACATGCCGGTGTAGCCGCCGGTGATCCCGCGCAGCACGCCCACCAGCAGGGGGCCGGCGCCGGCGATCACGTACCCGAACGACTGGGTCGTCGTCGACAGCGCGGCGACGGTCTCCGGCGTCCGCGCCCGCAGCCCGATGAGGGCGAGCACCATCGAGAAGGTGCCCATGCCGACGGCGATCAGGGTCATCCACAGCCAGGGCGCGGTGGTCGGCGCCTGCCAGAGGCCGCACCACCCGACGACGTAGCTCGCCACGAAGGTGAGCAGCAGGGGCCGCTGCAGCCGGGGGCGCACGGTGAGCGACGGGATCACCGCGCTCAGCGGCAGCCCCACCAGGGAGTTCAGCCCGAGCAGGAGACCCGCCGTCGCCGCGGACAGCCCCGAGTCGCGCAGGTACTGGGCCGACCAGCCGATGACGACGTAGGCCTGCAGCGCCTGCGCGCCGAAGAAGAGGGCGAGCGCGATCGCCGTCGGGCTGTGCACGAGCGAGCGCATGCGGACGGCGGTGTGGCTCTGTCGCGACGCGCCCGACGACGTGGGCAGCGACAGCCAGACCGCGGCGGCCACGACCGCCGGGACCGCCCACACCACCAGCGCCCAGCGCCAGCTCCCGGTCGCCTCGGCGAGGGGCTGCGACCCGACCGCGGCCAGCGCGCCACCCAGCCCCATCGCGGTGCTGTAGGCGCCCACGAGGGCACCGGTCCGGGTCGGGAAGTAGCGCTTGACCAGGCTGGGGAGGAGCACGTTGCCCAGCGCGCCGCCGACCATCGCCAGCGCGGTGCCGGCGAGGAACAGCGGGAAGCCGGCCGCGGCGCTGCGCAGGGCCAACCCCGCGGCCATGGCCAGCAGCGCCCCGGCCAGCACGTGGGCGTCCCGGTAGCGCGCCGACAGCGCCGGCGCGGTGAAGCCGATCAGGGCGAAGCACAGCACCGGCATGGTGGTGATCACCCCGGCCAGGCCGCTGGAGATGCCCAGGCCCTGCTCGATCTCCTCCAGCACCGGACCGACGCTCGTGATCGCCGTCCGCAGGTTGAGGGCGGTGAGGACGATCGCGATCGCGATGAGCACCAGGGGGCGCCGGGTGGTGCGGGCAGCGGGCGCCGGGGCGGTGCGGGTCACCCAGGAATGGTCCCCCATCCCGGGACGACGACGGCGCCCGTCCCCCGGGCCGGGGAACGGGCGCCGCCGTCGTGGTTCGTCAGGTGGGGTCGTGCTCCGTCGCGGCGGAGTCCAGGCCGACGACGTCGTCGGCCTTGGTGCCGACGTCGGCACCCTGGCTCGCGCCCTGCGCGCCCGCCGCCACCGGCTGCATCGAGCGCAGCAGGATCTGGCTGACGTCGAGGACCTCGACGTGCTCGGCGGCCTCGCCGTTCTGCTTCTTGGCGGTGAGCGCGTCGGAGAGCATCGTGATGCAGAACGGGCACGCGGTGGAGATGACGTCGGGATCGAGCTCGAGCGCCTCCTCGGTGCGCTCGACGTTGATCCGCTTGCCGATCTTCTCCTCCATCCACATGCGGGCACCGCCTGCGCCGCAGCAGAAGCCGCGGTCCTTGCAGCGGTGCATCTCCTGCGTGGACAGGCCCTGGACGGACTCGAGGATCTCCCGCGGGGGCGTGTAGACCTTGTTGTGCCGGCCCAGGAAGCACGGGTCGTGGTAGGTCACCTTGCGGTCGATCGGGGTGACGGGGGTGAGCCGGCCCTCCTCGATCAGCTGACCGAGCAGCTGGGTGTGGTGGATGACCTCGTACTCGCCGCCCACCTGCGGGTACTCCTTGCCCAGCGAGTTGAAGCAGTGCGGGCAGGTGGCCACGATCTTGCGGGTGCCGGGCACCCGGCCCTCGAAGACGCCGTTGAGGGTCTCGACGTTCTCCATGGCCAGCTGCTGGAACACGAACTCGTTGCCGAGGCGCCGGGCCGGGTCCCCGGAGCAGGTCTCGCCGTCGCCGAGGACGGCGAACTCGACGCCCGCGGTGTGCAGCAGCTCCGCGACGGCCTTGGTGACCTTCTTGGCCCGGTCGTCGACGGCGCCGGCGCAGCCGACCCAGAACAGGTACTCGACCTCGTGGGGCAGCGGGCCGTCGGCCATGCGGACCTCGAAGTCGAGCTCCTTGATCCAGTCGGTGCGGACGCTGCCGCCCATGCCCCACGGGTTCCCGCGCTTCTCGAGGTTGTTCAGCATGACGCCGGCCTCGGACGGGAAGTTCGACTCGATGAGCACCTGGTAGCGGCGCATGTCGTCGATGTGGTCGATGTGCTCGATGTCCACCGGGCACTGCTCGACGCAGGCGCCACAGTTGGTGCAGGACCACAGGACGTCGGGGTCGATGACCCCGCCCTCCTCGAGGGTGCCGACCAGGGGGCGGTGCGCCTGGGCGTCGTTGGTGCCCTCGATGCGGGCGTAGCCGCTGGCCCAGACCTGCTCGTCGCTCGGCTTGAGGACGTCGTAGTCCGGCGCCGTCTCCGACGCCGTCTTCTCGCCGAGGAGGTAGGGAGCCTTCGCGTAGAGGTGATCGCGGAGGTCCATGATCACCATCTTCGGGCTGAGCGGCTTGCCCGTGTTCCACGCCGGGCACTGGCTCTGGCACCGCCCGCACTCGGTGCAGGTGGTGAAGTCCAGCATCCCCTTCCAGGTGAAGTCCTCGATCTTGCCGCGGCCGAAGATGTCGTCCTCGCCCGGGTCCTCGAAGTCGATCGGCTTGCCACCGCTGGTCATGGGCAGCAGCGGGCCGAGCGCGGGGGCGCCGTCGGCGTTGCGCTTGGCGTAGATGTTCAGGAACGCGCTGAACCGGTGCCAGGCGACACCCATGTTCAGGATCCGGCTGATGACGACGAGCCAGGTCAGCGAGATGGCGATCTTGACGAACGCGACCACGGTGAGCAGGTCGGGGCTGTCGGGCAGCACGTTGGCGACCAGGCCGGAGATCGGGTGCGACCAGCCGGGGGCGTCGGTGAGGTCGGAGGAGACCTTCAGCGCGCGGATCAGCAGGATGCAGATGCCGACGCCGAGGACGATCGCCTCGACGAAGTAGCCGCGGCCCTGGTTGGTGCCGGCGAAGCGGCTCTTGCGGCCCTGCGACCGCGGGTGGTCGCGCTGACGCCGGATGATCAGGTAGATGATCCCGAGGATCGTGCCGGTGCCGATGATGTCGGCGAACAGGTTCCAGACCGCCCACTCGCCGATGAGCGGCAGGGAGAACTCCGGGTTCCAGACCTCGCCGAAGGCCTCGACCAGGGTGAGGAACAGGCCGTAGAAGCCCACGAAGACGAACCAGTGGGCGACGCCGATGCTCGACCACTTGAGCATCCGGGTGTGACCCAGCGACTCGATGGCCGTCGTCTTCAGGCGGGTCTTGACCGGTCCCCACCGGGTGCCGTCGGGCTGGCCGGTGCGGATGATCCGCACCATCGCCCGCACCGCGCGGTAGGCCATCACCGAGGCGACGATCAGGAACAGGACGCTGATCGTCCCCAGGACGATCTGCAGCGGGCCCGTCATGTTTTCCTCCCCCGCACGCCTGCCGGCGTCGGTTGACTCCCGTGCGCCGTACGGCGACGGCGAAGCTCTGTTCGGTGCACGCGCCGTCGTCCGCGCCGGTCGGGGGACCGGCGCGCGGAACGCATGCGGGCACGGCGTGCTCGCACGGATCGCACGATAGCGGGCGCGCCCGAAGGCTACTCGGGCTCGACGATCACGATCCGGCCACCGGTCGGATCGTGATCGACCGGAGCCGCCGTGCGGGCCTCGAAGCCACCGTGCGCGGCGGCTCCGGTGATGCACGGTGGCTCTCGCACAGCCGCCGTCCGCCGTCACCCGCTGCGCCGGACGCCCCGCACCCGCGGGCGGGTGGTGAACCGCCGGGTCGCCGGCCCCGGGGACGTCACCAGCTGTCCCAGCCGCTGCTCGACCGCCGCACAGCGGGAACCGAGGTCGTCGTCGGCGACGCGCACCACCCGGACGTCGAGGGCTCGCAGTGCGTCCTCGCGGCGCTTCTCCTCCCACAGAACCCGCTCGGGCGTGCGGCCGCGCCAGGGGTCGGTGTTCTTGATCCGACCGTCGAATTCCACGGCGACGGCGGAGTCCTCGAACCAGGCGTCGACGACGGCGACCATCCGGCCGTCCGCCCAGATCTCCACCTGCAGCTGAGGAGCGGGCAGCCCCGCGCCGAGGATGCGGAGCCGACCCCGGGTCTCCAGCACCGACTCGGCCCGCCCGTCGGCCAGTGCCACGGCTCGCGCCGCGCTCCGGGCGCCGGGCCAGGTGGTGGCCGCCTCCGCCGCCTGTACCAGCTCCTCGACGGACACCAGCTCCCCGAGGAGGGCCGCGTCCATCGCGATCACGGCGTCCTCGAGCGGCCACTCGCGGGCGCAGTCGACCAGCGTCCGGGCCACGGAGGTGAGCCGGAGCGGCCCGCGGGTGACGACCTCGCCGGGCCGCAGCGGAGCCCGCGACATCAGGAAGTCGTCCCCGCGACGCCACCGGTCCGGGTCGGTGAGGCGGATGGTCGGCCCGAGAGCACGGGGAACGGGGATGTCGCGGATCCTCGCCGCAGTGCCGTGGCTCAGCGCGGCCCGCGGCCGCCCGAGGTGCAGCAGGACGGCGAGGCACTCCAGCCGGTGCCGGGCGGCCGGGTCCGCGGCCCGCGCCAGGTCGTCGGCGGCGATGTAGATCCCCCGGCGCAACCGCGTCCAGCGGCCGGAGGTGCAGAGGCGGCGGATCTCCGCGTGGTCGTAGCCGGCGCGGCGGGCGTCGATCGCGGTGAAGACGCCGAGCCTGCGGTCGGCGGCGGCGCGCAGGAGCGGGTGCACCGCGGAAGTCTCGACCGGATCGGCTCCCCGGGGCCGGGTCGGCGTCGTCGCCTGTGGACGACGGCGCACCCGGAGCCGCCGTGCGGCAGCCAGAGCCGGCGTGTGCCGCGGCTGCACTGCTGCGCGGTGGCTCCGAGCCCAGCGGGGCGACGACGTCGTGCACCCGGGAACACGACCGCGCATCCTGCCGTTAGGGTGGGCAGGAAAGTTGAGCGGACTCGGCGCAAGATGGTGTCGGCTCGGCTGCACCTCCAGACCTGCACCAACCTCGCACACGGAAGAGAGGTCATCCCCATGGCTCGAGCGGTCGGTATCGACCTCGGCACCACCAACTCCGTCGTCACCGTCCTCGAGGGCGGCGAGCCGACGGTCATCGCCAACTCCGAGGGCTCGCGCACCACCCCGTCGGTGGTCGCCTTCGCCAAGAACGGCGAGGTCCTCGTCGGCCAGTCGGCCAAGAACCAGGCCGTCACCAACGTCGACCGGACCATCCGCAGCGTCAAGCGCGAGATGGGCACCGACTGGAAGTCGCCGGAGATCGACGGCAAGCGCTACACCCCGCAGGAGATCAGCGCCCGCGTCCTGCAGAAGCTCAAGCGGGACGCCGAGACCTATCTCGGCGAGCCGGTGACCGACGCCGTCATCACCGTGCCCGCGTACTTCGAGGACTCCCAGCGCCAGGCCACCAAGGAGGCCGGGGAGATCGCCGGCCTGAACGTGCTGCGCATCGTCAACGAGCCGACCGCGGCCGCGCTGGCCTACGGCCTGGACAAGGGCGAGACCGAGCAGACGATCCTCGTCTTCGACCTCGGTGGCGGCACCTTCGACGTCTCGCTGCTCGAGATCGGCGACGGCGTCATCGAGGTGAAGGCCACCGCCGGTGACAACCACCTCGGTGGTGACGACTGGGACCAGAAGATCGTCGACCACCTGGTCAAGACCTTCAACGCCTCGAACGGCATCGACCTGTCCAAGGACAAGCTGGCCATGCAGCGGCTCCGCGAGGCCGCCGAGAAGGCCAAGATCGAGCTGTCCGGCGCGCAGTCGACCAACGTCAACCTGCCCTACATCACCGCCGGCGCCGAGGGCCCGCTGCACCTCGACGTGACCATCACCCGCGCCGAGTTCCAGCGGATGACCCAGGACCTCCTCGACCGTGCCCGCGCGCCGTTCAACCAGGCGGTCCGGGACGCCGGCATCTCGATCGACAAGATCGACCACGTCGTCCTCGTCGGTGGCTCCACCCGCATGCCGGCCGTGACCGACCTGGTCAAGGAGATGACCGGCGGCAAGGAGCCCAACAAGGGCGTCAACCCCGACGAGGTCGTCGCCGTCGGCGCCGCCCTGCAGGCCGGTGTCCTGCGCGGTGAGGTCAAGGACGTCCTGCTGCTCGACGTGACCCCGCTGTCGCTGGGCATCGAGACCAAGGGCGGGATCATGACCAAGCTCATCGAGCGCAACACCACGATCCCGACCAAGCGCTCCGAGATCTTCACGACGGCGGACGACAACCAGCCGTCGGTGCAGATCCAGGTCTTCCAGGGCGAGCGCGAGATGGCCGCCTACAACAAGAAGCTCGGCATGTTCGAGCTGACCGGTCTGCCCCCGGCGCCGCGCGGCGTCCCGCAGATCGAGGTGGCCTTCGACATCGACGCCAACGGCATCGTGCACGTGTCGGCCAAGGACCTCGGCACGGGCAAGGAGCAGTCGATGACCATCACCGGCGGCTCGGCCCTCCCGAAGGACGACATCGAGCGGATGATGAAGGACGCCGAGGCGCACGCTGAGGAGGACAAGAAGCGCCGCGAGGAGGCCGAGACCCGGAACCTGGCGGAGTCGCTGCAGTACCAGACCGAGAAGTTCCTGGCCGAGAACGGCGACAAGATCCCGGCCGACAAGAAGGACGAGCTCGGCGAGGCCCTGACCGAGCTGCGCAGCGCGCTGGGCGGCTCCGACGTCGCGGCGATCAAGTCCGCGCAGGAGAAGGTCGCCCGCGTGTCCCAGGAGGTCGGCGGTGCGCTGTACGCCCAGCAGGCCGAGGCGGCGGGCGCCGAAGGCGCCCCGGCCGGCGAGGCGGGCGACGGGTCGGGCGCCACGTCCGCTGACGACGACGTCGTCGACGCCGAGATCGTGGACGAGGACACCGATCGCCGATGAATCCGGGGGAGGAGCAGCCG
Organism: Blastococcus sp. CCUG 61487; assembly: GCF_005222955.1. Taxonomy (GTDB): domain Bacteria; phylum Actinomycetota; class Actinomycetes; order Mycobacteriales; family Geodermatophilaceae; genus Blastococcus. The sequence goes on along the minus strand of NZ_LWUA01000112.1, from coordinate 68,319 downwards.
CGGGTCGTGATCCGCGACAAGCGGCGCATCGACCCGAGCACCGGTGAGGTGCGGGCGCCGGTCGGCGAGCAGCCGGCCGGCGCCCCGCCGCACCCGACCGTCGCAGGGGAGCAGATGAGCGAGCAGCAGATGCCCGTGGAGGAGCAGCCGGAGGTCCCGGTGGCGCCGGCCGCCGGAGGGGGAGACCTCGCCCAGCAGCTGGCCGAGCGGACCGAGGACCTGCAGCGGGTCACGGCCGAGTACGCCAACTACCGGCGTCGGGTCGACCGCGACCGGGCACTGATGGTCGACCAGGCGGCGGAGCGGTTCGCCGCCCAGCTGTTCCCGATCGTCGACGACATCGAGCGCGCGCGGGACCACGACGAGCTGACCGGCGGGTTCAAGCTGGTGGCCGACCGCATCCTGGGCCTGCTCGACGGCCTGGGGGTGGAGGCGTTCGGCAAGGCCGGTGACGAGTTCGACCCGGAGGTGCACGAGGCCGTCATGCACGACACCTCGGCCGAGGTGGCGGTGCCGACGGCGACGACGGTCCTGCGGCAGGGTTTCCGCCGCGGCGACCGCGTGCTGCGGACGGCGATGGTCGCCGTCACCGATCCGGAGCACCCGGCCCCGGCGGCCCCTGCCGCCGACGAACCGAGCGCTCCGGCGTCCGACTGATCCGGAGGGAGGCGCCCGATGAGCACCCGGGACTTCATCGAGAAGGACTACTACGCCGCGTTGGGCGTCTCCCAGGACGCCGACGCGAACGCGATCAAGAAGGCCTACCGCAAGCTGGCCCAGGAGCTGCACCCGGACAAGAACCCGGGCAACACCCAGGCCGAGGCGCGCTTCAAGGACGTCTCCGAGGCCTACGACGTGCTGTCGGACCCGAAGCGGCGGAGCGAGTACGACGAGGCTCGCCGGCTGTTCGGGGCCGGGGGCGCCGGCGCCCGCGCCGGCTTCCCGGGCGGCGGCGGCTTCCCCGGTGGTGGGCAGACCTTCGACTTCGGCGACCTCTTCGGCGGGGCGGCCGGGACCGGTACCGCCGGTCCCGGTCCCCGCGGCGCCGGCGGGCTCGGCGACATCCTCGGCGGGCTCTTCGGCGGCGGTGCCGGCCCGCGGGCCCGGAGTCAGGCGGCGTCCGGCCCGGCGCGGGGTCAGGACGTCGAGACCGAGGCGACGCTCTCCTTCGAGGAGGCGGTCCTCGGGGTGACCGTGCCGCTGCGCATGCAGAGCCCGGGCAGCTGTCCCACCTGCAAGGGCAGCGGCGCGAAGCCGGGCACCAGCCCGCACACCTGCCCGGTCTGCCAGGGCGCCGGCGTCACCAGCCGCAGCCAGGGGGCGTTCGCGTTCTCCGAGCCGTGCCGCAACTGCCGCGGCACCGGTTCGGTCATCGATGACCCCTGCCCGACCTGCTCGGGCAGCGGCATCACCAGCCAGACCAGGACCATCACCGTCCGGATCCCGCCCGGCGTCAAGGACGGCCAGCGCATCCGGCTGGCCGGCAAGGGCGCGCCCGGGCGCCGCGGCGGCCCGGCGGGTGACCTGTTCGTCGTCGTCCACGTCGCCGAGCACCCGCTGTTCGGCCGCAAGGACGACGACCTGACGCTCACCGTGCCGATCTCGTTCGCCGAGGCGGCACTCGGCACGACCGTCACGGTGCCCACGCTGGACGGCACCGTGTCGCTCAAGGTGCCGCCCGGTACGGCGAGCGGCCGGACGCTCCGCGTGCGCGGGCGCGGCGTGCCGGGCAAGGGACGCAAGGGCGACCTGCTGGTCACCCTCGAGGTCGCCGTCCCGGTGCGGCTCACGCCGGCCCAGCGCAAGGTCATCGAGAACCTGGCCGAGGAGATGGACGAGGACCCACGCCCGCAGATCACCGCGGCGATCCGACCCGGAGGTGAGACATGACCGGCGCCGTCGATCCCGGAGCCGCCCGCCAGGTGGCCGAGGACGCCCCCGTCTTCGTGATCTCCGTGGCGGCCGAGCTCGCCGGGATGCACGCGCAGACCCTGCGGCAGTACGACCGGCTCGGGCTGGTGAGCCCGGGCCGGACCCCCGGCGGCGGGCGCCGCTACAGCCCGCGCGACGTCGCGCTGCTCCGCGAGGTGCAGCGGCTCTCGCAGGAGGACGGCGTCAACCTCGCCGGCATCAAGCGGATCATCGAGCTCGAGTCGCAGGTGGAGGCGCTGCAGGCGCGGGTGCACGAACTGCTCGACGAGCTCGAGCGCAGCGAGCACCGCCGGATGGCCGCCGAGGCCGCGGTCCCACCCGCGTACCGCACGGACCTGGCGCCGCTGCGGCGGCCGAGCGCGGCGCTGGTCGTGTGGCGTCCGCGAGGTGGTCGGTGAGCGAGGTCGACGCGCACGAGGCCTTCGTGGCCCTCGAGCGCGAGATCGGTCTCCTCCTGCGTCGCTCGCGTGCGCTCTCCGCGCGGCTGGCCGGTCAGCTGCACCCGGACCTCGACGGCGCGGCGTACGGCCTGCTCGCCCTGCTGCAGGACGCCGGGCCGCTGCGGGCCAGCGACCTGGTCGCCCGCCTGGGCCTGGACAAGAGCACGGTGAGCCGCCAGGTGGCGAACCTGGTCGGGCTCGGTCTGGTCGACCGCACCGCCGACCCGGAGGACGGGCGCGCGCAGGTGCTGACCCCGTCGGCCGAGGGCGCGGCTCGGCTGGCGCTGATCCGCGACGCCCGCCGGGAGCGCTGGGAGAGCGACCTCGGGCACTGGCCGGCCCAGGACGTCGCGACCCTGGCCGATCTGCTGCACCGGCTGAACCGCATCGGCGAGGCCCGCGCGCAGGAGGACCGGGAGGACGACGCCGAGGGCTGACGGAGTCGGGCGGCGTGATGCGGCAAAACGTTGCAGACCGCAACCAAACGAGTATGGTTGCTCTCTGCACGCATCTCGACGTCAGGAATCCGCCCATGCCCATCAGCCCCGACACCCGGGACCGGCTGACGGCCAGCATCGCCCACCTCGTCCGCACCGGCCGGCAGGTCAGCATGCGCGCGGCCGCGCAGCTCCACGGGGAGCTGCCCTCCTACGGCTGGGCGCTCCTACTGCCGCTCGAGCAGGACGGCGAGCAGCGGTGCAGCGCGCTCGCGTCCCGCGCCGGGATCGACGTCTCCGTGGCCAGCCGTCAGCTCGCCGCGCTCGAGCGGTCCGGGTACGTGGACCGCCGGCCCGACCCCCGCGACGGCCGGGCCAGCCTCTTCTTCCTCACCCCGCGCGGGGAGCAGGCGCTGGCCGGGGCGCGCGCGGTGCGCGCCGACTGGGCGCTGGGCGCGCTGTCCGGCTGGGACGAGGACGACGCCCGCCGGCTCATCGACCTGATCGACCGGCTGGCCGACGACGTCGGCGCGTCCGTGTTGCCCACCGCGCCTGCGCAGGCCGCCCGGTGACGCGGTTCCGCGCAGCCGAGACCGCCCCCTCGCCTTCCAGGAGATCAGTGACCCGCACCGTCGACCGGCCCGGTCCCCAGGGCACCGCCGTCCAGGCCCCCGTCGAGCAGCAGGGACGGATGACGCAGCGGCAGATCCTGTCGGCGCTGTCCGGGATGATGCTCGCGATGTTCGTGGCGTTCCTGTCCTCGACCGTCGTCTCGAACGCCCTACCCACGATCATCACCGAGCTCCGCGGATCGCAGGGGCACTACACGTGGGTCGTCACGGCCACCCTGCTGTCCTCGACCGCCTCGACCCCCATCTGGGGCAAGCTCTCCGACTTGTTCAGCAAGAAGCTGCTCCTCCAGCTCTCGATCATCGTGTTCATCGTCGGGTCGATGCTGGCGGGGCTGGCGCAGTCGGTCGAGACGCTGATCGCCTGGCGCGTGCTGCAGGGCCTGGGGCTCGGCGGGCTGCAGGCGCTCGTGCAGATCGCGATGGCCGCGATGATCAGTCCGCGGGAGCGCGGTCGCTACTCCGGCCTGTTCGGCAGCGTGTTCGCGACCGCGACGGTCGGCGGGCCGCTGATCGGTGGCCTGTTGGTGGACACCAGCTGGCTCGGCTGGCGCTGGTGCTTCTACGTGGGCGTCCCGTTCGCCGCCATCGCCCTGATCCTGCTGCAGCGCACCCTCAACCTGCCGGTGACCAAGCGCGAGGTGCACATCGACTACCTGGGTGCGGCGTTCCTGACCGCCGGGGTCTCCGCGCTGCTCATCTGGGTCACCCTGGCCGGGGGCAGCTTCGCCTGGGCCTCCACCGAGACGGCGCTGCTCGTCGGCGGTGGCGTGCTCGCCATCGTCGCCTTCGTGGTGACCGAGACGAAGGCCAAGGAGCCGATCGTCCCGCTGCGTCTGTTCCGCGACCGCACGACGACGCTCGCGATCGCGGCGAGCGTCGCCATCGGTGTCGCGATGTTCGGGTCCACCGTCTTCCTCGGCCAGTACCTGCAGATCTCGCGCGGCTACTCGCCGACGGCGGCCGGGCTGCTCGCCGTCCCGATGGTCGGGGGCATGCTGCTCTCCTCGACCGGATCGGGCCTCCTGATCACCCGCACCGGCCGCTGGAAGCACTTCCTCACCGCCGGATCCGTCCTGACCGCGGTCGCGTTCGGGCTGCTGTCGATGGTCGACCACCGGACGAACATCGTGCTGCTCTGCTGCTTCCTGTTCCTGCTGGGCGTCGGCATCGGCATGACGATGCAGAACCTCGTGCTCGCCGTGCAGAACACGGTGGCGGCTCGCGACCTGGGGGCGGCGAGTTCGGCGGTGGCGTTCTTCCGGAGCCTCGGCGGCACCGTCGGCGTCTCGGTGCTGGGCGCGGTGCTGTCGGCCCGCGTGGGTGACCTGATCCGGGCGGACCTGCGGGCGCTGCCGGAGCCGGCCGCCCAGGCGGCCGGCTCCGGCGACGTCGGTCTCGAGAACCTGGCCGACGCGCCGCCCGTCATCCAGGAGCTCATCCGGGCGGCCTACGGCGATGCGACCGGGCGGATCTTCCTGATCTCCGCGGTGATCGCGGTCGTCGCGGTGGTGGCGATCTACTTCATCCGCGAGATCGCGCTGAGCACCCAGAGCGGTGACGAGCGGCTCCGGACCGAGACGACGTCGGTGCCGGCGGAGCGTCGCGCCGCGGGATGAGCTGCCGCGGGACGAGATCCGGTACGCAGGACGTGCGACTCAGCTCTCCAGCGCGGCGTCGAGGGTGATCTCGGTGCCGGTGAGCGCCTTGCTCACCGGGCAGCCGGCCTTGGCCTCCTGCGCCGCCTGCTCGAACGCGGCCGCGTCCATGCCGTCGACGCGACCCCGGACGGTCAGCGTGATCCCGGTGATGTGGAAGCCGCCGCGCTCCTTGTCCGGGCCGAAGCCGACGTCGGCGGTCACCTCGAGGCTCTGCGGCGTCCCTCCGGCCTTGGCGATCCCGCCGGAGAAGGCCATCGCGAAGCACGAGGCGTGCGCCGCGGCGATCAGCTCCTCGGGGCTGGTGCTGCCGTCGGCGGCGTCGGAGGTCCGCTTGGGCCAGGAGACGTCGAACGTGCCCAGCCCGGAGCTGGCGAGCTCAGTCGTGCCCGAGCCCTCCTGCAGGGTGCCCTTCCAGGACGTGCGGGCGGTGCGAGTGGCCATCGGTTGTCTCCTCCGGACGGGCGGGAGCGGCTGGTCTGCTCCCGCGGGCAGTGGCGCTGCCGCCCTACCCCGCCCGGGTGCGGGCAACCGTCCTCAGCAGACCGCCTCGCCGCCGTTCACCCGGTCGACCAGCGTCTTCAGCCGGCGCCGGAGGTCGACGATCTCGTCGGTGTCGAACCCGACGGCGCCGATCATCTGCTCGGAGACGCGGTACGCCTTCTGCTCGAGAGCCCGGCCGGCGTCGGTCAGCGCGACGGACACCGAGCGCTCGTCCTCCACCCGGCGGTGCCGGGTCACCAGGCCGGCGGCGGTGAGCCGCTTGAGCAACGGGGAGAGCGTGCCGCTGTCCAGCGACAGGCGGGAACCGAGCTGCCCGACGGTCTGGTGGTCCTCTTCCCAGAGCAGCATCATGACCAGGTACTGCGGATAGGTCAGTCCGATCGCGTCGAGCAGGGGCCGGTAGCGGGCCGTCACGGCGCGCGAGGCGGCGTAGAGCGCGAAGCACAGCTGGTCGTCGAGCGCCACGCTCGGCGCCGGCAGGGCGGACATGGCGCGAGTCTAGGCACCAGGACCCCGTCCTCTCACCCCTCGCACGCTCGCGGTGTAGCTCTGGCGAGGCCGGACGGATGCGACGGCTGGACTCAGGGAGGTTGAGCGGAACAGACTCAACTCCTCGCTCGTTGCACCACTCGATCCCGCATGGTCGATCGGTCCAGCGACCTGCGCACCCACACGAGAGGACGGACGCCGCGACGATGCAGAGCAAGCTCACCACCCGTTCGCAGGAGGCGATCGCCGCCGCGCAGCGGCTCGCGGTCGCCCGTGGCCAGGCCGCTCTCGAGCCGCTGCACCTCCTGGCCGCGCTGCTCGAGCAGGACGACGGCATCGCCGCGCCGCTGCTCAAGGCGGTCGGCGCCGATGCCGCCGACGTGCGCAGCAAGGCCGAGGCGGCGGTCCGCCGCCTACCCAGCGTCAGCGGCGCCACCGTCCCCGCTCCCTCGCCGTCCCGCGAGTTCCTGCGCGTCATGAACGACGCCGGGGAGCAGGCGAGCGCGCTCGGTGACGAGTACATCTCCACCGAGCACCTGCTCGTCGGGCTGGCCGGGTCCGACGGCGAGGCGGCCGCGGTGCTCACCGCCGCAGGGGCGACCCGGGACGCGTTGCTCGCGGCCTTCCGCACCGTCCGCGGCACCCGCAAGGTGACCACCCCCGACCCCGAGGGCACCTTCCAGGCCCTGGAGAAGTACGCCGTCGACCTCACCGAGCGCGCCCGCGAGGGCAAGATCGACCCGGTCATCGGCCGGGACACCGAGATCCGCCGCGTGGTGCAGGTGCTGTCCCGCCGCACCAAGAACAACCCGGTGCTCATCGGCGAGCCCGGCGTCGGCAAGACCGCGATCGTCGAGGGCCTCGCGCAGCGGATCGTCGCCGGCGACGTGCCCGAGAGCCTCAAGGGCAAGCGGCTCATGGCGCTCGACCTCGGCGCGATGGTGGCGGGCGCCAAGTACCGCGGCGAGTTCGAGGAGCGGCTGAAGGCCGTCCTGCAGGAGATCACCGACGCCGAAGGCGAGATCGTCACCTTCATCGACGAGCTGCACACGATCGTCGGCGCGGGCGCGACCGGCGAGTCCGCGATGGACGCCGGCAACATGATCAAGCCGATGCTCGCCCGCGGCGAGCTCCGCATGGTCGGGGCCACCACGCTAGACGAGTACCGCGAGCACATCGAGAAGGACGCCGCGCTGGAGCGGCGCTTCCAGCAGGTGCTGGTGGGCGAACCGAGCGTCGAGGACACCATCGGCATCCTCCGCGGGCTCAAGGAGCGCTACGAGGTCCACCACGGTGTCCGCATCACCGACACCGCGATCGTCGCGGCCGCCACCTTGTCGGACCGGTACGTCACGGCGCGGTTCCTGCCGGACAAGGCCATCGACCTCGTCGACGAGGCCGCCAGCCGGCTGCGCATGGAGATCGACAGCCGGCCGGTGGAGGTCGACGAGGTCGAGCGCGCCGTCCGCCGGCTGGAGATCGAGGAGATGGCGCTGGCCAAGGAGGACGACCCGTCCTCCCTCGACCGGTTGGCCACCCTGCGCGCGGACCTGGCCGACAAGCGCCAGGAGCTGGCCGAGCTCACGGCGCGCTGGCAGCAGGACAAGAGCGCCATCGGCCGCATCCAGGCGATCAAGGAGGAGCTGGAGCGGCTGCGCCAGGAGGCCGAGCGGGCCGAGCGCGACGGCGACCTCGCCCGGGTCGCCGAGCTGCGGTACGGCCGGCTGCCCCAGCTGGAGAAGTCGCTGGCCGAGGCCGAGGAGTCGGTCGAGGCAGAAGCTTCCATGCTCAAGGAGGAGGTCGGCCCCGACGACATCGCCGAGGTCGTCCAGGCCTGGACCGGGATCCCGGCCGGCCGCCTGCTCGAGGGCGAGACCCAGAAGCTGCTCCGCATGGAGGACGAGCTCACGACCCGCGTCGTCGGCCAGCCGGACGCCGTCCGCGCGGTCTCCGACGCCGTGCGCCGTGCTCGATCGGGCGTCGCGGACCCCGACCGCCCGACCGGTTCGTTCCTGTTCCTCGGGCCCACCGGCGTCGGCAAGACCGAGCTGGCCAAGGCTCTGGCGGAGTTCCTCTTCGACGACGAGCGGGCGATGGTCCGCGTCGACATGAGCGAGTACTCGGAGAAGCACTCCGTCGCCCGCCTGGTCGGTGCTCCCCCCGGCTACGTCGGGTACGAGGCCGGCGGCCAGCTCACCGAGGCGGTGCGCCGTCGTCCCTACACGGTGGTGCTGCTGGACGAGGTGGAGAAGGCCCACCCCGACGTCTTCGACACCCTGCTGCAGGTGCTCGACGACGGCCGGCTCACCGACGGCCAGGGCCGGACCGTGGACTTCCGGAACACGATCCTGATCCTCACGTCCAACCTCGGCTCCCAGCTCATCGCCGACCAGTCGATCCCGGAGGAGCAGCGGCGGACGGCGGTGATGGAGGTCGTCCGGACGCACTTCAAGCCGGAGTTCCTCAACCGGCTGGACGACGTCGTCGTCTTCCGCGCCCTGGGCACCGAGGAGCTGGCCGGGATCGTGGACATCCAGGTCGACGTCCTCGCCCGGCGCCTCGCCGCCCGCCGGCTCACGCTGCGGGTCACCGACGCCGCGCGCGAGTGGCTGGCGCTCAACGGGTTCGACCCGGTGTACGGCGCCCGTCCGCTGCGCCGGCTGGTGCAGTCGGCGATCGGCGACCAGCTGGCCAAGGCGTTGCTGGCCGGTGAGATCCGCGACGGCGACGAGGTCGTGGTCGACTGGCCGGCCGACGTCGCCGACGGCGACACCGGGCTCAGCGTCACCCGCGCCTGAGAGGGACGTCCGTCCGGCGGGGCCGGTGGTCCCGCCGGACGGTTTCGTCCATGATCGTCGTCAACCGGTACCGGGAGGCTGGCATGACGGCAGGGCAGGGCGGCCACGACGGCGAGCCCGACGGCGGCGGCCGGAGCGGTCCGCCACCGCCGCCGCAGGACTGGAACGCGCCGCCCGCGCCACCGCAGGGCTGGGGACCGCCCCCGGGCGGCTACGGCGGCCCACCCCCGCAGGGCTGGGGGGCGTCGCCGAACCCCTACGCCGCGCCCGTTCCGGCCGGGTACGGCCAGCCGCCCGCCGGTTCGCCGGAGCAGCCGCTCACGGTCCGCGCCGGCATCGGCGCGTTCGTCGTGAACTTCGTGCTCGGCCTGGTCGTGTCGCTCGTGTCCTTCGCCGATCTCGACGAGCTGGTCCGGGAGGCGGCGCGCAGCACCAGCGACCCGGACATCACCGAGGAGGTCCTGCGCACCGCGATCTTCGTGGGCGCGGTCATCGGGCTGGTCCTCGTCGTCCTGCACGCCCTGTTCATCTGGTGGGCGTGGAAGGGGCGGAACTGGGCGCGGATCGTGCTGTGGGTGCTGGGCGGCCTGAACGTGGTCGCCGGGCTGAGCACCCTCGGCGGCGACACCGCGGGCGGCACCGACTTCCTCGCCGCCCTGAGCGGCTTCCAGCTGCTGGCGCTGGTGGCCGGCATCGTGCTGCTGGCCCTCAAGCCGAGCAACGACTGGTACCGCTACATGAGCTGGGCGCGGACCACCGGCCAGCTGCGCTGACCGGTCCGCTCGCTCAGCCGGCCGGTCGGCCGCCCGGCACCCACTCGCGCGTGGTGCGGGCCAGCAGGCTGGTCAGCGCCGCGACCGAGAGAACCAGCAGCAGCAGCGACGCCACGGTGATCCCGCCCGCGGCCACCATGTTGACCAGGGTGAGCGCCGTCAGCAGGGCGGTGGCGACGACGCCGGCCCAGCGGGCCCAGGGCTGCCGGCGGGACAGGAAGGCCGCCGCGGCCGCCAGCAGGAGGCCGAGCACGAGGTAGGGCACCAGCGCCAGGATCACGAACGTCCGGGCTTCGTCCCGGGTGATGTCGTCGACGTCCTCGACGATGCGGTCGACGGCGGCGTCGAATCCCAGCCAGAGCAGGATCGAGTTCAGCAGCAGCAGGGCGGCGAGCACCGACATCGCGATGACGCCGACGCGGACCGAGGTCGGCATCGACGGCGCGGACGGGGAACCGGCGGCGGGGGTGGTCACCCCGCCAGCCTGACAGGCGACCGCCGGCGTCCGCCGGGGCCGCGACCGGTTGCGCCCCAGAAAATCGTCCTCCGGGTGAATCCGGATCGACGGTCGAGGCCGAAGACCCTGTGTGACGACCTCCGAGCGGGCACCGTCGGCTGCCCCGCCTCCCGGGACCGGTCGTGCGGTCGAGCGCCGCGGGTTGGCCGCTCTGGCCGGCCTGCTGGCCGCGGCCGTCGCCCTCGGGGTGGCGGAGCTGGTCGCGGGGCTCGTGGGCCCCGCCTCCTCGCCCGTCATCGCGGTCGGCGACGCCGCGATCACGCTCACGCCCGAGCCGGTCAAGTCCTTCGCCATCCGCACCTTCGGCGAGAACGACAAGATCGCGCTGATCGCCGGGACGCTGGTGGTCATCGCGCTGTACGCGCTGCTGGTCGGTGTGGTCGGGCTGCGCAGCCGCCGGCTCGGGGTCCTCGGTGTCGCCGTCTTCGGCGCCGTCGGTGTGCTCGCGGCGCTCACCCGGCCCGCCGGCGAGCCGCTCGACGCGCTGCCCTCCCTGGTCGGGGCGCTCGCGGGGATCGTCACGCTCCTGGCGCTGCTCGCCCCGCTGTCCAGCGCCGGGAGGGCGGCGAGGGAGCGGTCGACCGGGGCGCGCACCACCGACGACGACGCGGACGGACAGCTCCTCGACCGGCTGCGCCAGGTGCTCGGCTCCGGTGACCGCAAGGGCGCGGGGCTGGACCGGCGGCGCTTCTTCCTCACCGGCGGGATCGCGCTCGGCGTCGCCGCGGCCACCGGCGGCGGAGGCCGGCTGCTGCAGCGGCGCTTCGACGTCGCCGGTGTGCGGGCCGGACTGCGGTTGCCCACGCCCGCCTCCCCCGCCGCCCCGCTGCCGCCCGGAGCCGACCTCTCCGGTCGGATCGACGGTCTCACCCCGCTGTTCACCAGGAACGGCGACTTCTACCGGGTGGACACCGCCCTCGTCGCCCCGCGGATCCGGCCGGCGGACTACCGGCTCGAGCTGACGGGGATGTTCGACACCCCGCGCACGTACACGCTCGACGACCTCTTCGAGCGCGACGACGTCATCGAGCGCGACATCACCCTCACCTGCGTGTCGAACGAGGTGGGCGGCGTCCTCGCCGGGACCGCCCGGTGGATGGGCGTCCCGCTGGTCACCCTGCTCCGGGAGAACGGCCTCCGCTCCGGCAGCGACCAGTTGCTCTGCCGGTCGGTGGACGGCATGACGATCGGTGCGCCCACCCGCCAGGTCCTCGAGGTCGAGGACGCGATGCTCGCCTTCGGCATGAACGGCGAGCCGCTCCCGGTCGTGCACGGCTTCCCGGTGCGGATGCTCATCCCCGGCCTCTACGGCTACGTGTCGGCCTGCAAGTGGCTGGTCCGCATCGAGGCCACCACCTTCGCCGCCGTCGACGCCTACTGGACCGAGCGCGAGTGGGCGGCCGAGGGGCCGATCAAGATCGCCTCCCGGATCGACACCCCTAAGCCGCTCCGCGAGATCCCGGCCGGCCGCCACGCGATCGCCGGCGTCGCCTGGGCGCAGACCCGGGGGATCGCGCGGGTCGAGGTGCGGGTCGACGAGGAGGAGTGGGTCGAGGCCGAGCTGTCCCCGCAGGTCGACGCCGACCTGTGGCGCCAGTGGGTGCTGCCCTACGACTTCGCACCCGGCCGGCACTCGATCACGGTCCGCGCCACCGGCGCCGACGGCGAGGTGCAGACCGAGACCCGCGCCTCGCCCTTCCCGGACGGCGCCAGCGGCTGGCACTCCATCCAGGTGCTCGCCGGCTGACCTCCCGAACTCCGGCCCGCTCCCGCGGGCCGGCGCACCACCCGACTGCGACGACGTCGTCGCACGGACAGGACAGGAGCACCACCGTGAAGCGCAACCTGCTCACCCGCAGCCTCCTCGTGACCGCTGCCTCCACCCTCGCGATCACGCTGAGCGCCTGCGGCTCCGACGACGACGCCTCGTCCGAGAGCACCAGCGCCGCCACCAGCTCCAGCGAGGCGTCGGAGGAGGCCATGCCGATGGCCTCCGACGAGCCCTTCGGCCCGGCGTGCGCCCAGGTACCCACGGAGGGCGAGGGCAGCGTCCAGGGCATGGCCGACGACCCGGTCGCGACGGCCGCCAGCAACAACCCGTTGCTGTCCACGCTGGTGCAGGCCGTGACCGCCGCCGGGCTCGGTGACACCCTGAACACCACCGACGACATCACCGTCCTGGCGCCGGCCAACCCGGCCTTCGAGGCGGTGCCGGAGGACGCACTCAGCGCGCTGCTGGCCGACACCGACATGCTGACCGCGGTGCTCACCCACCACGTGATCCCGGGCCGCCTGGGCCCGGACGAGCTGGCCGGCACGCACGAGACGCTCAACGGCGACGAGGTCACCATCGAGGGCTCCGGTGAGGAGTTCAGCATCGCCATGGACGGCACCGTCGTCGGCATGGAGGCCTCGGTGATCTGCGGGAACGTGCAGACCGCCAACGCCACCGTCTACGTCCTCGACCAGGTGCTCAAGCCCGCCGGGATGTGAGCTCCGGCCGCCGTCCGGCCGCCGTCCGGCTCCGGTCGGACGGCGGCCCCGCCCGTCCGGATCCGGTCGGACGGCGGCCCCGGTCCGTCGGGATCAGTTGCGCCGGGCGATGGAGACCGTCAAGGCCGTGGCGAACGCCGTCCAGGCGGCGTAGGGCACCAGCGCGACGGCGGTCGCCGGCCGGACCCGGGCGGCCCGCCTGGCCAGGTCGACGGTCGAGATCGTGAGGGCCGCGCTCTCGGCGGCGGCGAGCCAGGGCCGGCGGGCGCGGAAGAACACCGGCGTCCACGCGGCGTTGAGCGCCAGGTTCAACCGGTACGCGCGGTCGAACGAGCGGCGGCGCCCCTGCCCGGCCGAGGCCCGCACCTCACCGGCCGCCCAGCCGAGGCCCGCGTAGAGCCCGGTCCAGACGATGCCGAACGTCTGCGGTGGTGGGTACCAGGACGGCTTGTCGAGCCCCGTGAACGGCGCTGTCCGGATCGGTGGCCGCGCCCCCGAGGACGGCGGCGGCGAGCGGTCCGGCGAAGGCGGTCAGGCGGGTGCGCGCTGCGGACATGCACCGATCCTGACCCTGGCTAGGGTCGTCCGCATGCAGAACGCCCCCGCAGCACTGCCCGACCGCGACCGGCTGCTCGAGCTGATCGTCGACCTCGCCGTCGTCCACGGGAAGGTGACGCTGTCTTCCGGGCGCGAAGCTGACTGGTACATCGACATGCGGCGGCTGACGCTGCACCACGAGGGTGCGCCGCTGGTCGGCCGCGTGATGCGACAGCTGACCGGTGACCTGCGCTACGACGTCGTCGGTGGGCTCACCCTGGGCGCCGACCCGGTGGCCACCGCGATGCTGCACGCCGCCGCCGGGGGCGAGGGCTTCCTCGACGCCTGCGTGGTGCGCAAGGCGGGCAAGGCGCACGGCCTGCAGCGGCGGATCGAGGGCCCCGACGTCGCCGGTCGCGCCGTCCTGGTCGTCGAAGACGTCTCGACCACCGGTGGCAGCCCGCTCACCGCGGCGGAGGCGCTGCAGGAGGCGGGCGCGGAGGTCATCGCGGTGGCGGTGATCGTCGACAGGGGTGCGCGTGCGGCGGTGCAGGCGGCCGGCTTCGAGTACCGCGCCGCCTACGAACTCGCCGACCTCGGGCTCGCCTGAGAGCGCCGTGACGATCAGGTGACCTGGTCATCCGGCGTCTTCCCTCGTGGTCGACCGCGAGGGAGGACGCCTGACGATCAGGTTGGCTGATCATCATGGGGCAGGCGTCGTACGGTGTGACGGTGACCACTGCCTGGCTCGCCGACCTGCAGGCCGCGCTCGGTGCGGACGGCGTCCTCACCGACCCGGACGTCACCGCCGGCTACGCCCGGGACGCCGCGATGATGGCGCCCGCGGGCACCCCGGCCGCCGTCGTGCTCCCGCGGAACACCGCCGAGGTCGTCGCGGTGATGCAGGTGGCCTCCCGCCACGGGGTCCCGGTCGTGCCGCGCGGTGCCGGCTCCGGCCTGGCGGGCGCGTCCAACGCGATCGACGGCGCGATCACCCTGGTCATGACCCGCATGGACGCCGTCCTCGAGGTGTCTCCGGAGGACCGGCTCGCCGTCGTCCAGCCAGGCGTGGTCAACAAGACGCTGCGCGACGTCGTCGCCGGCCACGGCCTCTTCTATCCGCCGGACCCGTCCAGCTATGACTGGTGCACCATCGGCGGCAACCTCTCCACGAACTCCGGCGGCCTGTGCTGCGTGAAGTACGGCGTCACCACCGACTACGTGCTGGGTCTCGAGGTAGTCCTCGCCGACGGGCGCGTGCTGCGCACCGGACGGCGCACTGTCAAGGGTGTCGCCGGCTACGACCTGGCCCGGCTGTTCGTCGGGTCGGAGGGCACGCTCGGCGTCATCACCGAGGCGACCCTCGCCCTGCGCCCCGCCCCGCAGCGCCCGGTCACCCTCGCCGCCTCCTTCGCGACGACGGCGCAGACCGGGCAGGTGGTCGAGCGGGTGGTGACGTCGGGGCTGATCCCGAGCCTGCTGGAGGTCATGGACAACACCTGCATCTGTGCCGCCGACGAGCTGCTCAATGCAGAGCTCGACCGAGGCGCCCACTCACTGCTGGTCGCGCAGTCCGACGCCGGAGGCGAGGCCGCCGCGGCCGAGATCGAGGCCCTGACCCAGATCTGCCGCGAGGCGGGGGCGGACTTCGTGCACAGCACCGACGACGCGGCCGAGGGCGACCTGCTGCTCCAGGCCCGCCGGGTGGCGCTGCCGGCGCTGGCCGCGCTGCGCAGCGGCATGCTCGTCGACGACGTCGCGGTCCCGCGCTCGCGCATCGCGGAGTTCCTCGACGGCTGCGATGCGATCGCGCGCGAGCGGGCCGTCGTCATCGGCGTCACCGGGCACGCGGGCGACGGCAACATGCACCCGTGCATCTCGTTCGACGCGGAGAATCCGGACGAGCGGGAGCGCGCCTACGCGGCGTTCGACGACATCCTGGAACTCGGCCTGGCCATGGGCGGCACGATCACCGGCGAGCACGGCGTCGGCTCCATCAAGGTCGACTGGCTGGAGCGCGAGATCGGACCGGTGTCCCTGGACGTGCACCGGGCGATCAAGGACGCCCTCGACCCGCAGGGGCTGCTCAACCCCGGCAAGGTCTTCCGCCGGGCGTCCGTGCGCGACCTGGCGGCGGTCTCCGAGCTCACCGGCAGCTGAGCCGGACCGCGTTCAGCCACATGGCCTGCGCCGGCCACAGCACCCGCGCCGCCTCGTCGAGGGGCACCCAGCGGAACGCGAAGCGGTGTTCGACGACGTCGCCACCCGAGCGCTCCTCCCACTCCCACCGCTCCTCGGCCGGCGGGTCCACCAACCGGAGGTGGAAGGCGTGCAGGACGTGCTCCTCGAGCCCGGCGGGCATGTTCCCGGTCTCCGACCGGTTCCACGCCTCCCCGAGCTTGCGGACGACGACGACCCGCTCGAGCCCGGACTCCTCCGCGACCTCGCGGACGACGGCGTCCTCCGCGGACTCTCCTACGTGGATGCCACCGGCCGGCACCTGCGTGCCCGCGTCCACGTCGAGGTGGTCGAAGACGAGCAGCCGCCCGGCCGGATCGGTGACGAACCCGACCGCCCGCTGGTAGCAGTCCGGATGCCACGGAGCCATCGCCGTCATCCGCTTCACGCGCGTTCCCCGAAGACGCCGGACATGCGGCGAACCCTAGGACCATCGCGCCGAAGCCACCTCGTCGACGCGAGAGCCGCCGTGTGCGGCGGCTCCGGGTGCTGCGCGGCGGCTTCCGGAGCCACGCTGAGCTGCAGATCCGTGGCGCCGGATGACAGGGTGGCCCCGTGAGCACCGATCGGCTGGTCGTCATCGGCGGGGACGCGGCGGGCCTCTCCGCTGCCGCCCAGGCGCGCCGGCTGCGCCCCGCAGGAGACCTGGAGATCGTGGTCCTCGAGCAGGGCCCGGAGGTCTCCTACTCCGCCTGCGGCATCCCGTACTGGATCGGCGGGCAGGTGACCGACCGCGACGCCCTCCTGGCCCGAACCGTCGCGCAGTTCGAGGCCGACGGCATCGTCATCCGCACGCACGCCCGCGCCGAGGAGATCGACCTGGCGGCGGGGGAGGTCAGCGCCTCCGACGGCCGCCGGTACGGGTACGACCACCTGGTCGTCGCCACCGGAGGCCGCCCGACCCGCCCGCCGGTGCCGGGACTGGACGCCGACGGCGTCCACGGGGTGCACCGGCTCGCCGACGGCGCCGACATCCGCGCCGCCATCGCAGCCGGGGCGAAGCGCGCGGTGGTCCTGGGCGGCGGCTACATCGGCCTGGAGATGGCCGAGGTGCTGCTCGGCCGCGGGCTGTCGGTGACCGTCGTCCTCGCCGATCCGCTGCCGATGGGCCAGCTCGACGACGACATGGGCGAGCGGATCTGCAAGGCCATGGGTGACATGGGCATCGACGTGCAGCCGAACCAGCCGGTGCGCGAGATCGAGGTCGACGCCGACGGCGCGATCCGCGCTGTGCGCACGGACGCGGGCAGCTACGACGCCGACCTCGTCGTCCTGGGGCTGGGCATGGGCCCCGAGGCGACGCTGGCCGAGGAGGCCGGTCTGCAGATCGGCACCACCGGCGGGATCGACGTCGCGCACACCCAGCGCAGCCGCTCGCACCCGGAGGTCTTCGCCGCGGGCGACTGCGCGCAGACCTTCCACCGGATCACCGGCGAGGCCGCCCACGTGGCGCTCGGCACGCACGCGAACAAGCAGGGCCGGGTGGCCGGATCGATCATCGGCGGGCGGCCGGCCCGCTTCGCCGGCGTCCTGGGGACGGCGGCGACGAAGGTCGGCGACCTGGAGATCGCGCGCACCGGGCTGTGCACGACCGAGGCCGAGAAGGCCGGCTACGACCACCGCAGCGAGGTGATCGAGGCGACGACGCGGGCCGGCTACTACCCCGGTGCCGAGCCGATCGCGGTCAAGGTGATCACCGAGGGGGGGGGTCCGGGCTGCTGCTCGGCGCCCAGATCGTGGGCGGGCCCGGCAGCGGCAAGCGGATCGACGTCTTCGCCACCGCCATCTGGGCGGGGCTCACCGCCGAGGAACTGGCCGCCTCCGACCTCTCCTACGCCCCGCCGTTCTCACCGACCTACGACCCGGTGGCGGTGGCGGCCCGCGTGGTCAGCCGGATCGAGACCGGCTGACTCGGGGCTCGCGACCCGCCCCGACTCACCCGGAGGAGCCCCCGGCGGGATACTGATCATCAGGTACAGCGCCGTACACGTTCTCCCGAGGAGTGCCGAGCATGCCCATCGCGACCCCTGAGGTCTACGCCGACATGATCCGCCGGGCCAAGGAGGGCGGTTTCGCCTATCCGGCGATCAACTGCACGTCGTCGGAGACGATCAACGCCGCCCTGCGCGGCTTCGCCGACGCGGGCAGCGACGGCATCATCCAGTTCTCCACCGGCGGTGCCGAGTTCGGCTCGGGCACCCGGGTGAAGGACATGGTGGCCGGTGCGGTGGCGCTGGCCGAGTTCGCGCACGTCGTCGCCGAGAAGTACCCGGTCAACGTCGCGCTGCACACCGACCACTGCCCGAAGGACAAGCTCGACGGCTACGTCCGCCCGCTGATCGCGCTCTCCCAGGACCGGGTGAACGCCGGGCAGGAGCCGCTGTTCCAGTCGCACATGTGGGACGGCTCGGCCATCGAGCTCGGCGAGAACCTGGACATCGCCGAGGAGCTCATGGAGAAGTCCGCGGCGGCCAAGCTGGTGCTCGAGGTGGAGATCGGCGTCGTCGGGGGCGAGGAGGACGGCGTCGCCCACGAGATCAACGAGAAGCTCTACACCGCACCCGGTGACTTCGTCGCCACCGCCAAGAAGCTCGGCCTGGGCGAGCGGGGCGTCTACCTGCTGGCCGCGACCTTCGGCAACGTGCACGGTGTCTACAAGCCCGGCAACGTCAAGCTGCGCCCGGAGATCCTCAAGGAGGGCCAGGCCGTCGTCGCCGCGGAGTTCGGCCTGGACGCGGACGCCAAGCCGTTCAACCTGGTGTTCCACGGCGGCTCGGGCTCGTCGGAGTCCGACATCCGGGAGGCGATCTCCTACGGCGTCATCAAGATGAACGTGGACACCGACACCCAGTACGCCTTCACCCGCCCGGTGGCCGGGCACATGTTCACCAACTACGACGGCGTGCTCAAGATCGACGGCGAGGTCGGCAACAAGAAGACCTACGACCCGCGCAGCTACCTCAAGGCCGCGGAGGCCGGGATGGCCGCCCGCGTCGTCGAGGCCTGCGAGGACCTGCTGTCCGCCGGCCAGTCGCAGGGCGCCTGACGATGAGCCACTCCCACGGGAACCTGCTCGGCGAGCCCGACCCGACCCTGCTGCCGGCGAACCCGGAGGCCGACGCCGAGCTGGCCGAGGGCACCCCGGCGGCCGAGGTGGCCTCCCGCCACCCCACCGTCAGCGCGGCGTGGGCGGCGCTGGCGGAGGAGGCGCTGGGCCGGACCGAGCGGCAGCTCCGCGACACGATCGAGGCCTACGCCTACGCCCGCACCGGCTACCACCGCGGACTGGACGCGCTGCGCCGCAACGGCTGGAAGGGCTTCGGCCCGGTGCCGTGGTCGCACGAGCCGAACCGCGGCTTCCTGCGCTGCGTCATCGTCCTGGCGAAGGCCGCCGAGGCCATCGGCGAGCAGGACGAGCACGAGCGGTGCATCCAGCTGCTGCGCGACAGCGACCCTACCCTCGCCCCCTGATCCCTGCTCGTCCGCGGACGAGCAGGGAGCAGGAAGCGTTACGGTGGGTCACAGATAGTCCGGAGTGCTGACGGCGCTCTGACCTGCGAAAAGGTGCTCGACGTTTCGTAGTTGATCGTGATGGTCACTACTCTCCGTGCCCGGCGCCGCCCCACGGCGCCCGCACGAACGGAGACATCGCATGGAGCTCGTGCTCTGGATTCTCGCCGTCGTCCTCGTGGTGGCAGGCGTCCTCGCCATCATCCGCAAGGAACTGCTCTGGGGCATCGTCCTCATCGTCGTCGGGCTGCTGGTCGGCCCGGGCGGGGTGAACGTCTTCACCTGATCCGGCCCCGCGATCCGGCAGGACCGGCGCGGGGCCAGGACCCGCGAGAGGCCCTCTTCCCCACGGGGAGGAGGGTCTCTCGCGTGCGTCAGCGCTCGCCGAGCTCGGGGTGCAGTGCCGTCAGCGTCTCGGTGAGCACGCTGAGCTGGTCCCCGCCGGCCATCAGCGCCGTCAGCATGTCGGCATCGACGTCCTCGCGCGTCAGGTTGCCGGCCACCTGGCCGTTGGCCAGCAGCAGGAAGCGGTCGCCGATCAGGTGGGCGTAGCGCGGGTTGTTGGTGACGACGACGACCGCCAGCCCCTGCGCCCGGGCGGCGAGGATGGCCTGCCCGAACATCGTCTGCCGGGCGACGGTCACCGCCGTCGTCGGCTCGTCGATCACCAGTGCCCGGGCGCCGAAGTGCAGGGCGCGGGCCACGGCGAGGCTCTGCCGCTCGCCGGCCTGCAGTCGGCTGGCCGGCTGGTCCGGGTCCAGGGCGGTGACGCCGACCCGGGCCATCGCGCGGGCCGTGACCTCGCGGGCGGTGTCGAGATCCAGCCGGCGGGCCGGCCACCGCCCGCGGGTGGGTTCGGCGCCGAGGAAGAAGTTCCGCCAGACGGAGAGCAGCGGGGCCACGGCGAGGTCCTCCC
Organism: Blastococcus sp. CCUG 61487; assembly: GCF_005222955.1. GTDB lineage: Bacteria > Actinomycetota > Actinomycetes > Mycobacteriales > Geodermatophilaceae > Blastococcus. Next base: position 48,448 of record NZ_LWUA01000112.1, on the reverse strand, counting down.
ACACCGTCGCGATGCCGGCAGCGCGTGCCTGGCGCGGGGAGCGGAAGCGCATCGCGCTGCCGCCGACGAGCAGCTCGCCGTCGTCGTGCCGCACCAGCCCCGACAGCAACGACACGAGCGTCGACTTCCCCGAGCCGTTCTCGCCCAGCACGCAGGAGATCTGCCCGCCCGGGAACGTCGCGCTCACCCGGGACAGCGCCGGCACGCTGCCGTGGCGGACGGTGACGCCGCGCAGTTCGAGGCCGGACGGTGGGTCGGCCGCGGGGAGATCGGTGCTCACGAGCGGGGCACCCCCCTGAGCCGGCTGGCCACCACGCCGTTGGCCAGCACCGCGACCAGCAGCAGCACACCGAGCAGCGCCTGGAACCAGGGCGGGTCCCAGCCGGCCCGATCGATGCCTTCCCGCAGGACGCCGTACAGCAGCGCGCCGACGGCCGCGCCGAAGGCCGAGCCGTACCCCCCGACGAGCAGGCTGCCGCCCAGGACGGCGACCACGACGAACTCGATGCCGATGATCAGCCCCTCGCCGTTCGCCTCGATCCCGCCGAACCGGACCAGCCCGAGCGTGCCGATGAGCCAGCCGGCCGTCGCGCTGAGGCAGAACAGGCCCACGGTGGTCCGTCGCACGGGCACCCCCAGCTCTCGGGCCGCGGTTCGGGCGCCTCCGGTGGCGAAGACGGCGTTGCCGAACTTGGTCCGCCACAGCGCCCAGGTGGCGACGGCGGTGACCCCCAGCCACCACAGCAGCGAGACCCGGAACTCCCCGTCGCCGACGCGGGCCGTCGAGTCGAACACCGTGGTCGCCGACGCCCATCCCGATGCGTCCTCGAGCCCCCCGATCCGGGCGGAGCCGGCCAGGTTCTGCAGCACCACCAGCGTGGTCCCCTGCAGGATGAGCACCGTCGCGAGCGTCACGAGGAAGCTGGGCAGGCCGGTGTTGACCACCAGCACGCCGTTGACCAGGCCCACGAGCAGCGCGCCGGCGAGCGAGGCGGCCAGCGCGGGCCAGATCCCCCAGCCGGCCTGGTCGACGAGCAGCGCGGTGGTCGCGGACGACGCCAGGGCGAGCATCCCCACGGAGAGGTCGAACTGGCCGGCCACCAGGAGCAGGGCCACGGCGACGCCGCCGATGCCGAGCATCGCGGCCACCTCGAGCACGCCGGCGATCCCGGCGCTGGACAGCAGATCGGGGGCCTGCAGCGCGAAGAAGCCCAGCAGGAGGACGAGGGTGAGCACGGCCGGGAGGCTCGGCCGCGCGAGGATCCACCGCCCCCAGGTGGTTCCGGGAGGGGGTGTCGCGGGCCGCCTCGTCCCGGGCAGGCGGTCGACCATCACCGGCGCGCTCCGGTGGGGCGGTGGGACGACGGCAGCGTGTTCTCCTGAGGTCGGGTGACCCAGTCTGCCCGACCCCGGTGGCCCCCTTGCAGGGCCCCGCAGCGAGCGGAGCGAGGTGTGAGGGGGCGAGGGGGCCCGTCTAGGGATGCAGCAGCCAGCGGACCCGGTCGTCGGCGTACCAGGTCCACCGGTGCACGGGCCGCGGGAAGCGCACCCCGTCGCGGATGACACGCGCGGGGTCGCAGGCCACCTGGAGTGCCCGGCCGCTCGTGCGGCGGGTCGGCCGCAGCGGCTGGACCATCACCGTCACCCCGATCGTGTCCACCGCCGTCCAGTCCGGGCGCACGTCGATGCGGGTGATCTCCCCGTGGGCCACGCGGATGTCGTCGTGGTAGGCCTGCAGGCCGAGGCGACGGCTCAGCGAGCGGCGGCCGTCGCCGTCGGCCTCGATCCGGCCGTGGTGCAGCAGCACCCCGCCGTGGTCGTCGCGGACCAGGGTCAGCTCCCGCGGGCGGCCCTCGCCGATGCCCAGGTCGCGGGCCAGGCCGGTGGAGTCCTTGTCGCCGCCCGGCTCCCAGGACACCGGCACCTCCGCCGTCCGGCCCGCCTTGTGCAGCACGGCGAGCACCGCCGACAGCCCGGCGACGGGGCCGCGCACGAGCACCGACGAGGCGTCGGCGGCGTCGGCGACGACGGCGGCCCGCGGCGCCTCGCCGGCCGCCAGCCGCCGCAGATCCAGCTCGACCGAGGCCATGCGGATACCCTGCCATCCGGACCGGCCGGCACCACCGGCCGGCGTGCACCCGACCAAGGAGAACCACTCCCGATGCCGGCAGTCGTGCTGATCGGCGCCCAGTGGGGCGACGAGGGCAAGGGCAAGGCCACCGATCTGCTCGGTGGGCGCGTCCCCTACGTCGTTCGCTACCAGGGCGGCAACAACGCCGGTCACACGGTGATCACGCCGGACGGCGAGAAGTACGCGCTGCACCTGATCCCGTCGGGCATCCTCACGCCGGGCTGCACGCCGGTGATCGGCAACGGCGTCGTCATCGACCCCGAGGTGCTGATCCGCGAGCTGGCGGGCCTGGAGGAGCGTGGGGTGGACACTTCGCGGCTCACCATCTCCTCCGACGCGCACCTGATCATGCCGCACCACCGGGCCCTCGACCGCGTCACCGAGCGGTTCCTGGGCAAGCGCAAGATCGGCACCACGGGCCGCGGCATCGGCCCGGCCTACGGCGACAAGGTCGCCCGCACCGGCATCCGCGTGCAGGACCTGCTGGACCTGTCGATCCTGCGGCAGAAGCTCGAGGGCACCCTGCAGGAGAAGAACCAGATCCTGGTCAAGGTCTACAACCGCAAGGCGATCGACGTCGACGAGGTCGTCGAGGAGTACGCCGGGTACGCCGAGCAGCTCAAGCACCGGATCGCCGACACCCGGCTGCTGCTGGGCAAGGCGCTCGACGCCGGCGAGTGGGTGCTGCTGGAGGGCTCGCAGGGCACGCTGCTCGACGTCGACCACGGCACCTATCCGTTCGTGACCTCGTCGAACCCGACCGCCGGCGGTGCGGCCGTCGGCGGCGGCGTCGGGCCCACCCGGATCGAGCGGGTGGTCGGCATCCTCAAGGCGTACACGACCCGCGTCGGGTCCGGCCCCTTCCCCACCGAGCTGTTCGACCAGTGGGGCGAGTACCTGCGCAAGCAGGGCGGCGAGGTCGGCGTGACCACCGGCCGCGACCGCCGCTGCGGCTGGTTCGACGCGGTGATCGCCCGGTACGCCAGCCGGGTCAACGGGATCACCGACTACTTCCTCACCAAGCTCGACGTCCTGTCCGGCCTGGAGACCGTGCCGATCTGCGTGGCCTACGAGATCGACGGCGTGCGGCACGACGAGATGCCGATGACGCAGACCGACTTCCACCACGCGACGCCGATCTACGAGGAGATGCCGGGCTGGTTCGAGGACATCCGGCACTGCCGCACCTTCGACGAGCTGCCGGCGAACGCCCAGGCCTACGTGCGCCGGCTCGAGGAGCTCTCCGGCGCCCGGATCAGCGTCATCGGGGTCGGCCCCGGGCGTGACGAGAACGTCGTCATCCACGACCTGCTCGGCTGAAAATCGCGCGACGGCGCGGCCGTCGCGCGCCACCATTCCCGGCGTGGATCTCCTCGCGCTGGGCTGGACGGCGGCCCGGGACGGCCAGCTCCCCGCCGGGTGCACGCCCGCCCGGGTGGCCCGCGTCGACCGCGGCCGGCTGACGGTCCTCGGCGGCGCCGGCGAGACCCACGCAATCCCCGCCCAGGCCCTCTACGCCGACGAGCCGACCGGGCCGGCGGTGGGCGACTGGGTGGCGCTGCGCGGCGAGCTCGCCGTGGCCCTGCTGCCCCGGACCAGCGCGTTCGTCCGGACGGCGGCGGGGCGCACCTCGTCGGCGCAGGTGGTCGCGGCGAACCTCGACCTGGTGTTCGTCGTCGACGCGCTGACCGCCGATCCCCGTGCGCGCCGGGTCGAGCGGTACCTGGCCGTGGCATGGAACAGCGGGGCGACGCCGGTCGTCGTGCTCACCAAGGCCGACCTGTGCGACGACGTCGCCGCCGCGGTCGAGTCGGTGCGGGAGGACGCCCTCGGCGTGGACACCGTGCCGGTGAGCGCGCTCACGGGAGAGGGGCTCGACGCGGTGCGCGCGCTGCTCCCGCCCGCCCGGACCGCGGCGATGGTGGGCCCCTCCGGCGTCGGCAAGTCCAGCCTGCTCAACGCCCTGGCCGGTGGGCCGGTGGCGAGCAGCCGCGGCATCCGCGCGGACGGCCGTGGCCGGCACACCACCACCGCTCGCGAGCTCCACCTGCTGCCCGGCGGAGCGCTGCTGGTCGACACCCCGGGCATGCGGGAGCTGGCGCTCTACGAGGACGCGGCCGGGGTGGCGACGATCTACGGCGACATCGCCGAGCTGGCCGAGCACTGCCGGTTCCGCGACTGCGGGCACCGCTCCGAGCCGGGGTGCGCGGTGGCCGCCGCCATCGACGACGGGCGGCTCGACCCCGCCCGGTTCTTGGGCTGGCGCAAGCTGCAGGCCGAGGCGCACCACCAGCGGCTCCGCGTGGACGCCCGCCTGCGGGCGCAGGAGAAGGCCCGGCTCCGGTCGTTCAGCCGCGCCCTGCGTGAGCAGCCGAAGCGGCCGCGGTGAGCCGGTCGGCCGCGGGCACGGGCAGCCGGCTCCGCAGCGCCGTCACGACCTGGTCGGGGGAGTCGGTGATGATGCCGTCGAGGCCCAGGTCGAGCAGCTCCTGCGCGTGGGCCACGACGTCGCCGGCCCCGCCGGCCTCGTCGCCGTTGCGGAGGTGCGCGGGCAGGAAGGCGTTCTCCGCGCGCAGCGTCCAGCAGAACACCGACAGCGCGGCCCGGTGGGCCTCGACGACGAGCGGGCAGCTGCCGTCGGAGGCGGCGGCGGCCAGGATCCGCTTCCGGCCCGGGCCGATGCCCTGGGCGTAGGTGGAGATCTCGCGCAGCCCCGCCCGGGTGACCATCCGGTCGCCGTGCTCGAAGTCGCTGACGAGCTGGACCAGCCGCGGCCCGTGCTCGCCCAGCCGATCGCGGAGCTCCCGGAGCAGCGCGGTGTCGAACGACTGCACGATCACCGGGCCGGCCGCGTGTGCGACGCCGAGCCTCCGCAGCTCGTCGGCGGCCAGCGCCGCGAGGGTCGGCCCGGAACCGCTCGGCCAGACGACGTTCTTGAGCTCCACGAGCACCTGGACGTGGTGCTCGGGGGTGGAGCGGCGGCGGGCCAGCTCGATGACCTCGGCGAGGGTGAGGATCCCGTACTGCCCGTCGTAGGCGGTGTTCAGCGGCCGCAGCTCGGGCATCCGCTCGACGGAGCGCAGCGTGCGCAGCTCGTCGAGGGCGAAGTCCTCGGTGAACCAGCTGGTCACCTGCTCGCCCCGGACCAGCCGCGTGGTGCGGCGGTCGGCGAACTCGGCGCGCTCGGCGACGTCGGTCGACAGCGACAGGTCGCTCTCGTGCCGGACGACGAGGACGCCGTCGCGGGTGACGACGACGTCGGGCTCGATGAGGTCGGCGCCCTGGTCGATCGCCAGCTCGAAGCTGGCCGCCGTGTGCTCGGGACGGTAGGCGGGGGCACCGCGGTGCCCGATGACGGCAGGACGGGGAAGGCGGGTCACGGGCGGCATGGCCAGCGACTCGGTCGCGCGCATGGATCCCACAACACCTCAATCGGGTGGCCAGGCGGTGAACTGGAGCGAACGTGTTGCGCACGGTCCGATGCACTCGGCGTTGACCAGGCACGGCGCACGCCCCTAGTGAGCCAGCTCACATGGTTGAGATCTGGTTGCCGGCCGTGTCGCGCCGGATCCAAGTTCTCCCGCCCGTCCCGCTGGTCTCGCCGGTAGATTTCCGCCACGTGCGCGTGCTCGTGATCGGCTCCGGTGCCCGGGAGCACGCCCTGTGCGTGGCTCTGACCTCCGACCCCGCCGTGTCGGCGCTGGCGTGCGCGCCGGGGAACGCCGGCACGCGGACGCTCGCGGAGTCCTTCCCGCTCGACGTCCGCGACCCGGACGCGATCGCGGGCCTGGCCCGGGCCTGGCGGGCCGACCTGGTCGTCGTCGGCCCCGAGGTGCCCTTGGTGGCCGGCGCCGCCGACGCCGTCCGGGACGCCGGCATCGCCTGCTTCGGCCCCTCGGCCCAGGCGGCGCAGCTCGAGGGCAGCAAGGCCTTCGCCAAGCACGTCATGGAGGCCGCGGGCGTGCCCACGGCGCGGGCGTGGCCGGTCGGCGGTCCGGCCGAACTGGAGACGGCGCTCGACGAGGTGGCCGCGCTCACCGGCGGGGCGCCCTACGTCGTCAAGGACGACGGCCTGGCCGCCGGCAAGGGCGTGCTGGTGACGCCGGACCGCGACGCCGCGGTGGCCCACGGGCGGGCGGTCCTGGACGCCGGCGGAGCGGTCCTCGTCGAGGAGTACCTGGACGGCCCGGAGGTCTCGCTGTTCGCCGTCACCGACGGGACGACGGTGCTGCCGCTGATCCCCGCGCAGGACTTCAAGCGCCGGGACGACGGCGACGGCGGACCGAACACCGGCGGCATGGGCGCCTACGCGCCGCTGCCGTGGGCGCCCGCCGGGCTGGTCGACGAGGTGCTGGCGACCGTCCTGCAGCCCACCGTCGACGAGATGGCCCGCCGCGGCGAGCCGTTCAGCGGGCTGCTGTACGCCGGGCTGGCGCTCACCTCGCGCGGCGTGCGGGTGGTCGAGTTCAACGCCCGCTTCGGCGATCCCGAGACCGAGGTCGTGCTGCCCCTGCTGGAGACGCCGCTCGCCGGGCTGCTGCACGCCGCGGCCACCGGCACGCTGGCCGACCACCCGCCGCTGGAATGGCGGCCGGGTGCGGCGGTCACCGTCGTCGTCGCGGCGCACGGGTACCCGGAGGCGCCCCGCACCGGCGACCTCGTGACCGGCGCCGACGGCGAGGGGGTCCTGCACGCCGGGACGGCGCTCGGCGACGACGGCACGGTCGTCTGCGCCGGGGGACGGGTGCTCGCGGTGACCGCGGTCGGGCCCGACCTGGCCGCCGCCCGCCAGGCCGCCTACGAGCGGGTCGCCGCCGTCCGGCTGGAGGGGTGCCACTGGCGGACCGACATCGCGCTGGCCGCCGTCGAGGGGCGGATCCTCCCGGGCTGACCGGCCTGCGGAAGACTAGGGGGCGTGCCGATGGCGACGAGGTGGGCCGGATGATCGAGCGCTACACGCTCCCCGAGATGGGGCGGGTCTGGAGCGACCAGCACAAGTACGACCTGTGGTGCCGCGTGGAGACGCTCGTGCTCGAGGCGCACGCCGCCGCCGGACGGGTGCCCGCCGACGTCGTGGAGCCCGTCCGCAACGCGCCTCCGCCGACCCCGGAGCGGGTCGCGGAGATCGAGGAGACGACGCAGCACGACGTCATCGCGTTCCTCACCGCGTGGGCGGACAACACCGAGCCCCGCTCGGCCGCCGCCTACGTGCACCACGGCATGACGTCGTCGGACCTGCTCGACACCGCGCTCGCCGTCCAGCTCACCGACGCCACCGACGTGCTGCTGGCCAAGGCCGACCGGCTGGTCGCCGCGCTGCGCGACCACGGGCTGGCGCACCGGGAGACGATCCGGGTCGGCCGCACCCACGGCGTGCACGCCGAGCCGGTCGTGTGGGGGCACCGGGTCGCCGACCTCGCCTTCGCGATGGCCCGGTCGCGGGACCGGCTGAAGGCCGCCCGCGAGCGGGTCGGCGTCGTCGCCATCTCCGGCGCCGTCGGCACGTACTCCCTCATCGACCCGTCGGTCGAGGTGGCGGTCGCCGACGCGCTGGGGCTGAAGCCTGCCGACGCGTCGACCCAGGTGGTCATCCGCGACTCGATCTCGGAGTGGGTCTCGGCCCTGGCCGTGATCGCCACCGTCTGCGAGGCGATCGCGCTGGAGGTCCGGCACGGGCAGCGGACCGAGGTGCGCGAGCTGTCCGAGGCGTTCGGGTCGGGCCAGAAGGGCTCGAGCGCGATGCCGCACAAGAAGAACCCGATCCGCTCCGAGCGCATCGCGGGCCTCGCGCGGGTGGTGCGGGCGGCGATCGTGCCGGTGATGGAGGGCATCCCGCTGTGGCACGAGCGGGACATCTCGCACTCGTCGACCGAGCGGGTCTTCCTGCCCGACGCCGCGATCACCACCGACTACCTGCTGCACCTGACCACCGGGCTGGTCGAGAACCTGGTCGTCGACGCCGACCGGATGCGGGCCAACCTCGAGTCGACCGGCGGGCTGATCTACACCTCGTCGGTGCTGCTGGAGCTGGTCGAGGGCGGGCTCTCCCGCGAGGACGCCTACGCGCTGGTGCAGGGGGCGGCGATGGAGACCTGGAACTCGGGTGTCCCGTTCCGCGAGACGCTGCGCGCCCGGGCGGCGACCGACGGCGTGACGCTCGACGAGGCGCGGCTGGACGAGATCTGCCGGCCGGAGCGCTACGTCACCAACCTCGGGCCGCTGTTCGACCGGCTCGCGGCGCTGAGCTGATGGACCTCCCGCTCGTCGCCCGCGGCAAGGTGCGGGAGATCTACGACGCCTCCACCCCGGCCGCCCCCGACCGGCTGCTGCTCGTCGCCTCCGACCGCATCTCGGCGTACGACCACGTGCTGCCCACCCCGATCCCCGACAAGGGGAAGGTGCTCACCCGGCTCTCGGTGTGGTGGTTCGACCAGCTGGCGCCGGTGCTGGCCCGGTTCGGGGCGTCGCACCACCTGGTGTCGGCCACCGACGTGCCCCCGGCCGTCGAGGGCCGGGCGATGCTGGTGCGCCGGCTGGAGATGCTGCCCGTCGAGTGCGTGGCCCGCGGCTACCTGTCGGGGTCGGGAACCGTGGAGTACCGGCGCACCGGCTCGATCTGCGACGTGCCGCTGCCCCCCGGCCTGGTCGAGGGGTCGCGGCTGCCCGAGCCGGTCTTCACGCCGTCGACGAAGGCCGCCGTCGGCGAGCACGACGAGGCGATCGACTTCTCCGCCGTCGTCACCGCCGTCGGGGAGGAGCGGGCGATCCAGCTGCGCGAGCTGACCCTGGCGCTCTACGCGCGGGCGGCCGAGATCGCCGAGGCCGCCGGGATCATCCTGGCCGACACCAAGTTCGAGTTCGGCCTCTCCGGGGACGAGCTGGTGCTCGGCGACGAGGTGCTCACCCCCGACTCGTCCCGCTTCTGGCCGGCGGCCACCTGGTCGCCCGGTGACGTGCAGCCCTCCTACGACAAGCAGTTCGTGCGGGACTGGCTGACGTCGTCCGGCTGGGACCGCGTCTCGCCGCCGCCGGAGCTGCCGGCCGACGTCGTCGCAGCCACCCGCGAGCGCTACGTCACCGCCTACGAGACGCTCACCGGTACCGCGTTCGGCTGACCGCGGCCGAAGGGGTTCCGTCTCCGCGGGCCTGACTGCAGACTGCGCCGATCGCAGCCACGGGAGCGCGCGCGGTCGAGGAGCGGACAGGTGAGCGGACGGGGACGGAAGCAGCCGCAGCGGAAGTCGCGGCCGCACGGATCGCAGCCCAAGGCCAGGAAGAAGCCCGCGGCGGCCAGGAACCCGTCGTCGGGCGAGACCGTCGAGATCTCCGGGACGACGGCCCCGTCGGAACCGGACGCGAAGCGCGGTGCAGGTGCGCGGCCGGCGAACCGCAAGCCGGCGCGTCCCCAGCGTTCCGCCGCGGAGAGCTATGCGGCCCGCTCGCGACGGCGGAAGCGGAACCAGAAGATCGGCGTGATCGTCGGTGCCCTGGCGCTCGCGGGCGCCGCCGTCGGGACGATCATCGCGGGACAGGGAGGGAACTCGACGCCGGCCGACACCTCGGCGGAGGTGCAGGCGGTCACGCCGACCACCCCGGCTCCGGGTGCCGCTCCGACCGCTGCAGCGCCGACGACCGGCTCTCCCGCCCCGCCGCCGGCCCCCGGCTCGGCCGCGACGGCCTCGGCGGCCGGGCTCTCGATGACACTGACCTGCCCCGAGGGGGCCGGCGCCTCGCCACGCTTCCCCCACGAGATCACCGCGCCGACGCCCTACGAGGTGACGATCGACTACGGCGACGGCGACATCTACACCGACACCAGCAGCCGCCTGGGCGCGATCTTCTCGCACACCTACGAGCAGCCGGGCACGTACCGGGTGAGCGCCGTGCTCACCGACCCGGCGGGCCGGACGGCGGCGGCCGACTGCACCTACACCTGGCGGCAGTGACCGCTCGGATGCCTCACCGGTAGGTGATCTGCGGTCCCCAGCCGGTGATCGCGATCGTGCCGCCCTGGAAGTTCTGCCGGTAGGCGCCCGCCCAGAAACCCTCGCCACCGAGTGGGTAGCCCAGCCGGCCCATCGGCCCGCCGTACCGCAGCCAGGTGTCGCGGAGGCCGCCGAAGACGGCGTGGATCCCACCGGCCGGCGACCAGTAGACGGAGGCGCCCTGGAACTCCTGGCGGCAACCGCTCGCCGTGCAGATCTCCTCGGTCAGCGGGTAGCCGAACCGGCCGGCGTCCCCGCCGTGCCGGGCCCAGACCTGGCCGTAGGGGGTGAAGACGGCGTGCATGCCGCCGACCGGGGACCAGTGGATGGTGCCGCCCTGGAAGTTCTGGTGGCAGCCGCGGCCAGGCGTGCAGATCTCGTTCGAGGTCGGATACCCCAACCGGCCGGCGTCTCCACCGTGCCGGGCCCAGACCTGGCCGTAGGGGGTGAAGACGGCGTGCATGCCGGTGGCCGGCGACCAGTGGATGGTGCCGCCCTGGAAGTTCTGGTGGCAGCCGCGGCCTGGCGTGCAGATCTCGTCCGTCGTCGGTGCGCCCAGGCGGCCGGTGATGCCGCCGCCGCGGTTGCCCCAGAAGTCGTTGTAGGGCGTGAACACCGCGCGCACTCCGGTGGCCGGCGTCCAGAACAGGATGCCGCCCTGGAACTGCTGGTAGCAGGCGCCGACGGGGCCGCACTCCTCGTCCTTGGTCGGGTAGCCGAGCCGGCCCTCCTCCCAGCCGTGCCGGGCCCAGACCTCCTCGTACGGCGTGAAGACCGAGTGCGTTCCGGTGGCGGGGGACGAGTAGATGGACCCGCCCTGGAACTCCTGGAAGCAGCCATCGGCGCGCAGGCCGCAGATCACGTCGTCCGTCGGGTAACCGAGCCGGCCGCTCTCCCGCGAGTGCCTGGCCCAGGCGATATGCACCTCGTCCAGGACGATCCGGGGATCCGCGATCTGCCACGCCCAGAGGCCACCGCCCTCGAAGGACTGCGCGCAGCCGCCGTCCCGCAGTCCGCACTCGAGGGGGGCGATCGGGTAGCCGAGCTCGCTCGAGACGCCGCCGGCCGCCACGTAGGTGGTGGCGAAGTCGTAGAGGACGGCAACGGCTGGGCCGCCGTCCCGCTGCGCGATGAGGCCGTTGACGTGGTCCTGCTGGCGTCCTCCCGGGACGGCGCGCTCCGGAACCGTCACCGCGCCGAGGTCGCTCTCGCCGGCGCCGCTGCCGCGCACCAGGTGCAGCAGGTAGAGCCGCGCTATGGGGCTGAGCGGTGCGGGGGTGGCCCGGACGACGTCGGTCAGGGCGCTGTCCGGGCTGACGTCGTAGTCGAAGGGCGTGGGCCGGTCGACCAGTTGGACCTGGTAGCCGTACTCGCGGCCGGTCACCAGACCCCGGTCCACCCACCTGGGGTCGTTGGTCGTGGCCACCAGGGCGCCGTCCCGGTACACGCGCCAGGGCCCGGAGCTGCCGTGGCGCTGCCAGACGAGCGACACCGCGGCCGGATCGTCGACCGGGAGCACCCTCAGGTCCGACGGCGTCAACAGCCGCTGGTTCCGGGTGAGCCACTGCGGGAGCCCCTCGAAGCCGCCGCCGTTGAGCCCCGCGATCGCGTACCGGTAGGCGGTGCCGTCGAGCAGCCCGGAGTCGGTCCAGGTGAGCGCGGAGGTGGTGTCCACGACCACGCCGTCCCGGTAGATCCGGTACTGGACCGCGCCCGGGGCCGCCGTCCAGGTCATCGTCGCCGACCCCGGCGCCGGGATGGTGATCGCGGGGGTGCGTGGCGTGCCCGGGTCCACCCAGAGGGCGACGGTGACGGTGCCGGTCGCGGTGTTGCCCTGTCCGTCGGTGACCGTGTAGGTGAACGTGTCCGTGCCCTCGGCGCGATAGGGGAAGCGGTACATGAGTCGCCCGCCCTCGAGGGTGGCGGTCCCCCGCGCCGGAGGCGTCACAGCGGTGTAGGTGAGCGGGTCGCCATCGGGGTCGCTGTCGTTGGCGAGCGCGTCGATGGGCACGGGGCCGGCGTCGACGATGCTGCTCCTGACGTCGACGGCGTCGTCGACGGCCACGGGAGCGGCGTTCGCCGCCCATGCGGGGGCTGCGGGCAGAAGGACCAGCGCGGCGGCAGCGACGACCGTCAGCGAACGCACTTCGAACTCCTCGGCGGGGCGCGCAGCTGACCAGGCCGTTCGCCCGCTCAACACCCCCGTCGGGGAGGAGGCGGCTCAGTGTGCACAACGCGAGGCCCGGAGGGAAGAAAAAAGTTCCGGGTAGTCTCGTCAGCGTGTCCCGGGTGGTCGTCGACGTCGTCCTGAAGCCGGAGATCTCCGACCCCCAGGGTCAGGCGGTCCTCGGCGCGCTCGGCCGGCTCGGCCACGACAGCGTGCGCAGCGTCCGCCAGGGCAAGCACTTCGTGCTCGAGGTCGACGGCACACCCGACGAGGCCGAGCTCAAGCAGATCGCCGAGACGCTGCTCGCGAACCCGGTGATCGAGGACGTCGAACTGCATCTCCCCAAGGACTGAAGCGAACCGTGCGCATCGGTGTCATCACCTTCCCGGGCTCCCTGGACGACGTCGACGCCGCCCGCGCGGTGCGGCTCGCCGGCGGTGAGCCCGTCTCCCTCTGGCACGGCGACCACGACCTGAAGGACGTCGACGCCGTGGTCCTCCCCGGCGGGTTCTCCTACGGCGACTACCTGCGGGCCGGTGCCATCGCCGCCCGCTCGCCGCTCATGCAGGACGTCGTCGCGGCCGCGGGGCGGGGCCTGCCCGTGCTCGGCATCTGCAACGGCTTCCAGGTGCTCTGCGAGGCAGGCCTGCTGCCGGGCGCGCTGACCCGCAACAGCCACCTGCACTTCCGCAACCGCGACCAGTGGCTCCGCGTCGAGCGTGCCGACACCGCCTGGACCAGCGCCTACGAGCAGGGGCAGCAGATCCTCATCCCGGTGAAGAACGGCGAGGGGCGCTACGTCGCCGCCGACGCCGACCTCGACCGGCTCGAGGGCGACGGCCGGGTCGCCTTCCGCTACGTGGGCGGCAACCCCAACGGGTCCAGCCGCGACATCGCCGGCGTCACCAGCGAGAACGGCCGAGTCGTCGGCCTCATGCCGCACCCGGAGCACGCCGTCGAGGAGCTCACCGGCCCCAGCACCGACGGCCTCGGCTTCTTCACCAGTGTCCTGAAGGCGGTCGTGAACGCGTGATCGACACCGTCGAGAACGCCGCCACGAGCCCCGACGACCCGCAGCCCTGGGCGGAGCTCGGACTCAAGGCCGACGAGTACGCCCGCATCAAGGAGATCCTCGGCCGCCGCCCGACCACCGCCGAGCTGGCGATGTACAGCGTCATGTGGAGCGAGCACTGCTCCTACAAGAGCTCCAAGGTGCACCTGCGCCGGTTCGGCGACCTGCCGAAGAGCGACGCCCTGCTCGTCGGCATCGGCGAGAACGCCGGCGTCGTCGATGTCGGTGACGGCCTGGCGGTCACCTTCAAGGTCGAGTCGCACAACCACCCGAGCTACATCGAGCCCTACCAGGGCGCGGCCACCGGCGTGGGCGGCATCGTCCGCGACATCCTCACCATGGGCGCCCGCCCGATCGCGGTCATGGACAGCCTCCGCTTCGGCCCCGCCGACGCTCCCGACACCGCGCGGGTGCTGCCCGGCGTCGTCGCCGGCATCGGCGGCTACGGCAACTGCCTCGGCCTGCCCAACATCGGCGGGGAGCTGCTGTTCGACGAGTGCTACGCCGGCAACCCGCTGGTCAACGCGCTGTCCGTCGGCGTCATGCGGCACGAGAACGTGCACCTGGCCAAGGCCGAGGGCGTCGGCAACAAGGTGATCCTCTTCGGCGCCCGCACGGGCGGTGACGGCATCGGCGGCGTCAGCGTCCTGGCGTCGGAGACCTTCGACGACTCCGCGGACGGGCAACGAGGCCCGGCCAAGCGCCCCGCCGTCCAGGTCGGCGACCCGTTCACCGAGAAGCTGCTCATCGAGGCGTGCCTCGAGCTGTTCGAGCAGAAGCTGGTCACCGGCATCCAGGACCTCGGCGGCGCCGGGCTCTCCTGCGCGACCAGCGAGCTCGCCAGCGCCGGCACCGGCGGCATGCACGTCGACCTGGACGCCGTCCCGCTGCGCGACAGCACCCTGACGCCGGCCGAGATCCTGATGAGCGAGTCGCAGGAGCGGATGTGCGCGATCGTCGAGCCGGACAAGGTCGACGCCTTCCTCGCGGTGTGCCGCAAGTGGGACGTGCTGGCCGCCGTCATCGGTGAGGTCACCGACGGAGACCGGCTCACCGTCGACTGGCACGGCGAGCGGATCGTCGACGTCCCGCCGCGGACCGTCGCCCACGAGGGCCCGGTCTACGAGCGGCCCATGCAGCGCCCCGCCGACCTCGACGCCCTGCAGGCCGACGACGCCGGCGCCCTGCCGCGGCCGACCACGCCCGCGGAGCTGCAGGCGCACTGGCTGGCCGTCGTCAGCAGCCCGGACGGCGCGGACAAGAGCTGGGTGACCGAGCAGTACGACCGCTACGTCCGCGGCAACACCGTGCTCGCCCAGCCCGAGGACGCCGGGGTGGTCCGCCTCGACGAGGCCAGCCACCGCGGCATCGCCCTGGCCCTGGACGGCAACGCCCGGTTCGCCCGCCTCGACCCCTACACCGGGGCGCAGCTGAACCTGGCCGAGGCCTACCGCAACGTCGCCGCCACCGGCGCGAAGCCGCTCGCCGTCACCAACTGCCTGAACTTCGGCTCCCCGGAGAACCCCGAGGTCATGTGGCAGTTCGCCGAGGCCGTGCGCGGCCTGGCCGACGGCTGCCGCGAGCTGGGGCTGCCGGTCACCGGCGGCAACGTGAGCCTCTACAACCAGACCGGCGACGTCGCGATCAACCCGACCCCGGTCATCGGCGTCCTGGGCGTGCACGACGACGTCCGCACCCGCGTGCCCTCCGGCTGGCGCACCCCCGGCGAGACGGTGCTGCTGCTCGGGGAGACGAAGGCCGAGTTCGGCGGCTCCGCGTGGGCGTCGGTCGTGCACGGCCACCTCGGCGGACGGCCGCCCGCCGTCGACCTGGCCGCCGAGCGCGCACTAGCCGGGCTGCTCGCCGCGCTGGCCTCCGAGGGGCTGGTCTCCTCCGCGCACGACCTGGCCGACGGCGGGCTGGCCCAGACGCTCACCGAGTCCGCGCTGCGCTACGACGTCGGCGCCCGGCTGCGCCTCGACGGCGACCCGTTCACGGCCCTGTTCAGCGAGTCCGCCGGCCGCGTCGTCGTCACCACCGGCGACCCGGGCGGGGTGAAGAAGGCGGCGCAGTGGGCCGGCGTGCCGGTCACCGAGCTGGGGACGACCGGTGGCGACGCCCTGGCCCTCGACGGGCTGCTCGAGCTGCCGCTGGCCGAGCTGCGGGCCGCCTGGAGCGCCACGCTGCCCGCGCTCTTCGGAGCCCCCGAGGCTGGTGCCGGGACCCGCCCGGTCGGCACGGTCCCGGCGGGCACCGTCCCGACCAGCTGATGGCCGGGGCCGCGCCGATCCCGGCCGAGGACCTGCGCGCCGCAGTCGAGCCGGTGCGCGCCTGGCTGGACGGCGCGGCCGAGCAGCCACCGCGCGCCGTCGTCGGCACCGCGGTGAGGACGAGCGCCCGCTGGCTCGCCCAGCAGGTCCCGGGCCGGTCGGTCGAGGTGCGGGTGCCGCCGCACGTCGCCGTCCAGTGCATCGAGGGGCCCCGGCACACCCGCGGCACGCCGCCCAACGTGGTGGAGACCGACGCCGCCACCTGGCTGCGCCTGGTCACGGGCGCGCTGGCCTGGGAGCAGGCGCTCGCCGACGGCCTGGTCAGCGCCAGCGGCAACCGGGCGGACCTGGGCGAGGTCCTCCCGCTGCGCCCCCTCGGTCGCCCCTGAACCCCGTCGGGCATGCTCGGCACACCGTGCGGAACCGGCCGCCGGCGTTCCGCGGAGGTGTCATGCAGGCGTCGTTCACGCGCGACGGCGAGTTCCTGGTCCCGTCCCCGGTGGCCGCCAGCCCCTGGTCCGACGAGATGCTCAACGGCCACCACATGGGCGGGCTGATCGGCTGGGGCGTGCAGCACGACGGCGCCGACCCGGAGTTCCAGCTCTCCAGGATGACCGTGGACATGGTCCGCGCGGTGCCCATGGTCCCGCTGCTGGTGGAGACCCGGCGCACCCGGGACGGCCGCCGGCTGCGTGCTGTCGACGTCAGCGTGCGCGCCGGCGACATCGAGGTGCTGCGCGGCTCGGCCGTGCTGCTCCGCCGCTCCGAGCACCCGGACTCCGGGCCGTGGACGCCGGAGCCCTGGGACGTGCCGGCGCCCGAGTCGATCGAGGGCGGTCCCACCGGCCCGATGACCTGGGAGGTCCGGCGGATCAACGAGTGGGGTGCGCCCGGCCCGGGGCGCGTCTGGCTGCGCGAGACCGCCGACTTCGTGGCCGGCGAACCCCTGACGCCGCTGCTGCGCGCGTCCCTCATGGCCGACTTCACCAACCCGCTGTCGAACTCCGGGCCCGACGGGCTGGCGTTCATCAACACCGACGTGACGATGTACCTGGCGCGCGACCCGCGCGGGGAGTGGATCGGCCTGGAGAGCGCCGGTCACCTCGGTGCCGACGGCGTGGCGTTCGGCACCACCTGGATGTACGACCGGGACGGGCTCATCGGGCACTGCGTGGCCGGCGCGCTGCCCGATCCGCGGATCCGGGAGCGGATGCGCGAGGAGCGCCGATAGGCAGACCGGCCCTAGGCTCGGCGCATGGCCTACGAGGTGCGCGGTGTCGTCGCCCGCGGCAAGGGTGAGCCGGTCACGATCGAGACGATCCTGGTACCCGATCCCGGGCCGGGGGAGGCGGTCGTCGACGTCCAGGCGTGCGGGGTCTGCCACACCGACCTGCACTACCGCGAGGGCGGCATCAACGACGACTTCCCGTTCCTGCTCGGCCACGAGGCGGCAGGTGTGGTCTCGGCCGTCGGCGAGGGCGTCACGAACGTCGCGGTCGGCGACTACGTCGTGCTCAACTGGCGCGCCGTCTGCGGACAGTGCCGCGCCTGCCTGAAGGGCGAGCCGAAGTACTGCTTCGACACCCACAACGCCGCGCAGCGGATGACGCTCGCCGACGGCACGGAGCTGTCGCCCGCCCTCGGCATCGGCGCCTTCGTCGAGAAGACGCTCGTGCACTCCGGGCAGTGCACCAAGGTCGACCCGGCCGCACCGCCGACCGCGGCCGGCCTGCTCGGCTGCGGGGTCATGGCCGGGGTCGGTGCGGCGATCAACACCGGCGCCGTCCAGCGCGGGGAGAGCGTGGCGGTGTTCGGCTGCGGCGGCGTGGGCGATGCCGCCGTCGCCGGTGCGAAGCTCGCCGGAGCGACGACGATCATCGCCGTCGACATCGACGACCGGAAGCTGGAGTGGGCGAGGGGCTTCGGGGCCACTCACACGGTGAACTCGAAGCAGACCGATCCGGTCGAGGCGATCAAGGCGCTCACCGGCGGGTTCGGAGTGGACGTCGCGATCGACGCCGTCGGCCACCCCGCCGTGTTCGAGCAGGCCTTCTACGCCCGCGACCTCGCCGGCCGGGTCGTCATGGTCGGCGTGCCGACGCCGGGCATGGAGATCACCCTCCCCGCCACCGAGGTCTTCGGCCGCGGCGGCGCGGTGAAGTCCTCCTGGTACGGCGACTGCCTGCCCAGCCGCGATTTCCCGATGCTCGTCGACCTCTACCTGCAGGGCCGGTTCCCGCTGGACGACTTCGTGACCGAGACGATCGGCCTCGACGACGTCGAGCAAGCCTTCGAGAAGATGCACCGCGGCGACGTGCTGCGCAGCGTGGTGGTGCTCTGATGGCTCCCCGCATCGACAAGGTCGTCGTCCCGGGTGTGTTCTCCCTGGACGGGCAGGACTTCGACGTCGAGAACAACGTCTGGCTGGTCGGGGACGACGACGAGGTGCTCGTCATCGACGCCCCGCACGACGCCGCCCCAATCGTCGAGGCGATCGGCGGGCGGCGGGTCACCGCGATCGTGCTCACCCACGGGCACAACGACCACATCACCGCCGCGCCCGCGCTGCGCGAGGCGACCGGCGCGCCGATCTGGTTCCACAGCGCGGACCGGATGCTCTGGGACATGACGCATCCGGACGCCGAACCGGACCGGGAGCTGGCGCCCGGGACGCGGTTCGCCGTCGCCGGCACCGAGCTCGTCGCGCTGCACACGCCCGGGCACTCCCCGGGCAGCACCTGCCTGCACGCCCCCGACCTGACCACCGTGTTCACCGGCGACACGCTGTTCAACGGCGGGCCCGGAGCCACCGGGCGGTCGTTCAGCGACCACCCGACGATCCTCGCCTCGATCAGGTCACAGCTGTTCAGCCTGCACGGGGACACCGTGGTGCGGACAGGTCACGGTGACGACACCACGATCGCCGCGGAACTGCGCAGCATGGACGACTGAAGCCGCCTGGGGTCAGGGCAGCGGGGCCCGGCCGGAGGTCGACGCGAAGCCCAGCCAGGTGTGCCGGTTGCCGGCCCAGCACCAGCCGACCTTGGGCGCGCCCCGGCGCTCGCGGCCGTCCCGGCCGGTGCCGTTGCTGATCCACAGCGCCGGCGTCCGCGCGTCCAGCCGGCCGTTCGCCTTCACCAGGCGGGAGCCGATCGTCATGAAGCAGACGTTGCGCTCCAGGACGTCGGGGCACTGCAGCAGCCAGTGGATCCCCTCGGTGAGCACCAGCGGTGTGCGGCCGGCCGCGGTGATCGCGGGCAGCGCCTCGTCCGGGCTCCAGTTCAGCATCTCGTCGCCGCGGTCCAGTCCGCTGACCGCGTAGACCGGGGAGGAGGGCAGCGCGACGCCCTCGATCGGGGCGAACGCGTCGACGTCGGTCATGTCGGCGACGACGAAGCCCGGCCTGCCGTCGAGCTCGAGCAGCGGCGCCAGCGCCGAGGCCGGCGCCAGGTCGGGACGGAGGGCGAGCAGATCGCCCGGGGCGAGCGAGCCGGCCGCGGCGCGGAGGTCGTCGGCGGACAGCCCGGCGAGGTCGTGCACGCCGAGCGCGACGAGGCGCTCGGCCTGCGCGGTCGCGGGCGGCAGGGCAGCGGTGAGCGGGGCGGTGGGCGAGGGCACGGGCGGACCTCCGGGGCTCGTGGGGACCGTTCGACAACGCCGTCCCACGCCGATCCGTTCCCGCGTGACGCGCCGCCGAGCAGGGACGACACCCCGCAGAGGTGACGCGGCACACCCGATCGGCACTGGGCAGGGCGGCGGACCCCGGTAGGCTCGACCCGTGCCTCGTGGTGACGGTCTCCTGACGCACGACCTCGACCCCCAGTTCCCCGGCCCTCAGGACGCCTGCGGCGTCTTCGGTGTCTGGGCGCCCGGGGAGGAGGTCTCGAAGCTGACCTACTTCGGCCTGTACGCGCTGCAGCACCGGGGCCAGGAGGCGGCCGGCATCGCGGTCTCCGACGGCGCCTCGGTCGTCGTCTACAAGGACCTCGGGCTGGTCAGCCAGGTGTTCGACGAGGCCACCCTGGGCAGCCTGCGCGGCCACATCGCCGTCGGGCACACCCGCTACTCCACGACCGGCGCCTCGACGTGGGAGAACGCGCAGCCCACCTTCCGCACCACCGAGGCCGGCACCGGCCTCGCGCTGTGCCACAACGGGAACCTGGTGAACACCGCCGAGCTGGCCGTGCAGGCCGCCGACGCCGGCGTTCCGGGTGCCTTCCTGGCGACCAACGACTCCGATCTGGTCACCGCGCTGATCGCCGCCCGGCCCGACGTCTCCGTCGAGGCCGCCGCGATGGAGGTGCTGCCGCAGCTGCGCGGCGCCTTCAGCCTGACCTTCATGGACGAGGACACGCTGTACGCGGCGCGCGACCCGCAGGGCGTCCGCCCGCTGGTGCTCGGCCGGCTGGAGCGCGGCTGGGTCGTGGCGAGCGAGACCGCGGCGCTGGACATCGTCGGTGCCTCCGTCGTCCGCGAGGTGGAGCCGGGCGAGCTGATCGCCATCGACGAGAACGGCCTGCGCAGCCAGCACTTCGCCCCGGCGGAGCCCAAGGGCTGCGTCTTCGAGTACGTCTACCTCGCCCGCCCCGACACCACGATCTCCGGCCGCAGCGTGCACGCGGCCCGCGTCGAGATCGGCCGCCGGCTGGCCAAGGAGCACCCGGTCGAGGCCGACCTGGTCATCCCGGTGCCCGAGTCCGGCACCCCGGCCGCCGTCGGGTACGCCGAGGCGAGCGGCATCCCGTACGGGCTGGGCCTGGTCAAGAACTCCTACGTCGGCCGCACCTTCATCCAGCCGAGCCAGACCATCCGCCAGCTCGGCATCCGGCTCAAGCTGAACCCGCTGCGCGACGTCATCCGCGGCAAGCGGCTGGTCGTGGTCGACGACTCGATCGTCCGCGGCAACACCCAGCGGGCGCTGGTGCGGATGCTGCGGGAGGCCGGCGCGCTCGAGGTGCACGTCCGGATCGCCTCACCGCCGGTCAAGTGGCCGTGCTTCTACGGGATCGACTTCGCCAGCCGGGCCGAGCTGGTCGCGAACGGTCTCGACGTCGACGGGGTGCGCGCCTCGATCAACGCCGACTCGCTGGGCTACGTCTCCGAGCAGGGGCTGATCGCGGCCACCGAGCAGCCGGCGAGCCGGCTGTGCACCGCGTGCTTCACCGGTGAGTACCCGATCCCGCTGGAAGAGCCGGAGGTGCTCGGCAAGCACGTCCTCGAGGGCCTCGGCCAGCGGGCCATGACCGGGTGGACCGGCCAGCAGGCCGGCAGCGCGACGGTGCCGGGGGGCGCCGAGGACGCGCTCACGCGGCCGTGACGACCGAGCGCTTCACCTACGCCGACTCCGGGGTCGACATCGACGCCGGGGAGCGCGCCGTCACCCTCATGCGGGCGGCGGTCGAGCGGACGAACCGGCCCGAGGTGGTCGGCGGGCTCGGCGGCTTCGCGGGCCTGTTCGCCCTCGACACCCAGAAGTACCGCAAGCCGCTGCTGGCCTCCTCGACCGACGGCGTCGGCACGAAGATCGCGCTCGCCCGGCAGCTCGACCGGCACGACACCGTCGGCATCGACCTCGTCGCCATGGTGGTGGACGACCTGGTCGCCTGCGGTGCCGAGCCGCTGTTCCTCCAGGACTACGTGGCCTGCGGCAAGGTCGTCCCCGAGCGGATCGCCGCCATCGTGACCGGCATCGCCGCCGGCTGCACCCAGGCCGGCGCCGCCCTGGTCGGCGGGGAGACCGCCGAGCACGGCGACCTCATGGAGCCCGACGAGTACGACCTCGCCGCCACCGCCGTGGGCGTGGTCGAGGCCGACGCCGTCCTCGGTCCGGAGCGGGTGCGGGACGGCGACGTCGTCGTCGCGATGGCGTCCTCGGGCTTCCACTCCAACGGCTACTCGCTGGTGCGCCGGGTGGTCAGCGCCGCGGGTCTCGACCTGGCCGGCACGCCCGCCGGCCTCGCCCGGCCGTTGGGCGAGGAGCTGCTCGAGCCGACCCGGATCTACGCCAGGGACTGCCTGGCCCTGGTCGAGCGGCACGGTGTCGAGGCGGTGCACGCGTTCGCCCACATCACCGGTGGTGGGCTGGCCGGCAACACCGCCCGGGTCGTCCCGCCCGGCCTCGAGGCCGTCCTCGACCGCGGGACGTGGGCGCTGCCGGCCGCCGTCCGCCTCATGGAGGAGCACGGCGTGCCGCGCGAGGAGTCCGAGCGCGCGTTCAACTGCGGCGTCGGCATGGTGGCCGCCGTGGCGCCCGAGGTGGCCGACACGGTGGTCGCCCAGCTCACCGCCGCGGACGTGCCGGCGTGGGTCGTCGGCAGCATCCGCGCCGTCGAGGGCGACGGCGCCACCGCCCGCCTCGAGGGCTCCTACCGCTGAACGGCGTCAGGGACGCCGGCTGCCGGACCGTGCTCGAGCGGCACGCGACGACACCGCGTCCCCGAGGGGGCGCGGTGTCGTCGGTGCGTGACGTGTCCGGTGTGCCGCGTCAGCGGCTGGCGGCCCAGTCGTCGTCAGCGTCGCCGTCGTTCCAGCGGTCGCGGTACTCGTCCTGGTCCTCGTCGTCCGTGGCCCGCGCAGGGGCGTAGGACGGCGTGGAACCTGCGAGCTCCCTCTGCAGGGCAGAGAGATCGGTGTTGGGTGAGCTGTACTTGAGCTCACGGGCCACGCGTGTCTGCTTGGCCTTCGCTCGGCCGCGCCCCATCGGCTCGACCCCCTCGCTACGGAGTGCGGAGGTCCAGCCCCCGGGCTGGACGGCCCGCGTGGCGACCCCGACTGAGTGACTATGTCTTGGCCAACCTTACGTCACGGATCGGCGTCGAGCACACGTCCCTCCCCCGAGCGGGGCGGGGCGTTCAGCCGGGGAGCCGGATGGTCGCGAGCCGGCCCACCGACCTGATGCGCTCCTCGGCCAGCCGATCGGCGGCCACCGCGGGCGACACGCCCTCGGCGTCGGCGAGTGCGAAGACCCGCAGGGCGACGTCGACGATGCCCTCGGCCCTGGCCTTCGCGCGCGGGAACGAGAAGCCGTGCCGCTCGTCCTCGACCTGCATGACGCCCCCGGCGTTCACCAGGTAGTCCGGGGCGTAGAGGATGCCGCGCCCGCGCAGTTGCTCGGCCACCTCCGGGGTGGCCAGTTGGTTGTTCGCGCCGCCGCAGACGATCCGCGACGGCAGCACCGCGACCGTCTCCGGGTCGAGCGCCCCACCCAGGGCGTTGGGGGAGTAGACGTCGTGCGGGGTGCGGACCAGCGTCGCGGTGTCGGGCACCACCGTCACCTGCGGGTGGCGGGCGCGCACGCGCTCGACGGCGGCCGGGTCCACGTCGGCGACCAGGATCTCGGCGCCGTCCTCGGCGAGGTGCCCGACGAGGTGCGAACCGACCTTGCCCACTCCGGCCACGGCGACGGTGCGGCCGGCCAGCGACCGGGTGCCCCAGCAGTGCAGCGCCGCGGCCTGCATGCCGAGGAACACGCCGTAGGCGGTGAGCACCGAGGAGTCGCCGCACCCACCCCGGGCCTCCGACCGGCCGTGTGCGAACCGGGTCTCCCGCGCCACCACGTCGAGGTCGGCGTTGGTGGTGCCGACGTCGGAAGCGGTGAGGTACCGGCCGCCGAGCGCCTCGACGAAGCGCCCGTAGGCCCGCAGCCGCGCCTCGGTCCGGTCCGTACGCGGATCGCCGATGATCACGGCCTTGCCGCCGCCGAGGTCCAGCCCGGCGAGGCTGTTCTTGTAGGTCATCGCCCGCGACAGGCGCAGCGCGTCGGCGACCGCGTCCGCTTCGGACGTGTAGGGGTAGAAGCGCGTGCCACCCAGGGCAGGACCGAGGGCGGTGGAGTGCACCGCGATCACCGCGCGGAGGCCGGACTCCCGATCGCTGCAGAACACGACCTGCTCGTGGCCCGAATCGAGGATGTCCACGGCTGCAGAGCGTAGATCGGCCCGCGGCAACGGTCGGCGGGACGTCGAAGTCGACATACCGATCGTGTTGAGACGGTGACTGAACGTTCTCGTCACGGCGCGGCGAATGTTGCGCGTGTTGCCTTTGTGACGAACGGTGACGGTGCGAACCTCGCCGGGCACGCCTCGCCCGTCCCCTTCCCCGGGAGCTCGTCATGTTCCAGCGCCGCCCGTCAGGACCGGCGTCCGCGCGCTCCGGTGACCGCCGAGCCCGTCCGGTGCGGGCCGCGCTGGTCGCCGTCCTCGCCGGCGCCACCCTGGTCGCCACCGCCTCGCCCGCCCTCGCCCTGCCGCCCCCGCCGCCGAACCCCACCGACAGCCAGCTCGACGCCGCCAAGTCGCAGCAGGCGGCCGCCGCGGCCGAGGTCGGACGCATCGCCGGGCTGGTGGCCGCCGCCGAGGCCGAGCTGGAGCGGGTGGGCGTGCAGGCCGAGGCCGCGGGCACCGCCTACCTCGCCGCCGAGGAGGCGCTGCTGGAGGCGCAGGGCCGGGCCGAGGAGGCCGCCGCGCAGCTGGAGCTGGCGGCGCAGGGCGTGGCCGCGGCCCAGGTCCGCATCGCCTCCTTCTCGCGGGACAGCTACATGCAGGGCACCGCGCTGAGCAGCTCCGCGGCGCTCCTGGACGCGAACGGGCCGGGGGAACTCCTGCAGCGCGCGGCGCTGCTCGACTACGTCGGCGCCAACAAGGTCGAGGTGCTGGCCGAGATGGAGGTCGCCCGCATCGCCCAGGCCAACGCCGAGTCGGCGGCCCGCGCCGCGCGCGACGAGATGGCCGCCGCGGAAGAGGCGGCGGCGACGGCCAAGGCGCAGGCCGACGCGCAGCTGGCCGCGCAGCAGGGCGCCTACGCCGAGATCGAGGCGCAGAAGTCGGCCTACGAGGAACAGCTGCAGGGCGCGCAGATCCAGCTGCTGCAGCTCCAGGGCGCCCGCGACGCGCACCTGGCCTGGCAGCAGCAGAAGGCAGCGGAGGAGGCGGCGGCACGGGCGGCGGCCGAGCGCGCCGCGGCCGAGGCGGCCGCGGCCGCTGCGGCCGCGCGGAACTCCTCCGGCTCCGGCTCGTCGACCGGCGGGGGCGGCTCGTCGGCCGGCGGGGGCCCCTACGTGCGGCCGACGTCGGGCCGGGTGTCCAGCTGCTTCGGACCGCGCTGGGGATCGCTGCACGGCGGGGTGGACATCGCCGCCCCGATCGGAACTCCCGTGTACTCCGCCCACTCCGGCGTGGTGCAGCGGGCGGGCGCCGCCAGCGGGTTCGGCCTGGCGATCTGGATCCTCGGGGACGACGGCTACGTCACCGTGTACGGCCACGTGAACACCTACTTCGTGCGGGCCGGCGACCGGGTCCGTGCCGGCGAGGTGATCGCCGAGGTGGGCAACCGCGGGCAGTCCACCGGGCCGCACCTGCACTTCGAGGTCCACCCGCGCGGCCTCATGTACAGCGGCCACAGCAACCCGGTGCCGTGGCTGCGGGCACGCGGGGTCGATCTCGGCACCGTGTGCTGAGGACGACTGGCCGGAGACGACCGGTTGCCGGAGACGACTGGTTGCCGCAGACGACTGCGGTCCGCCACCTCGGGGATGGGTGGCGGGCCGCAGTGCCCCTGATCCCGGCCGGACGGGCCGTCGGGCTAGCGTGCCGAGGATGAACGCACCGGCAGATCCGCGCGCCACCTGGCAGCTGCCCGCACCGGGCACGCTGCCGCGCACCGCCGACCTGGAGCCGCTGGTCACGCGCGTCCTCGCGCCGAACCCCTCGGGGATGACCCTGGACGGTACGAACACCTACCTCGTGGGCGCACCGGGCAGCGGACAGGCCGTGCTCGTCGATCCCGGACCCGACGACCCCGCGCACCTCGCCGCGGTCGAGGAGGCGCTGGCCGCCCGGGGCGCCCGGTGCGCCGCGGTGCTGGTCACCCACCACCACGGCGACCACGCCGAGGCGGCCCTGCCCTGGTCGGCCCGCTTCGGCGCCCAGGTGATGGCCGGCCGTCCCGAGGTCGCCGGGCCGGAGGGGCGGGTCCTGGCCGGGGGCGACCGGCTGCGGCTGGCCGGCACCACGGTCGACGTCGTCCCGACCCCGGGGCACTGCGACGACCACCTGGCCTTCCGCATCGAGTCCGGCGCCGTCCTCGTCGGCGACCACGTGCTCGGCCGCGGGACGTCGGTGGTCACTCATCCCGAGGGAGACGTCGTCGCCTACCTGGAGTCGCTGCGGCGGGTGCGCGACCTCGGCCCCAGCGCGCTCTACTGCGGCCACGGGCCGGAGCTGACCGAGGACCCCGGCGCCGTCCTCGACTACTACGTCGCCCACCGGGCCTACCGCGAGGGCCAGGTGCTCGCGGCGCTGCAGGACGGCGCGACGACCGTCGACGAGCTGGTCGCGAGCATCTACGCCGAGGTGCCGCGCAATGTCTGGTTCGCGGCCGCGCAGTCGACCAGGGCGACCCTGGACAAGCTGCGCGCCGAGGGCCGTGTCGAGCAGGCGCCGGACGGCACGGTGCGCCCGGCGTGAGTCGAGCCGTGAGCTCCGGCCAGGTGCCGGTCGTCCGCAGCGCGGAGAGCGAGCGGGACCAGCGGCGGGCGGCGGCGGCGCTGGCCGCCGCGGGCGTGCGTCGCGGGGACCGGCTGCTGGTCTCCGCGGCGGCGTCGCCGGCGCTGCTGGCCGTCGTCCTCGGTGCGCTGCGCACCGGCATCGTGCCCGTCGTCCTCGATCCGGGCCTGCCGGCCGCGGAGCGGGCGGCGCTGGCCGAGGACGCCGACCCCGCCCTGGACGTCGCCGACGACCCCGCCCGGCTGCTCACCGGCACCGACGAGGCCGACCTCGCCGACGTGCCGCTCGCCCGGCCGATGCACTACACGTCGGGGACGACGGGACGGCGCAAGGGCGTGTGGTCCGGCGTCCTGGCCGACGACGACGCCCGCGCGCTCGCGGCCGAGGAGATCGACCTGTGGGGCTTCGGCCCGCACGACCGGCACCTCGTGCTCTCCCCGCTGCACCACAGCGCGCCGCTGCGCTTCGCGATCCACACCCTGCTGGCCGGGGGAGAGGTGGCGCTGCCGGGCCCGTTCGACGTCGCCCGCGCCGCGGAGGCCATCGGGACCCTGCGGCCCACCACCACCTTCTGCGTGCCGACCCACCTGCAACGGCTGCTCGGCCACGGCCCGCCGGTCGACTGGTCGTCGTTCCGGCGGCTCGTGCACGCCGGGGCCCCCTGCCCCGAGCCGCTGAAGCGGGCCGTGCTCGCCGCCCTCCCGGAGGGCAGCGTCTGGGAGTTCTACGGCTCGACCGAGGCGCAGTTCACCGTCTGCTCGCCGGAGGACTGGCTGGCCCGCCCCGGCAGCGTGGGCCGCGCGCGACCCGGCCGGCGGCTGGAGACCGACGCACGCGGGCAGCTGTGGTGCGCGGTGCCGCGCTGGGCCCGCTTCGAGTACTGGCGGGCGCCGGAGAAGACGGCCGCGGCCTGGCGCGGGGACCTGGTCACCGTGGGCGACCTGGGCCGGGTCGACGACGACGGCGTGGTCTGGCTGGACGGCCGCCGCGAGGACCTGGTGATCTCCGGTGGGGTGAACGTCTACCCGGCCGAGGTGGAGGCGGTGCTCGACGCGCACCCCGGCGTCGTGGAGAGCGCCGTCTTCGGGGTGCCGGACCCCGAGTGGGGGCAGCTGGTCGTGGGCGCCTACGTCGGCGAGGCCGACCCCTTGGAGCTGTCCACCTGGGCGCGGGAGCGGCTCGGGGCGGCCAAGCGGCCCAAGGCGCTGCACCGCCTCGACCAGCTGCCGCGCACCTCCACCGGCAAGGTGCGCCGGCTCGACCTGCCCGGCGTGCTGGGCCTCGACGGGACCTGAGCGGTGAGCCGGCCCGACGTCCTCGTGGTGGGCGCCGGCACGTCCGGGTGCGCCCTGGCCGCCCGGCTGGCCGATGCGGGCCGTGAGGTGCTGCTGCTCGAGGCCGGGGCGGTACCGCTGGGCCGCGAGGAGTGGCCCGCCGAGGTGCTCGATCCGGCGAGCCTGGCCGCCGCCGCGCCGGGCCACGCGGCGAACTGGGACCTGGCCGCCGAGGTCATCCCGGGCCGGGCCGCCCGGGTGCCGCGGGGCCGCATCGCCGGCGGTTCGAGCGCGGTGAACGCCGCCGTCTTCGTGCGCGCGCGGCGGGCGGACTTCGACGCGTGGGCGGCCGGACCGTTGTGGACCTACGACGCGGTGCTCCCGGCCTTCCGCCGGCTGGAGACCGACCACGACTTCGGGACCTCCCCGGACCACGGGGACGACGGGCCGGTGCCGGTCCGCCGGCTGCCCAGCCCCTCACCGCTGGCCGACGCCTTCGCCGCCGCCTGCGCCGAGCTCGGGCTCCCCGACGAGCCGGACAAGAACGGTGAGTCCCCCTCCGGCTACGGCCGCATCCCGTTCAACGTCGACCGCGGGGTGCGGATCAACGCGGCGATCGCCTACCTGGCGCCGCGGCGGGCGCTGCCCAACCTGACCGTGCGCGGGGGTGTCGCCGTCCGGCGGGTCCTGGTCGAGGACGGCCGCGCCGTCGGCGTCCTGACCGACGACGGGCCCGTCCACGCGGGCGAGGTCGTCCTGAGCGCGGGCGCCGTCGGCTCGGCCTACCTGCTCCTGGTGTCGGGCCTCGGGCCCGCACGCGACCTCCGCGCCGCGGGGATCGAAGTCGTGGCCGACCTGCCCGGCGTCGGCTCGGCGTTCAGCGACCACCCGCTGGTCTACGTCCCCTATCGGCCCGATTCTGCGCTGCCCCCGGCGACGGCGGCCCTGCACGGGCTGCTGCACCTCCCCCTGGCCGGGAGCCGCCGGGAGGTGGAGCTCATGCCCTGGCTGCGCCCCTTCGCCGGCGACGCCGAACCCGCCGTCTCGGTGGGGCTCCAGCACCCGGTCGGCCGCGGCCGGCTGAGCCTGGCACCGGACGACCCGATCGGCCCGCCGCGGCTGGAGTACGGCCACCTCGGCGAGGCCGACGACCGGCACGGCCTCCGCGAGGGCGTCCGCACCGCGGCGGCGTTGCTGGGCAGCGCGGCGTTCGCGGAGGTCGCGGCACGTTCGGCGGCGCTGCCCGACGCGGTCCTGGAGGACGACGCGGTGCTCGACGCCTGGCTCCTCGAGCGGGTGACGACGGCGGTGCACCTCTCGGGCACCGCGCCGATGGGGCCCGACTCCGACCCCGGCGCCGTCGTCGACCAGCACCTGCGGGTGCGCGGCGTGGCGGGGCTGCGCGTCGTCGACACCTCCGTGCTGCCGACCGTGCCCAGCCGGGGGACGGCGGCGACGGCGATCCTGCTCGGGGAGCGCGCCGCCGAGCTCATGACCTGAGCCGGCTCAGCCGCGGAGCCCGGGCCGAGGTCCCGGCGGCGCGCATGCCGCAGCCACCGGGACCTCGGAGACCGGGGGGACGACTCAGCGGACGGCGGGCATCTCGTTGGTCGTCGTGCTGGTCGCCGGCGACCAGGCATCGGGGTGCGGGCGGCCGGCCTGGGCGACCCAGGTCTCGCTCCGCGTCGACGCCGAGTCGCGCGCGACTGTGGCGGGCCGGGCGCTGAGGCTCACGATCACGGCGAGCAGCACGAGCAGCCCCACGAGGACACCGGCGATGACCAGGAGCGTCGAGAGCATGGATCGAACGTAGTTGTGCGGACCGTTCCGTGTCATCGCGACGCATCGGGCAGATTCCGCCGAAGATCGCCGTCGGGTTCCGCACAGTTCGCCGCTCGACCTCGGCGTTTCCGCGAATCCGGGCGCAGCAGTGCACAACGGTCCGGGCCGCCGTCGGCCCACGCTAGCCGCCCGTGCCGCGTCCGGCCAGCCCCCGCCGCGGACCGCGCCGGAGGTGTCGCGTGGTCGGGGTGGAGCGGGGTAGGGAGCGTCCCGGCGAGAGGAGATCGACGTGGTGGACCTGCCGCGCACGGCCGGCCGGATGGCGGCGGTGCCGCTCGGGGCGCTGGCCCGGTGGCGCCGGGGCAAGCCCATGCACCCGCGGGGTGCGGTGTTCCGCGGCGTGCTGGAGCGCTTCGGCGGCGGCCCCGCGTGGGGGGTGCCCTTCCTCGATGCGTCCGGCCGCGAGGAGGTCGTCGTCCGCTTCTCGCGCGGCGCCGGGCTGCCGGCGCCGCTGCCCGACGTACTGGGCATCGCCGTCCGGCTCGGCGCGGGCTCGGCGGCGCCGGTGGACCTGCTGCTCTCCTCCACCGGGCGCGGTGCCCTCACCCGGCTGGTGCCGGTACCGCGCGTCGACGCGGCGACCGTCCACTCCTCGATCATGGCGTACCGCACGGCGGCCGGGCCGCTGCGGCTGGCCGCCCTGCCGGTGGCCGACGACGTCCCCTCCGAGGCCGGGCCGCTGGTGCGGGCCGCCGGGGAGCGCCCCGTGGTGTTCGACCTGGCCGCAGCCCGGGGGCTGGGGGAGTGGCGGACGTTCGGGCGGCTCACCGTCGGCCGTCCCGCGGAGCCGCTCGATCCGGACGTGCGCTTCGACGCGGTGTGCCATCCGCCGCCCGGCCTCGCGCCGGACGGGCCCCTGGCCCGGTTCCGGGCCCCGGCCTACGCGGCGGCGCGGCAGGCGCGCAGCGAGGTCCAG
The DNA here is from genome assembly GCF_005222955.1 of Blastococcus sp. CCUG 61487. Taxonomy (GTDB): domain Bacteria; phylum Actinomycetota; class Actinomycetes; order Mycobacteriales; family Geodermatophilaceae; genus Blastococcus. The sequence continues at coordinate 18,289 of NZ_LWUA01000112.1, read as the reverse complement.
GCGGGCTCGGCGACGTCCGCCGGTTGACGCCCCGGATGCCCGTGGTCACCCGTTGGAGTCGCCGGCGGGTTTGCGAGCGGCCGTCGGGGTAGGTGCTGGGGCCGTCCCCGTGCCATCCGTGGCCGGGGACGATCCAGGTCGAGCCGCCCGGTGCTCGCCCGCCCGAGGAGCAGACAGAAGTCAGTGATCGACCCCGATGCCCGTCCGGGCGAGCAGTCCGCCGCCGCGCCCGGCCGGATCCGCGTGGCGAGCGTGCCGTTCGGCGACCCGTACGTCGACGCCGTCCTCCCCGCCGACGTGGTCCGCGTCGGGCCGTCCGAGGGGCCGAGCCCGTGGCTGGACGAGGACCACCTGACCGCGCACGCCGGCGAGATCGACGTCCTGCACCTGCACTCCGGTCAGGGACTCCTGGAAGGCCACGACCTGGAGGGCTGGACCGAGGTGGTGCGGCGTCTCGGGGTGCCGCTGGTGGTCACCGTGCACCAGCTCCGGAACCCGTTGCAGAGCTCCCGGCGCGGGCACGACGACGAGCTCCGCACGGTGCTGGCGACGGCGGAGGTGGTGATCACGCTGACGCCGTCGGCGGCCGACGAGATCGCCGACAGGTACGGCCGGACCGCGATCGTGCTGGCCCATCCGTCGCTCGCCGTGCCCGATCCGCAGCTCGGGGCCGAGCGGGGACTGGTGGGCGTGCGGCTGGGGGCGGCCACGGCCGCGGTGCCCGACCCGGTGGCGGTGGCGCGGGCCGCGGCCTCCGGGGCCGTCTCCGGCGGCGGCCGGCTGCGCGTGCTCGCCGCGGCCGGTGGGGAGGTGCACCCGGGTGTCCGCGAGATGGCCGATCGGGGCGAGCTGGAGCTGGTGCACCACGAGCCGCACGAGCTGGCCGGACAGCTGCAGCAGCTGCACGCCGCGGTGCTGCCGGAGCGGTGCGGTACGCACTCCCGCGACCTGGAGGTCTGCCGCGACGTCGGCACCCGCGTGGTGGCACCGAGCTGCGGGTTCTTCGCCGACCAGTGGTCGGAGGTCGTCACCTACGCCAACGACGAGGTCCACGGGTTCGACCCGGTGTCGCTCACCGCGGCCGTGTCGGCCGCCCTCACCCGGCCGATCCTGCGCCCGGCAGACCGGGCGTGGCGGGAGGAGCAGCGGGAGGCGGTCCGGCGGGTGCACGCCGAGGTCTACGACCAGCTCGCGGCTCTGGTGCTGCCGACGGCCGGCGAGCCCGGAGCGGGCGCCTAGCGGGGGTGCCCCGGCCGGGGGCCGGGTGGAGTGTGTGGGCAGGGGCGGGGTCGAACCGCCGACCTCTCGCTTTTCAGGCGAGCGCTCGTACCGACTGAGCTACCTGCCCCTCCCGGTGCGCGAACACCGGGCGGCGACCCTGACGGGACTCGAACCCGCGACCTCCGCCGTGACAGGGCGGCGCGCTAACCAACTGCGCTACAGGGCCTTGCTGTGGTGATGTGCCCCCAACGGGGTTCGAACCCGTGCTACCGCCTTGAAAGGGCGGCGTCCTGGACCACTAGACGATGAGGGCTCGTTCTGCCGGGGGCAGACGAAACAATACATGGCGTTCGCGGACCCCTCCGCGGAGGGGCGCTACCGACCGTACCGCTCAGCCCAGGGACGCGGTCAGCTCCACGGAGTCCTCGCCGACCGAGGAGCACTCCAGCCGCAGCGGACCGGCCGCCACGCTCTCCCCCTCGCTGCACGAGACGTTCGCCGACCCGACGCTCAGCGACGCCCGCCCGCCCTCGACGCCCCCGAAGGAGAGGGTGGTGCCCAGGATGTCGGCCTCCGCGCCGTCGCCGCGCAGCGTCACCGTGCACGAGCTCGTGGAGCAGGAGACGTTCTCGGAGGTCACGGTGCACCCGGCCAGCGAGCCGAGCGCCAGCCCGCCAGCGAGCAGGCCGCCGGCCAGCCGGGCGCGGGACGTCGTCGTCACGGACATGGCCCGAGGGTAGGGCCGCACGCTCGCCGGAGCAGCGAGGCGCCCGGTCGGCCGGGCCTCACGAGCCCCCGTCGTCCTCGTCCCCGTCCTGCTCGCCGCCGTCCTCGTCCTCGTCCGCGTCGGGCGGCACGACGATCCGCTCGATCATCACCTCGGCCTCCCCGAGGCCGCCCAGGGTGATCTCGTCGTAGGCCCGGAGGTCTCCGGTCTCGGCGTCGAAGTAGAGGACGGTGCAGGTCAGCGGCTCGGGGTACTCGCCCTGCAGCGCGCGCAGGCCCGCACCGCCGGTGGAGCCCTGGACCATGAGCAGCGTGCCGCCGTCGAGCTCGGAGACGGCCCGGTTGTGCGTGTGCCCGGCCAGGATCAGCGGTACCTCGCCGTCCAGCGGCGGTGCCTGCTTCGGGTCGTGGACGAGCGCCACGTCGGGGAGCACGTCCAGCGTCTCCACGAACTCCGCCAGCCGCTCGCCCGACGCGACGAGCACCTCGGGGCCCGCGTCGTCGTCCCCTGTCGACTTGTCCGGGGTGAACCGCGGATCGCGCGCGCCGACGATGGTGAGGCCGCCGATCTCGGTGGCCGAGTCGTCCAGCACCGTCGTGTTGGGCTGGGCGGCGATCCGCTCGGCGGTGGCGGCCGAGTCGTGGTTGCCGCGGATGAACACATAGGGCACGTCGAGGGTGCCGACGGAGGAGATCAGCGTGTTCTCCGGGGAGCTGCCCCAGTCGGTGATGTCGCCGGTGTCCAGCACGCCGTCGACCTGGAACTGGCTCACCACCTGCTGGACCAGGTCGAAGCCCGCGGGGTTGAGGTGGATGTCGGAGACGTGCAGCAGGGTGACGGTCCGGTCCGCGATGCCGGGCGCGGGCAAGGCCGAGAGCGTGCTGTACAGCGAGCCGACGTTCGCGACGAGATCCTCCAGCGACGCGCGGTAGGCGTCGAAGCGGGCCGCGATGTCCTGCGCGTTGCCGATGAGGCTGTTCGCGTTCACCAGCAGGCCCGTGTAGGTAGGGGTCGCCATGGCCTCCGGGCGCCAGGTGGCGGCGCCGACTCCGCCGATGCCGAGCAGCAGGATGCCGGTCAGCCCGGCCGCGATGAGCGGCTCCCGGCGCCGGCGGATCACCAGCCACGAGACCAGGGCCGCGCCGGCGAGCGCCACCAGCACGGTGATCACGACCAGCTTCACGACGGCGCCCTGCAGGTCCTCGGTCACGCGGTCGACCACCCCGGCCAGGCGCACGGGGTCGTTCGCCAGCTCCTGGGCGCGGACCTGGTCGACGCGCTGCAGCTGGACGTCCAGGCGCAGCGGACCGTCGAAGACGTCGACGGCGAGCGAGCCCAGCGGCGGGACGGCGACCTCGGCGCCGCCGGATCCGGGCCGGATGGCGAGCGAGGCGTCGAACGGCCCGATGGGGGCGGAGATCCGGGCGAAGAGCAGCACCGCGACGAGCGCGCCGACCAGCGCCAGCCCGATGCGCGCGAGCCAGAGCCCGGCGACCCGGCCGCGCCGGCGCCACGGCGACGTCGCCTCGACGTCCGGCTCGCTCTCCTGGACGCTCGCCCCGCTCACCTCGACCACGCTAGCGACGAAGCGGGGTCGCGGCGGGTCGAACGCGCGGCCCGCCGCGCGCCGGGCTCAGGCGCGGCGAGGGGCCGGGCCGCGGAAGATCCAGCGCAGTGCCAGGAAGCGGAGCAGGCCCACGGTGGCCGTCACGACGACGACGGCGGTGATCTGCAGCGCCACGTGCGCACCGGCGGCGGTCGTCTCGAGCCAGCCGAGCGTGGCGCTGGTGGCCAGCAGGCCGATGACCGTGACCCCGCCCGCCTCCCACTGCGCGGTGAACCAGCCCACGCGGTCCTCGGCGTGGAAGGTGAGCCGGCGGTGCAGCTCGTTGGCCAGCACGGTGGAGGCGGCCGTGGCGACGAGGTGGGCGGTCAGGTAGCCGTTGCTCTCCAGGGGGATGAACAGCAGCGCGTAGACGATCGTCGTCGAACCACCGACCAGGACGAACCTGACGAACTGGGCGAGGACGTCGTCCTGCCGGAGCCGGGCGGCGAACCGTTCGCTCCGGGAGACGGGAGCCGCGGAGGTCTCCACCGGGTCGCCTGCTGCGTCGCTCGCCGAGGGGCGGCGGCGCAGCAGGGAGGGGCGGGTCACGGGGCTCCTTCGGGCGGCATCGGGCCGGGTCGGTCCGGGCTCCTCCTCGTGGAACCCGTCGGCACAGGTCAGCATGCCGGTTCCGGCTGACGAAAGGGGAATCGGTTCCACCGGGACCACCCGGACGTGACCGCGCCGTGACGGCGCGAGTCGTCGCGGCGACCCGGGGGTAGGGGGCCGCTCATGAGCCTCATGGGTTTCCTGGATCGGGTGGCGGACGTGGCGGCGTTCGACAAGGCGATCGAACCGGCCCGCCGCGCCGTGCTCGGCGCGCTCAGGCCGCCGGCGGTCAAGGACCTCCTGCACGGCACGTGGCTGGGCCACGCACTGCACCCGGTCGTGGTGCAGGTCCCGGTCGGCAGCTGGGTGTCGGCGGGCGTGCTGGACGCCGTTCCGCGGATGCGCCCCGCAGCCACCGCGCTGATCGGCCTGGGCGTGGCCGCCGCCGTGCCGGCCGCCGCCACGGGGGCCGCCGACTGGTCGGAGCAGGGGGCCGGGGTCCGGCGGCTGGGCGCGCTGCACGCCGTCGCCAACACCGTCGCGCTCGGGCTCTACGTCGGCTCGCTGGCCGCCCGCCGCCGCGACCGCGGCGGGCTGGGGCGCGTGCTGTCCTACACCGGTCTGGCGATCGCCGGTGGCTCGGCGGCGGTGGGCGGGCACATGTCGTACGCCCAGTCGTCGGGCGCCTCGCACGCGGCGACGGCGATCCGCGCGCTGCCCGACGACTGGCTGGACCTCGGCCCGCTCGACGACTTCGCCGAGGGGCGGCCGGCGCGGCGCACCGGTACGGGTGGTGCCGCCGACGTCCCGCTGGCCGTCGTCCGGCGCGGCACCCGGGTCGACGTCTTCGTCGGGGCCTGCTCGCACCTGTCCGGCCCGCTGGCGGAGGGGACCGTGGAGGAGGTGCGGGGTTCGACCTGCCTGGTCTGCCCGTGGCACGGCTCGGCGTTCGACCTCGACAGCGGGGAACCGCGGCGCGGGCCTGCGGCCAACCCGCAGGAGAAGCTCGAGGTGCGCATGCAGGCCGGGCGGGTGATGGCGCGGGTGCCGAGCCGGCACCGGTGAGAGAAGCCGGCCCGGCCGGCCCGGGGGGAACGGGTCAGCCGGGCCGGGGCACGGGGCCGCCCGGGCACGAGGCAGGGGCGGACGGCGATAACGGTACGTAACCGACCGCCTGCTCCGGCATCCCCTGAACGGGTGGTCCGTACGGTCCGGATCACGCAGCGCGACCGGATGCGGTTGCCGCGATCGGCGGCGGGGCACCCGGTCGAGGTGTTCGTCTTCTTCTCCAGCCGGCTGGGCTGCCTCGGCTCGCTGGCCGTCTCCGCACTGCTCACGATCGTCCTGCTGCTGGCGTTCGACGTGCTGTGAGAGCTCCCGGTGACCACCCTGGGGGTCGGACCGGACGAGGGAGTGGAGCAGGACATGGCTGAATCGATCGCGGGCGTGCAGATCCCGGACAGCGCACTGGCCCGGGAGGCGACCGACCTGGTGCGCGAGGCGGCCTCGCCGCTGCTGTTCGACCACTCGCGGCGGGTGTTCGTGTGGGGAGCGCTGCGGGGGCAGGAGCAGGGGGTGCAGTTCGACCCGGAGCTGCTCTACGTGGGCGCGATGTTCCACGACCCGGCCTGACCGAGCGGTACCGGCGCACCGACCAGCGCTTCGAGATCGACGGCGCCGACGAGGCGCGGCGGTTCCTGCACGCCCACGGCGTCACCGGCGAGGCCGCCGATCGGGTCTGGACGGCGATCGCGCTGCACACCACGCCGGAGATCCCGCTGCACATGCCAGGCGAGATCGCGCTCGTCACGCGGGGGGTGGAGCTCGACGTGCTCGGCATCGGCTACGACGCGGTCTCCGAGGAACAGCGCGCCGCCGTCGTCGCCGCCCACCCGCGGCCGGACTTCAAGAACCGGATCCTCGCCGCGTTCACCGAAGGCATCCGGGACCGCCCGGAGACGACGTTCGGCAACGTGAAGGCCGACGTGCTCGCCCACTTCGTGCCCGGCTTCGTCCGCGGCGACTTCGTCGAGGTGATCCGGAACTCCGCCTGGCCCGAGTAGCCGATCGGCGCCGGGGAGGCGGTCGAGGGGGCGGTAGCCTCGCACCGGGCCGCAGACGGCCACAGAGCTCGCGGTTCTGGGTGAGTGGTCTGGGAATCCTCTGCACCCACGGGGCCTCTGGTGGATGCAGAAAACCCTTTCTACCTGCCCTTTCGAGGCGTCGGCGAACGGTCCACTCACCACGTCCGGGGACGCTGAGCTGTGCTTGGTGGAATGCGCGCACGCCGCTTCAGGAACGGCCAGCCGAGCCGCCTACGCGTCCCGGAAGATCGGGGCGATGAACACATCCACTCCCTGGCGCTCCAGGAGCTCGACGAGCCTGACCATCGTGACCTGAGTGAAGGTGAACAAGCTGTCGCTGTCGAACAGCTTCCCTTTCCTTGCCATGCCGAGCACCACGGCGCCGCCTCGGGTGGGGACTTCTGCCGGAGATCCGCCCCTGTCAACGACGCGATCCACGAACTCCCGTCGCACCTCTTCGTAGTTGAGCAGTGCGTCGGTGGACACAAGAGCCTGAGCCAGGAGATGACTGGCGAGGGATGACTTCTCGGCGTCCTTGACGTGGAGCAGCACCTGATGCGGCAGCAGCACATCGCAGACCTCGATGCCGCGCGGGTGCATCGGCGTCCGGATCATCTCCTTGTCCATGAGACGGCCGCCGAGTTCCTCCGCGACGTACTTGTTGTAGGCGGCCTCGTCCATCCCTTCCGGCCAGGTCGGCAGCTGCACGGGAGGTGTGCGGTCGAAGATCCGCCGCACCCGCTCGTGCAGCCTCTCGGCGTACTGCTGGTCCATCTGGAACCAGCGCCCGTCGTGGAAGACGAACCGGCGGTGGTTCTCGTGGACCTCGAACGCCAGCCACCGGTCCGCCGGGATCTCCTGGCTCATCGGTTCGGTAGCACCCGCGTCCCGGTACAGCTGCACCTTGAGCCGGCGGAGGCGGTCCAGCTTCGTCGCGGCGGGCTCGTCTTCCAGGACAACGCGGAAGTCATCGATCGTCGGGACGCCGTCGCCGCTCTTGCCGCCCCTCCCCTTGATCTTGAAGGAGTCGGGCATCCCGTTGTCGTTGATGCGCTCGTGCGGCCAGGCGGTCGTCAGCAAGGCGTCGGATGCAGCACCGGCCAGCGCGGCGTTCAGGTGGCCGTTCAGTTCCTCGATCAGGCTCTCCGGGTGCTTGATCGCGACGAGCTGTTCCAGTGACTCCAGGCCAGGACTGGCCGGCTTGTCCAGGATGGTCTCGAGCAAGTCGAGGTCGCCCAGCAGATGATCGGGCTTTCGCCCCAGCGGGATGTTGAGTGCGTCCGCACCACGGATGGTCACGGGCTTCTCGCCGCCGGTCAGCTCCGGAATGGCAGCTCGCCCCACGATCCTGGAAACCAGCTCGCCGATGTCCCCGACGCCGAACCCGCGGATGTGATCGCCGCCCGGGCTGGTGAGGCGGTCGGTCCGTCCGCGGTAGTCCAGGGTGCTGCGGGTGATGGAGTTGAGCGCTGCCTGATCGGCCGTCCGCAGGGCGAAACGCTGGCCGAAGGCGCCGTCGATCTTGTCGTGGTCCAGGAGCTGGAAGCCCATCCCGTAGGTCAGCGCCCAGGCCCCATCCTCACCTCGCCGGATGAGCAGGACCGCCGCGGCCGTCTTGTTGGTCAGCGCGAGCTCTTCGCCGGTCAGTTCCTGAAGGGGCTTCGCCCACTGCACCTTGTCGCTCTTCGTCTTCATCGTGCCGCTGAACAGGAGGGCCTCCCGCTCCCCAACCTTCGTCGGGGTGGCCGTGAAATCGTCCTGCTCCCGGTACTTCTCCCGGATGGCGTCCTCCAGGGCGACGAGGTGCTCGAATCGGTACAGGGTGGTCCGATTTGCCGGGGACTGCTTGGGGGCCACGGTTTCAGCCTGTCCGTAGAAGGTGTGGGAGGAAGCGGCGCGATTCAGACGAGCCGGAGTTCGGGTCGCGGGTCGTCATCGCCGAGTAGCAGCCGCAGTCGGGGCAAGGGCAGGTGAAGTTCGTCGGCCAGCTGTCGCATGGTGAGGCCGTGCTCCTTGGCGAGCTGGAAAGCGCGGCGCAGCAGGACTGGAACCTCGCCTGGGTAGCCGTCGACCGACTCCCGTCGGAACAGGCCGAGCTGGCGGAGCTGGTTGAGTCGCTGGAACGCCCGCCGGTAGGCGGCGTCGGAGATGACGTTGACCTCGCGGCAGCGGTAGACCAGCGAGTCCACGGCCACACCCCACTCCCGGCTGAGTCCGTCGAGTGCGTGCATGTCCATCCGGGTGGGCAGCCGCGGCACCACTGCCTCGCGGGGGGTGAGCAGCTCGGCCGCGAACGCGTCGGCCTCCTTCTCCTGCACCGGATCGCCGGGCGTGGTGTCGGCGTGCAGCAGCAGATGCCCCAGCTCGTGCGCGGCGGTGAAGCGGTGGCGGTAGACGTCGTCGGCTCGGTCGGGTGTGAGCACGATGACCGGCCGCGGTAGTTGGGAGGTGGAGAAGGCGTCGACCTTCGCGGTCTCCGTGCCGGCGAAGGGCACGAGGGTCACGATCAGCCCGTGGGCTTCCATGGTGCGCACCAGGTGCGGTATCGGTTCCCTACCCAGCCCCCAGTGATCGCGCAGGAGGCGGGCGGCGGCGGCGGGATCGGCCGGCACCGCGCCGGCGTCCACCTCTCCGCCGGAGAAGCCCGGCAGGTCCACGGGGGGCAGTTGGACCCGCTTCTCCAGTGCGTGGGTGAGCTCCCACACCTGCTCGGTGAAGGCGATCGCCTTCGCGCGCTGCGCGGCGGGGGTGGACCGCAGACTGCGGAAGTGAGCCGCGGCCGCGTCCAGGCGGGCGTAGGGCCGGCCGGCCGCCAGGAAGCCCGGGGACACGCCTAGCACGTCGGCGACCCGCGCGAGGTGGTCCAGCCGGGGAGTGGTTCCGGTCTCCCACTGCCCGACGGCGGCCGGCGACACTCCGAGCGCATCGGCGACGGCCCGTTTGGTCAGCCCGGCCAGCCGGCGTGCCTGGGTCAGTCGTGCCGGGTCGAAGGCGTCAGCGACGGCCTGCAGACGAGCGGACTCTGTCCCGGCCGGGTGCGGATCGACCAGGCGCAGCTGCTCGGGTGGCTTCATGACTGCCCGTCCTCGTCACCGGCCTGCTCCACCTCCGGCTGCGACTCGCTCAGCGGGGCCGGGACGGTGCGGGGCCGAGCGGTCAGACCGAGGTCCTCGTTGAGTGGCGCAGCGTCGAAGCGGCCCACGCGGGAGCCCTCGACGGGGTCGAGGGACCGCAGCTTCGTCGGAGTCGGCACCGCGAGTCCGGCGGTGCCGGGTTCCGCGGTCGGCATCGCCTCCCAGGCGTGCCAGAAGACGTGACCGGTGTCCTCGCTGATCAGCTCCGCGTCGCCCCAGCCGAGTTCGAAGAGGCCGTCGGTCGGGTTGCTGCCGAATGCCACGGTGACGACCCGGCCGAAGCTCGCCAGCTGGGCGGAGACCTCCTGCTCCTCCGCCAGCTGTGCCTCGAGCTCGTCGGTGTCCAGCGTGCTCTGCTCGAGCACCAGTTGGGTCGACGCCGGCACGCCGGCGCCCAGGCCGAGGAGGGACTTGCGCAGGACGGACACCGGCGTGGGCATCCGGGCATCGACCCGGCGCTTCGCGGGTGTGTTGCTGAACCGCCATGGCATCAAGACCACGGCCATGTCCTCGACCACGACGTAGGGGAACCGGCTGACCACCCCGGTGGGCTTGCGGATGACCACCCCCGGCAGACCCTCTGTGGCGGCGATCAGTTGCTCGTGCTGGGTGACCATCAGGGCCGCGCCGTAGGCGTCGTTGGTCCTCAGTTCGCCGCCGAGATGAGCCCGCAGTGCCCGGTGGTGCGCCTCCTGCATGCCGGCGGCGATCGCCTGCCCCAGATCAGTGGCCGCTGCGCCGAAGCGCCGCCGTGCCCACTCGCCTGCCTTGTAGGAGCCCACGGGCCCTCCTCATCGCTTGCCCTTTGCTCGGCGGATGCACGTTAGCACTTCAGTTTCACGCAGGAGTTGAGCGAACGGTGTGTCGGTCAAGATGTTCGGCTGGTGGCCGCTACGTCGTCCGGTGGCTGCTGATCACCTCCTTGGTGCCACCGGCCGGGGACGTCGGCCTTGCGCTGCCCTTCGTCTTGGCGCGTACTCGGTGTCGCTGGGGTGGCTGCGGCCTTGTTCACCTCCTTTCTGCCGGAGCCCGTCCCCGCCGCGCCCGATGGCTGCTCATCGCCTCCTTCGGTGCCATCGGCGCGCGACGTCGCGGTCCCGCCCGCACGTGTGTGCTGGGTCCTGTCGTTCGCTGTGGAGTTGTCCGCGGTCACCGTGATGGGGATGAGCTGCGAGGTGCCCGCCCCGAGGGCGGTCCGGGCGTGACGCCGGCGGTCACCGGCGCGAGACCGGATGTGGAGGTCTGTGCGCGGTTCCGGGCTGCTGCGCAATCACCCGCCGACGACCTGGAGAACGCCCGTCATCGAACGTTCGGGCGAATGCAACCGCACCGATCGCCCGCACCTTGCCCCCGTCACACACCCGACCAAGGGAGAAGACGTGGGGCGACGGGTAGCCGCCAAGAGCACCCCGCCGGCGACGGCCACGGCGAAAGCCTGGCCACCGCTGGCCGACGCGATGGCCGCTGTGATCGCGCAGTGGCGCGACGAGCGGGTAATCAGCGAGCAGACGATGCTGCGTGCCACCGAGACGGTCGGCCGGTACGTGCGCCGACTGGAACGCACCGGTGTCCACCGGTTCGGGCAGGAACGGCCAGAGGACGCCGCGGCGTTCGTGCACGCCCCAACGCGGGCCGGGCTGCCGCCGGAGCTGGCCACGATGCACGCCCGGCGCACCTGTCTGCGGATGCTGTACCGATCGCTGCGATCTCGCGGCTGGTACGACGGGGATCCCACGCTGGACTTGGTCCTGCCCCCCCGCGGCGTGCTCGCCGCACGGCCGCTGACCGCTGACGAGGCGGCGCTGTGCCGCATGTCGAGCCGGATGGGCGTGGGAGCGAAGACGCTGCGGCTGGCGGTCTGCTGGGCGCTGGGGGAGACCACCGCTGTGTCCAGCGAGATCAGCGCGCTGCGGATCCGCGACCTGGACCACCCACGCCGACCCGAGGCGGTGCAGCTGCCCGGTACCCGCCGCCACGACCCGCGCACCGGGGAGCTGACCGCATGGGGCCGGGCAGTGCTGGTGCGTCACCTGGACGCACTGCATGCGGCCGGTGCCACCCCGGACACGCTTCTGGCCTACCGCGGGGCGGCGAGGCCCGGTGGGCACGTCGGGCAGGCGAGCGTCTGCAATGCGCTCGGCACCGTGCTGGACCTGGCCGGGTTGAGCGCGGAGCCGGATGTACGCCCGGCGTCGCTGCGCCACTGGGCGGGCCGTGAGCTGTTCGATGCCGGTGCGCCGGTCGAGGAGGTGGCCCTGCGGCTGGGGGCGCGCAGCCTGGACTCCGCCGCGGAGGACATCGCGCTGGCCTGGCGGGAGGCGCGATGAGCCGCCCGCGCAGCGCTGTGCCCTCGACCGTGGAGCAGGTGCGGGCGGTCATGCGGCACCGCCTGATCTACGAGCTGGGCACACTCATTCCGGCGGATCCGCCGGTGGGGCGCCGACCCGTGTACCCCGGCTACCTGCTGATCGCCTTCGGCGTGTTGGCCCGGATGACCCGTTCGGGCGCGAAGCTGGACGCCGAGCTGCGCACCGGCGGCCTGTGGCCGCTGATGCAGGCCGAGGCTGCCGCCATGCGGGACGAACTGCCCGACGAGCTGTGGGCGCCGCCGGGGGACCGGGCGCCGACCTGGGCCGCCTGGCAGTACGCCCGCAACACCCACCTCACCACCGATGTGGCGCTGGCCGAGATGCACCGGCTGTTCATCGCCGGCTCGGTGGCGCAGGCCCGCTCGTTGGGGCTGCTGGATCCGAAGGGCCCGGGTTCGCTGAACCATCCGGCCCGCTCCCGAACGGTCTACGGCGACGGCACGGTCGTCCGCTCGCTGTACAAGCCGCCGCCCGTGGTGTGGATCGAGGACCCGGAGACGGGGGAGCGCGTGCGCCGCTACCGCGACAAGGGCACCGGCGAGTTGGTGGACACACCGACCCGCCGCTACGACCCCGACAGTGCCGAGTGGCACGGGCACACCGGCCCGGTGCACGGCACCAACCTGGTCGTCGTCTACGCCCGCGGCGATGCCGCCTTTCAGCGGGTCGTGCTCGCGGTAGGGCGGGCCGAGCGGCCCGGTCGGGAGGCCGAGGCCGCGGTCCTGCTCATCGGTGATGTGCACCGCGTCGCCGGCGCCGGCGTGCAGGCCGTGGTCTACGACGGCGCGCTGCGCGGCGTGCACCTGGAGAAGCTGATGACCCGGCACGGGCTGGTCGTGGTCAACAAGGTCGCCGCGGCACCGCTCAGCGACGCGGAGAAGGCCGAGCGTGGAGGGCTCAAGGCCGTCAAGAGCTACCCGCTGGGCAGCTGGGAGCACGACACCGACGACGGCGCGTGCACCCACGCCCTCGCCGCCGTCGACGGCGCGATCGTGGAGGTCACGCTTGGCGACACCGGCGATCCGGTCGTGGCACACCGGCTCACCCGCCGGCAGGTGAAGCGTCCCCGCCGCGGCAACGGCAACTACCACTTCTCCGCCGCCTTCGTGGTGCCGTGCGCCCGGGGGGACTTCGACGCCTGGATCACCCCGCACGGTGAGCCCGGCGACCCCGATGCCCGCCGCGCCGAGAACGTGCGGCTGATCGCCGAGGGCGAGGAGGACTTCGCCCGGCTCTACGGGATCCGCAACGACTCCGAGGCGTTCAACAGCGCGTTCAAGCGGTCGCTGCTGGTGAACAGGGCGATGAGCTTGGGGTGGCGGCGTCAGCTGCTCGACGCGGTGTGCTTCGCGTTGCTGTCCAACGCCGTCGTGGCTCACCGGGCGGCACAGGTAGGCGTGGCCACGCCCGCGAGCAGTCGGGGCAGGTCGCTGCACTCCGCCTGATCGGCAACTGTCCAGAACAGGCATCAGCCCTGTTCCGTGCCGCGTCCCGCCGCTGAACTGCGCGTCCTATCCGGGTGGTTCGGCCAGGATGCCGGCGACGATCGTGGCGGTGTCGGCGACGCTGAGGCGGGGCGGGTCACCGCTCCACAGTCGAAGGGCGAGGCGGCGTGCGGCGTCAGTGGGCGCGCTGGCCAGGAAGGCGGCGTACTGACCGCGGTGCTCGAGGTAGGCAGCGGTCCGCTCGTCCCACTCCGACACCTCCGGCTGATCGCGGAGCTTGGCGGCCGCTTCGGTGTGCGCGGCGACGACGTCTGCCCAGCTCGACCACCTCGCTGCGATGGTCTCGGTCGCATGGGCGCGTGAGCAGCCCTCACCGACCGGGCCGAACGGTGAGCACACGGGCAGCACGAGGAACGCGACGCGGAAGCCTGTGTCCCGTCCGCATGACGGGCAGCGGCCCGGATGGGCGCTGGGCGGACTCACGGTGACCGTGCCGCCGTCGACACCCAGCTGTCCCGGAGCAGGTGCGACCCACTCGATCGCACCTTCGGTGTGCCTCTGCCAGCGCCAGCGGTGCTCCGCGGCGGGCGGGCGCGCCTCGGGTTCGTTGATCACGGCGACCGCGGGCAGGTCGGGTGCCTGCTCAACGCTCGACCCGCCTCACGGTGCTGGTGAACCTGGTCGTGGGGATGCCGTCCTCCCGCACAAGCAGCTGCAGCTCCATGCCGCGCCCGACGACCGGTGCCGGCCAGCTGAGCAGGGCCAGGGGTTCACCGTCCCGGCGGAGGTGACTGCCGTCGCGGCGCAGCCGTACTGCCGTCATCGATCCGGCGTGGAACTCGTAGACGGCGCCCTCGGTCACCACTCGCATGGTGGTCGCACCGGGCGGGGCTGCCTTCGGTGGCACCGGGCCGGGGATGCGGAGCCGGATGACCACCTGCGGCTCTCCCGCTTCGTTGTCGTTGACGTCCGGCCGTTCGTGTCCGGCCTGGTCGTGGGGTGGCTCGGTCACGGGGTCTCCTCGGGCCGGTCGGTGTCGTCGGAGGAAGCGGACAGAGCGGACTGCAAGCGGTCCTGGCAGTCGCGCAGTCGTGCCTCGGCGGTGTGCAGGCGTTCCTGGAGCTCGCCGTACGCGTCCTGCGTGTCAGCGAGCAGGCCGGTGAGTGCCCGGTCGTCGAGTTGCAGGAAGTACGGGCCGGGCGGCAGGCCGCCGCGGACGACCCGCGGCCACTGCCGGGAGGCGAGCAGCTGCCGGAGCTCGTCGAGCGCGGCCCGTCCGTCACGGACGACCGCTGCCTGCTGCACCGGGGACCCGGAGGTGGCGAAGGTCAGGCAGAGCTGCAGGACGTCACACAACTCCGCCGCCCGGTCGGTCACTGCGATCCCCGGCGGCGACGAGCCTGATGGAGGGGACAGGCCGGGTGCACTGTCAGTTGGCGTGTCTGCCAGCGGGGATGCACCGGGCGGCCGCGCCGGTAGAGGGTGACCACCTGCAGGTCCCCGTAGGGGTTCCCGGACGCCGCCGCTGTCGCGCCGGCGGGTGCGGTGAGCAGCGCTATGGCGGTGCGGGCGGTCTGCAGGGCGACGTGGCCGAGGCTGTCGGTCCAGGCGCCTTCGTAGGTCGGGTGGGAGCAGCCGACGGGGGTGAGCTGGGCGTCGGGGCGGGCGGGCGGCCACGGCACTGTGCGGGCGCCGCGATGCAGCTGCAGGCACTCCCAGCAGCCGCCGCCGGCGGCGGGCAGCGCCGTGATGGCACCTCCCCAGGCGCCGGCGGTTGCCGAGGCGATCAGCAGCGGGGTCCCGGTGACGCCCAGGTGGGCGGCGAGGTAGCGGTTGGCGGCGGGGTTGGCGGTGCAGTCGATCACCAGGGTGCTGGCCGTCAGCCCGGGCAGCTCGCGGCCGTCGTCGGCGCCCAGGGGGCGGAGCCCCGTCGTGAGCTGGAGGTGGGGGTTCACGTCGATGAGGGAGAGTGCGACGGCGAGTGCCTTGGGGCTGCCGGCGTCGCGGATCGTCAGCAGTTGCCTGGCGCCGGTGGCGGGGTCGTGCAGGTCGCCGTCGATGAGGTGTAGTCCGCCGACGCCGGCGCGGGCCAGCTCGAGGGCCACGGGCCCGCCGAGGGCGCCGACCCCGACGACTGTCGCCGTGGCCTGGGCGAGGCGGGCGGGGTCACCGGGCAGCCGGGCGGTGAGAGCGTCCCGGTCGATGGCGTAGCTGCGCCGCACCCGTACCTGGGGCGAGCGCGGCGGTGTGCCCGCCGGCACCTCGTGGGCTGGCATCGCAGGCTCGTCTCCGTCGAACAGGGACAGCTGCCCACCACCGACCTCAGCAGGGGACACGTCCTGGGTGGGCGGTTCGGCAGGCTCAAGCAGCGCCTCCAGGCTGCGCGGCTTGGGCACGCCGCGGGTGAGCAGCAACCACTCCTCGCACGGCCGCCGGCCAGGGCCCTCGCTGTCCACCAGCACCGCGACGGCGTTCGGCTCGTCCTCGCCGCCGAGCTCGGCCAGCTGCTCGGTCGCCCGGGCCCACAGCACGGCTCCGTCGACGCCGTCGGCGGGGGTGTCGGGCAGGCGGACCCAGCTGATGCGGCGGGCGTTGTGCCGCGTGAAGGCCTGGCTCTCCCACAGCACCTGCTGCTCCGGGCCTCGAAGCGTGATCAGCGCGGAGACCGGAGCGATCGTCCTGCTCACGGTGATCAGGTCCGCCCAGCCGCCGGGCACCTCGGGTGCCGGCACGCAGTTGGTGTCGACCAGGAGCGCCCCCAGCGACAGGTGCGACCGGGTCCATGCCGCTTCGGCGCCGGCTTCCAGCGCCAGGGTCGCCGGCCTGGCACCGGTGTCGCGGCCGGCAGCCAGCAGCCGCGGCAGCTGACCGGTCAGCAGCCCGGCGAGGGTACTGCCGGCCTGCCAGTCTTCGGGGTCGGCCAGCAGACACAGCTGGCCGGTGACCGGGTGGCGGTGCCGGGAGAGCCCGGGCAGCGGTTCGGGCAGCACGACCTGCGGGGCGAACCACGGGTACGCGGCCGGGAAGTCGACTCTCAGCCGAAGGGTGGCCGGGTCCCCGGGCTGTGCCGCGGGGTGCGGCCAGTCGACGTTCAGCACCAGCAGTGGCACAGCGCCAGGTCCATCGTCGGGCTCCACGGGGTCGTGCGTGTCCTCCTGAGACCAGGTGGCGTCGGCCGCGCCGAGCGCGGCCTGCTCCGCCGCCCACACGTCCGGATAGGCCAGCCACCAGGCCGCGGTGGTGCTGGCCGTCGTCGAGGCGCTCATCAGCCCACTGGCCGCGGGTGCTCGCCGGAGGGTGCGGCGTACACCGGCGGGGCGATCGCGACCGTTTCCACCACCGTCTCGTCGGTTGTCGTCTCCGTGTGCGTGGTTGAGGTGGTGGTGTGTCGGGTGATGCGCCGCTGGCCGGGCTCGCGGGAGGTGGCCGAAGGCTGCGGGGCGACCGGTGCCGGCGGCGCCGAGGGTGCGATGGGTTCGCCCTCGGTCGTGCTCGATGACGGCGGTGCCGCGGCGCTCTCGTGGTGGTCCTCGCCACTGGCCGCGGCGGACTCGGGCGTGCCGACGCCCTCCGGCATTGCCGCCGTCTCATGGTTGCCGGGGCCCTGGGCCTGCGGCTTGTGGTTCTCCTCGGTCACTGCGCCGGTCCTCTCAGGTCGGCCGCTGTGGTCAGCGGCGGAACCCGATCGCAGCCCGCGCGCGCGAGAGGCGCATCAAGATCACTGATGTTGCCCGGCCATCGCCGGGCAACATCCAACCCGTCCGGGTGACTAGCCGAATGCCATGTCAGCCGGGGGCCGGCACCTCTGCCAGCCATGAACCGACCCGGTGCCAACCACCTCGACCGCCGCCGGCGGCTGACCCCGCGCGACTACATCCCGCTCGGCTTCGGTCTCGTCGCCGAGGCACCGTGCCGGGTGCCGGCCGGCGGCGACGCGGTCTCGGCGAACGTCGCCCGAATCCAGCACGAGCTCGTCGTCCTCTACCGGAACGTCCGGGAGCACGGCGCCGGTCGGCGCACCGCCCGGGCGTTCGGCGTCTCGCAGACGGTGTGGACGCGGTGCCTGGCCGGGGAGCGCTTCATGGGCGAGACCGTTATGGCCGCGCTCCTGCGTGCCGTCTACGGCTGGTGACCGTCGGCCGGTGCCGCCCGGCGAGCGCCTCGAAGGAGAAGGGCCCTGGGCCGTCTCAAGGACGGCCCAGGGCCCCGGCGCCCGAGCGGGCGCGGCCCCTTGCGGGGCGGCGGTTCATCACCGCACGGACTGCATCGGCCGGGCCGCGGTCGACCTTGAGCGGCAGGCGGCCGGTTCACGACAACGAGTGAGTCCCCGGCCGCGGTGAGGGCGGCGCCGGCCGTCTACCGGTCGGTCGCGACGCCGAGCAGCCGCGTCTCACCAGCTGGAGGGAGCTCGCCGATCCGCGCCGGCCAGTGCACGAGCGCGACACCCATGGGAGCGGACCGGCCGGGTGTCCCGTCGGGATGGTCGAAGGCCACCCGGCCGGGGATGGCCTCCCAGCGAGCGCCGGCGTCTCGGACCCACGTAATCCACCAGCGCTCGGTCGGCTTGCAGGGAATCAGGCCGATCACGTCGCAGTGTGCGGTGGTGGCCACCGCCTTGGCGAGGAACCGCGGCAGCAGATCGCGCCGGTACGGGCAGTTCATCCAGCAGGCTCCGCCGGCGGCCAGCTCGGCCCAGTCCACCTCCGGGTTCAAGGCGTCCCGAAGACGAGGGTCGGTCTGGTCGGGCCCGATGAAGAGCTCGGTCAGCGCGGTGTCCCGGGTGGCGGCGACGTCGAGGGTGATGTGCGGGAACGCGGCCCAGACCAGCGCGCGTAGCGCGACAGGGGTGGCCCACAGCTGAGCCAGCAGGCTCGCCTCCTCGCGCTGCTGTTGCTTGCGGCGCTTGCGGTACAGCCGTTGTCGGCAGCTCAGTGAGCAGTACGTGCGGGGCCGGCCGGTGTCGGGGTGAGCCAGGGGGCGCTTGCAGGCCAGGCAGGTACGTCGTCGCGGCACGTCGGCAGCCTGCCTTTCGTAGCGCGCGCGGTGGCTACGAAACGCCGAGTCTCCGATCGGGCCCGATGGTGGCGACTGCCTACCGGTTCGCGGGCCGGGACGGGTCGTCGTGTCCCTGACACGACTAATGGGGCTTACCGA